>CAZMEO010000320.1:0-4506 GCA_964565315.1 uncultured Candidatus Moduliflexus sp. | reverse complement strand
CCTTTTATAAACTGGCTCCCCGGGCCGGACTCGAACCAGCGACCAATTGGTTAACAGCCAACCGCTCTACCGACTGAGCTACCGGGGAACGCTTCTGCGTCAATCTGTTGAGGCACAACCTATTCACCGTAACATTCTTGTCAAGCTTTTTTTCGTCAAACTCAAAAAACTGTTATCCTGGCCTTCAGACCTCACAGGTGTTGGAAACCTGTGAGGTCTTGCTTTGGGGAGTTATTGCTGTTTCAACTTCTCCTGAAGCGCTTTCGCGTCGGCGGCTTCCTTGAAATCCGCCGAGAACGACAACGCGGTTTCCAATTCTTGCAGCGCTAAATTCTTCTCGCCTTTTTCCGCGTACACCATTGCCAGATGATACCGAATTGTCGGCTGTAACGGGCTCATTTCCGCGGCTTTTTTGAATTGCGCAATCGCGTTATCAAATTCGCCGCGCTTGAAATAGACCCAGCCGAGCGTGTCAATAATTCCGGCTACTGGCTGAGCTTGCGCTGCTTCCTGCGCGAATTTCAGCGCTTCTTCCAGATTCTCGCCTTTTTCGGCATATAACCACGCCAATTGATTCTTCGTCAGCGCGGAATCCGGCATCGCTTGCAGCAACGCGGTGTATTCTGTAATCGCCTGATCGGGCATGTCTGCGGTTTCATAGGCTAACGCCATCTGAATTTTTCCGGAGTTGTCGGTCGGATTGGCGTCGGTGTATTTTTTGTACGCCTCGACCGATTTTTGCGGGTCTTTTTTCTCCTGATACAGGTTGCCCAGCGTTTTATAGACGGCGGTCAGCGCAGGCTGCGCCGCAGCAATCGCTTCTAACTCGGCAATCGCTTTGTCAGGCTCTTTGTTCAGCGCGTAAGCCCTCGCCAGCGCATAACGCGCCATCACGCCCTCACGCACGGTTTTCGGCACTGTAATGTCCGTCAAGACCTTGATCGCTTCATTGCCCCAGCCGCGCGCCAGCAAAATGTTCGCCGTATTCATCATGACAGCGGTTTTGCCGGGTTCATCGCCATAATATGCGGCAATCGCCGCTTCGTCGAATGGCAGGTCTTTATAAAAATCGCCTGCGTTCGCAAACGCGGCTTTGGCCTGTTCGTAATTGTTCTGCGCGATATGCAGATTGCCCAGCACGAACGCGACCATCGGACTGTTCGGCTGCGCGGTCATGGCGCGATCACACAGGGCGATAGCGTCGGCGCTTGCGCCGATTTGCTGCGTGGCAATGGCTGCGCCGAGCATGGCGGCCACTTGTTGAGCATTCTTGTTCAACACGCGCTCGAACGCCGCTTTCGCGTCTTCCTGCGCATCCTGACGCAAGTAAACAATGCCTAAATCAAGCAGCGCGGCGTCTTCAGCGTTTTCGGCTTTCGACAGGTCTTCGAGTTCAACAAGCGCCTTGCTCGTCTCTCCCTGAAGCGCATACGCTTGCGCTAACAAATAGCGGGCATTCGGGTTCTGGGCATCCTGTTCGAGAATCCGTCCCGCATACTCGACGGTTTTCTCATATTGCCCAATCTGCATGGCAATATCCGCCGCATTAAACAGCGCAATCGAGGCATTCGGCGATTCTTTCAGCGCGTTTTCGAAGGAGGCCAGCGCTTCTGCCGGTCTTCCGGTCATCGCATACACGCCGCCGATGCCGATCATCGCTTCCGCTGAATTGGAGCGCAATTTCAACGCCTGCTGATACTGCTGCAAGGCGTCGGCATATTTGCGTTGAAGGCCGTAGAGATTGCCCAAACCCAGCATCGCCGGATAAAATTCCGGTTGTTTTTCCAATGCGGTTTTAAATGACTGTTCGGCATTCTCCAAATCCTGTTTCGCGACATAGGCGCGTCCGAGCGTATCATAAGGCGTCGGATTATCCGGGCTTTTCGCGATGGCTTGCTGCGACACTTCAATCGCTTTCTCATAGTCGCGTTTTCCAAGATAAATCATGCCCAGCGTGGCGTCAACGTTCGGCGCGTCGGGTTGAATCTGCTTTAAGGCATCCACCATGACCATCGCCTCATCGAACCGCCCCATCTGCGCATACATGGCGCTCAGGACGTTCAGCGCGACGACGCTTTTCGCGTCAACGTTCCGCAATTTCTCGGCAGCCTCGATAGTTTTGGCGTAGTCTTTTGCCTCAAATGCCCAGAGCGTCAGGTTCGTCAACGCCGCGACATTGGCCGGATCAGCGGCAATGACCTGCTCTAACAGCGCTAACGATTCCGCCGCATTGCCCAGACCTTTCTGAACCAACGCCAACTGATATTGCGCGTCCAGAAAATCTTTTTTCAAGGAAAGCGCCTTTTCGAACGCGATTTTCGCGGCGTCTAACTGATTGCGCCCCATGGCGACAATGCCGAGAATAAAATGCGCTTCAGCGACTTCCGGCTGTTTATTCAAAATGTCATTCGCTTCTTTTTCCGCGAGATCAAATTGCTGCGTTTTCACGTATAAATCGGCCAAACCCAGCCGCGCAGATGCGAGTTCCGGGCTGAGTTCAATCGCTTTTTTCAAGGATTCCGCCGCCTGTTCATACTGATTGATGCCAGCCTGCGCGCGGCCTAAGATATTATAAGTGAATCCGGTTTCCTGGCCGCTGGCAAGGGCGGCTTCCGCCTGTTTGACGGCCTCGTCATACTGTTTGGCTTGCAGGGCGATGATCGCTTTATTGATGGACAACGCTGGATCATCGGGGCTGATCTCCTGAATGGCCGCTAACACCGCCTGCGCCTCGTCCGCCTTGTTCGTGCGTAAATAGGCGTCTAACAGGAGTTTCTGCACGGCCAGATTCTTGGGGTCGAGCGCGGCGGCTTTTTTGGCCTGCTCGATAGCGGCATCGTATTGTTTTTCCTGAAAAAATGCGAGCGCTAAATTTTGCAGCGTTGAGAGGTTCTCAGGATTGGTAGCAAGCACGCGCTGAAATTGATCAATCGCCTGCGAGAATTTTCCTATTTTCGAATAGGCCACGCCGAGGCTGTAGTTCGCTGCGGGGAGCGCCGACACCTCAGCAACGACCGGCTCTAATTCAGCCGCCGCCTTTTCGTACAGCGCGGAGGCTTCTTCGGCATTTTCCGCTTCGATGGCATTCGCTTTCATCAAATAGGCGCGTCCCATGATGAATTTTGCGCCGATTTGCTCGCGGGCGACCTGATTTTCCACAACCGGGATGGCAGCCAGCAGGGTCTCCGCTGCCTTAATCGCGGCATCGTAATCGTTTTTGGACAGATACGTTTCACCAAGTCCGGCTAACGCTTGAAAATTTTTGGGTTCAAGTTCTGCCGCTTTTTTATACAGTTCCAGCGCTTTATCGAAATCGCCGTTCTGAAAATTCAACGAGGCGAGTGCGATATGCGCCTGCACATTTTTCGGATCGAGTTCTACGGCCTTTTCTAATTCGAGGAGCGCTGCGTCGCGTTGTTCCTGAAATAACGCCACCTGGCCGAGAATTACATGCGCGTCGGCGTTCTCCGCTTGCAATTCCAGCGCCTTTTTCGCGTCGGCGACGGCGCTGTCGAATTTCGCGTTGGCTTCATCGGCATTGTCGTCGTCTTTGGCCTGCGACCCTTGCGCAAGGCTCACCCGGCCTCGCAAAATGTAGGCTCCGGCCATGTTCGGATCCAGTTCAAGAATATCCTCCAATTCAGACACTGTCCGCTTAAAATCGCCGCTTTTCGCCGCTTGAGCCAGATACAGTTCTGCCACGCGCAGCCGGGCGTCTAACATCATCTGTTTTTCAGCCGCGTCGCTGATGGCGGTGGTCATGTTTTTGTAGAGTTCGACCGATTTCATCAGGTTGCCGTATCCCTGTTTGAAGTCTTCTTGCTGCATTAAGGCCACGCCTAATTGATAATAGGCGCTTGCAAAATTTTGGTCTTTTTGAATAGCATTTTTTAATTCGATGACAGCTTCATTGATTTTGCCTGCCTGCTTCAATTCCACGCCTTTTTTATAATGCTGCTGCGCGGCTGCGCGGTCGCGTTCTTCTTTACTTTTACAAGAAGTGACAAGCAATATCAGGCATAGCAAGATCAGACTCCAGCGTATCCGTTGTGATTTCATACAATCTCCTCCGAGTGTAAAGGTTCATGGTTCGACGATGCTGCATTGTCAGTCAATTCGAATCTTGGCAACATACTTATGCAAAACGCAGGTTCTTTGTCAAGTCATAAGTAACCGCAAGGATCATTTCAGGGCGAACGGCGTATGTTATCCATATCGTAGAGACGCGCGGCTGTGCGTCTTTATGATCTTCCCTTCGACAGGCTCAGGGCGAACAGGGATTGCTCTGAGAATATGAGAACGTAACAGCCCTGGCGGGATTCAAAAAATTTCTTGCGTGAAACATGATTCTCTGGTAAACGTGTTATCACATCACGAATACATAACAGCCGTACCGCCGACGTCCTCGTCGGTATATTCACGAAGCCGACGAGGACGTCGGCGGTACAACGTAAAATACGCCTATGAATCTCTTTCATCCGCATATCATCAAACAGGCCGCAGCGC
>CAZMEO010000319.1:0-4531 GCA_964565315.1 uncultured Candidatus Moduliflexus sp. | reverse complement strand
TGACTGATTTTGCCACATTCGACGACGTGCTGCGGGCGTGGCGGCAGCAAGTCGCCTATTACACGAAAGTCGGCGTCGCGATTGACACCGCGATTGATACCGTGCTGGAAGAAGAAGCGCCGGATATTCTCTGCTCCGCGTTTGTGGATGATTGCCTGAAGCGCGGCCTCACCATCAAAGCGGGCGGCTCGAAATACGATTTCGTCTCCGGCCTGCAAGTCGGGATCGCGAACCTCGGCAATTCGTTAGCCGCCATCAAAAAACTCGTGTTCGAAGAGCGGCGCATTTCGCAGGCCGAACTTGCCGAACAGTTGGCGCAGAATTTCGCGGGCATCGAGGGGGAAAAAACGCGGCAATTGCTGCTCAACTACGCCCCGAAATACGGCAACGACGACAACTATGTTGACATGCTGCTACGGGAAGCGTACATGGACTATATTCACGAATTGCAGCAATATCATACGACGCGCTACGGGCGCGGCCCGATTGGCTGCCACTATTACGCCGGAACGTCGAGCATTTCCGCCAACGTGCCGTCGGGCACAGTCGTGCCTGCCACGCCGGATGGCCGCAAAGCGTTCGCGCCGTTAGCGGAAGGGAGTTCGCCGTCATCCGGGACGGATGTCTGCGGGCCGACGGCGGTCTTCAAATCGGTCGCCAAGCTGCCCACGAATAAAATTTTAGGGGGCGTGCTGCTGAATCAAAAACTTGCGCCCGCGACCATCAAACATGAGAAAGAAAAGCAGAAGCTTATTGCCATGCTGCGCACCTTTTTCGGCGATTTGAAAGGCTGGCATGTGCAGTATAACATCGTCAACCGGGAGATTTTGCTGGCAGCGCAAAAAGACCCGGAACAGTATCGCGACCTGATTGTCCGCGTGGCGGGCTATTCGGCCTTTTTCACCGTGCTTGCGGCCGAAATGCAAAACGACATTATCGCCAGAACGGAACATGCGCTCTAAGAAGGCTGCCACGCGCCAACGGCGCGATTCATATTAGCCCAGAGCGGTTAGCTCTGGGAAAGTCGCATTGAGTATTACGCTCTGAAAGAGCGTCTCAACGAAATAACGCGCCCCTTCAGGGCGTAGAATCTTGGTGGCGTTCTTTTCCCAGGGTTTCACCCTGGGCTAATATGATGCTGCCCTTTCAGGGCAAAAAGGAGAATGACATGGAAAAATTGTTGTGCGGCGTGGATTTAGGGGGGACGAAATTAGCCGTTGTGCTGATGGACGAAGGCGGGACGATTCGCGACGAGCGCGTCGTGTTCGATCATAGAGAACTTCTGGATCAGGAACTCGCGGACTATATGTGCGAGTTAGTGCAGGATTTGCTGGCGCGGAATCATCTGAGCGACACCGATTTGCGCGGCATCGGCGTTGGTTTTCCGGGGCATTTGCGCTATCAGAGCGGGATCACGATTACCACGTCGAACCTGCCCGGCCTGAAAAATTTTCCGTTAAAACAGGCGATGCAGGCGCGTTTTCGCGTTCCGGTCATTGTGGATAACGACGCCAACGCCCAGACGTATGCTGAGTTTCGTTATGGCGCGGGGCGCGGCTATGACAGCATGATTTTTTTCACGATCAGCACAGGCGTCGGCGGCGGAATCATCATCAATCGCAGGCTTTATCGTGGCCTGACTGGAACAGCGGGCGAATTCGGCCATATCATTGTTGATCCGCACAGCACGATTCGATGCGGCTGCGGGAATTATGGCTGCTTGATGGGCTGCGCCAGCGGGTTTACGATGCCGCATGTGGCGCAGAAATTCTTCGCGCAAGGCGTGGCAACGACGCTGCCGCATGCCGCCCTGGAACAATTTAATGGCAAAATGCTCTGCGACGGATTAGCGCGACATGATCCGCTCTGCGAACGGGTTTTAGCGGAATACGGCTATTATTTCGGCATCGGCGTCTATAATATTTTCCAGATTTTTAATCCGCCAGTGCTTGTCTTAGGCGGCGGGTTGACCAATCTCGGCGAGCCGCTCTTACAGAAGATTGACGAGACCTTTCAGTCGCTTGCGAAACCGATGCTCTACGATCCGTTCGTGCTGCGCCTCGCCGAAACCGGCGACCGCGCGGGCGTCATCGGCGCGGCGGCCTTGCTGTTAGAAGCAGAAGGGGAGTAGATATGAACGAACGTCAACAGGCTATTATCAATAAGTTAATCGAACAAAAAGAGGTCGGCGTCAACGATTTGGCCGATATGCTCGGCGTCTCCGGCGTCACGATCCGCCAGGATTTGACCACGCTTGAGGAACAGGGCTTTATCAAGCGGGTGCATGGCGGCGCGGTGCTGAATAATGCCGACGATATTTCCACCCGCTTGATTTTCAATTACGACAAAAAGCGGCGGATTGCGTGTAAAGCGGCGGAGTTTGTGAATGAAGGCGAAACGATTTTGATTGAAGCCGGTTCGACCTGCGCGTTGCTTGCGAAAGAAGCCGCCAAAAAACGCGGGGTCACGATTATTACGGCCAACATATTTATTGCCCGCGAATTGCGCGAGAATTACGACACGCCGGTCATTCTGTTAGGCGGCCTGTATCAGCATCAAAGCGAAAGTCTGGTCGGAAAACTCGCGAAACTCTGCCTTGATCATGTCAATTTTCATAAAGCGTTTATCGGCGTGGATGGATTCACGCGCGAGGTTGGCTTTACCGGCAAAGACATGATGCGGGCGGAAATGAACACTTACATTGCCCAGAAAAGCCCGCGACTTTTTGTGCTGACCGACTCGACCAAATTCGGCAAGATGGAACTGACCACCTATTTCCGTCCGGCTGACGTGAATTATGTCATCACTGATCAGGGCATTCCACCCGACGATAAAGCATTTTTGGAGCAGGCTGGCGTGACGGTGATTGTAGCGGATGCGTGTTGATACAATACGTTATGAAGAAGGTGTCGGACACTTTGGAAGTGTCTGTCACCTATTATTTCCTCGCCGGGAACTCACGTTATTTAAGCTTATACTCCCGATAGAGCATTTTCCGCATCCGCTCATACGCCAGCGTTCCCATTCTGATCAACAGCAGAAGGCAGCCTATCACGAGCAAAAGCGTTTGACTGCCACGCGGGGATTGCGATTGGAACAGCGTGATGAAATGCAGAAGAGGCGCTGCGATGAATAGAATGGTCACAGCGCCGCCCAACACGCCATACCACCAGAATATTCTCCGCTCTTTCAAGGTGACTTTCACGTCTTCCTCAGTGCCGAAACCCAGCCAGCCTAACAGTTTCCGGTTCAAAAAGTGAAACGATTTCACGCGAAGATTGGGGATTTCGGTGATATCCATGAGCATGTAGTAGGCGTCCATCTTAATAAAAGGATTGAAGTTCATGATCAAGCCGAAGAAATTGAACAGGCTGAAGGCGATGAACACATATTCCCACAGAGAGCCGCTGCCAGCGAAATAGCCCGCGCCCCACAGCCCCAAACCGAAGATCGCGAATGAGACGAGCGGGCCGCCCAGCGACACTAATAACCGCTGGCGTTTCTCCGGGAAGGTGTACGCCGCCGTCGTATCGCAGAAAAAAATGAACGACGCCAAATAGAACATGATCCCCATGCGGGGAACCTTGCCGCCGAAATGCTTGCAGGTGACGCCATGCCCCAATTCGTGCAGACTCACATGAATCAGCGTTAAGAGATATAAGGGAATCAGCAGCAGCGGCGCGTCATATAACATCTGCTCCAGACCTGCGACTTTTCCCAATAACAGCGGATATGTCCGCCACAGAGGAATGATGCCGGACGCGCCAATCAGCAGCAGCGCGGCAACTCCGATAGGAGTGAAGAAAAACCGCGTGCGCTGATGAACCATCGCGAGAACCTCGTCAGCCTTCGGAATCGAAAAACTGGGGCTGATGATGTTCTGGAGACGCTCTTTCCAGCGGTTTCGCCGGGCGTCATCTTTTTTCGAAACAAGCATGTCCAGGGCTTCAAGTTTTTCATATAACGCCGCCGGTAAATTCGGAGACACTAAGCCGATTTCATCAACGTGCTGCATGTAGAGATCGTGAAAGGTTTTCAGCCCGTCCATGTTACGAACGAAAAACGTCTCGCTCGGCCCTAATTGAAGCACGCCGCTGCCGCTTTTTTGCAGGACTGCGCAAGGGGGCGCGTCGCCGCTTTCCTGAAGATAGAGGTGGAGTCCTTTGCGCAATTCCGGGCGGATGGACATCGCCCAGACGCGCCGTTCCTTCCCCTCCTCGCGCCAATACTGCATCATGGAAAGCACGCACTTGCTGCCGCGCACCCGGAAAAACACGCGATCCATCTGCTTTTTAATCAAAAACAGCCAGAGTCCTTCCGTGGAAAGCTCGTCTAACGGCGTGTCCGTGTCCGGGATTTCATATTCCTCCGTTTCGGAGGGGTTGAGCGGGATTTTCACGCTGTATTCGATTTCAATGATCGCGGCTTCGCCTTTGAAATCAAGAAAAACGTTGAAGGGTTCAGCTATCCCGGTTTGTTCGGAGACGCGGATCAGTTCTTCACACGCTTCCATGACCGAATAGGTGATGCT
>CAZMEO010000318.1:1567-4533 GCA_964565315.1 uncultured Candidatus Moduliflexus sp. | reverse complement strand
GGCGTTTCTTGACTTCTTGCGAAAAAAAGAGTTGACTTTCTTGTGATGGCCTCATGAAGTGCATGGTCAGAGGCATTATAATTCTCATCATGTGCAGATCGAACATTCCTACGGAAAAAGGCGATCACGCAGTTTCGAACTGTCTGAACGCTTGATACGACTATGAAAAAGTCATTCATGATTCTCTGGCTGCTGCTGGCGGCGGTGTTCCTCGCAGGGTGTCCCAACCATTATCAAAAAGGCATGACCTATATCGAGCAGGGGCAAACCGATCTCGCCATTCAGGAACTCCTCGCCGCTCTGCAAAAAGAACCGAACAACCCGGATATTTACTATCAATTAGGGCAACTCTATTTTCAACAGGACGCCTATCGCAAGGCGCAGGAGATGTTTCAGGCCGTCGTTGACCGTTTCCCCGCCTACGCCAACCGCGACGGCGCGTTCTATCATCTCGGCGCGTGTCATTTTCAATTCCGCGAATACGCCCCGGCGATGGAGGCGTTTGCCGAAGTCGGGTCGGCGTTTCCGGCAAGCGCATTCGGCGAACTCGCGCAACTCTATCATGCCGAAAGCGCCTGGTATTCTGAGGATTTTGGCAAAGCGATTGGTTATTATCAAGAACTGCTGCGCCGCTTTCCGACTGGCGCGTTTTATCCGGTTGGCTTGTTCCGGCTTGGCGAATGCCAGTTGACGCTCGGCAACCATGCCGAGGCGATCGAGGCGTTCAAAAAATTTCTGGCCGCCGCCGATAGTTGGAATGTAGATGCGATTCAGAGGCGCTATGATTTGAATCGGTTAATTGAACGCGCCTACTACGGTTTGGGGCAAAGTTTTGTCGCGTTGAAAGAACCGGCAAAAGCCATCGGCTATTATCGCGATTTGCTGAATAAATTCCCGAAAAGCGCCTATGCGCCGGAAGTCTTTTATCGCCTCGGCAGCGCCTACGAGAGCGTCGGCAATCAGCAGCAGGCCATTGATACGTTCCGCACGCTGCTGAAAGATTTTTCGGCGTCGGAATTTGCGGATGACGCCCTGTTCCGGCAGGGAAGCTTGCAATTCAGCAGCGGCCAGCATGATTTGGCATTAGCGTCGTTTGCCGAATTGCTCAAGACCTATCCGAACAGCCCAAACGTGCAGCGGGCGCAGATTATGACCGGCAACGCGCTGATGATGAAAAACGAGCCGGTGAAGGCGGCTGACGCCTATGAACAGGCGCTTGCGTATGCGCCGCAGGCCGTTGACATCGGCAGCGTCAGCATTGAGCGGACAGAACCGACTGCGGCGCTGCGGCGTCAAATCAGGCTATCGGCGGCGATTGCATATTACCAGGCCGACGAGTTCGCCAAAGCCGCCGAATTGCTGGCAGAGATTCCCGTTGCAGAACGCTCGACCGAAGAGCAATTCTGGAGCGGAGAAATCGCGTTTCGCCTGCAAGATTATGCGCAGGCCAGCGACGCCTTCGACCGCGTGCTGAACAGTCAGGATGCCGGAGAATTGCTTCAACAGGCGCATTTGGGGATGCTGAAAATTTTATACGCCCGGGAACAATGGCAGGAGATGTTGCAGCGCACCCAGGAGATTCCCCGCGAACGCCTGACCCCGGAAGTCTTTCTGCTGGCTGGCGACGCGGCGTTGAATCTCAAAGATTTCCCTGCCGCGATTCAGTGGTATGAAGACATCCGCAACCGCTATCCACAGCATCCGATGGCGCAAGACATCCTCTATTACGCGGGAATCGCCGCCTACAAATTGGAAAAATTCGAGCAGGCGCGGCGCTATTTCAGCGATATGATTCAGCAATATCCCGGCCATCGTTTTGCCAGCGACGCGCAATTTTACCTCGGCTGGACGTTTTTCCGCGATGACAATTACGACCAGGCGATCCGCGCGTTTCAACTCCTGATCGAGCGGTTTCCCAAAAGCGAGTTCGTCGTGCAGGCCAGGCTGAAAATCGCGGACTGCTATTTCAACATGGGACGCTATGCCGAATCGCTGCAAGAATACCAACAGATCATGAACGATTATCATGATCAGCCGGAAGTCGTCGGAGAAGCGCAATACGGCTTAGCGTTGGTCTATAAAGTGACCGGCGAATACGACCAATATCTCGCCGCCACGCGGGAATTCATCGAAAAAAACCCTGACAGCCCGCTCAGCATCGCCGCGCAGTTTCAGATTGGCGAACAATATTTCCAGCAAGAAGACTATCTGAACGCGATCAACGCCTATCAGTGGATTGTCGAGCGCTTTCCCGACAGCGAATATGCGGATAACGCGCTGTATCGTATGGGGCAATCGTCTGCGCAGCAGAATGATGTCACGACGGCGCTGGAATATTTTCACAGCCTGATGAGCCGGTATCCGAAAAGCGAATACCGCCCGGCCACGCAATACGAGATTGCGGCCATTTATTTCCGCGCGCAGGATTTTGCGAACGCTGCCGTTGAATATCAGACGTTCCTGCAAAGTTTTCCGGCTGACAGCAACGTGCCGCAAGCGATGTCGGATTACGGAACAAGCCTGATTGCGCTGAACAGAATGCCGGAAGCCGCAAAATTGTTCGAGCAGTTGGTGCAGCGTTTCCCCACCAGCCCGCAAGCCGAAGGCGCTGGGTTTGTCGTCGGGGAAACCTACGCCGGGCAGCAGCGCTGCGAGGACGCGGAAGAAGCGTTCGGCGCGGCGCTGAATGGCGCGGATCAGGCGAAAGCAGCGAAAGCGCAGTTGACGATTGCCGCATGCTATCAGGCGCAAGGGAATGCGGAAAAAGCGATTGCCGAATATTTTAAAGTGATTTACGTCCATTCCAGCCAAAAAGCGGAGGTGGATCAGGCGACATTCGCGTCGGCGTCGATCTATGAACAGCAGGGCAAAATCGACGAAGCTCGGAATTTGTATAAAAAGCTCGCGGAAACCTCCGCAAATCAGGAATTTGTCCAGCAAGCGAAACAGAAATTGCAGGAATTGCA
>CAZMEO010000318.1:0-1467 GCA_964565315.1 uncultured Candidatus Moduliflexus sp. | reverse complement strand
CACGGCTGTGCGTCTCTACATTGATGGCATTACGACACAGTCAGCGGAATATAGACCGTATTGCTGGACGTGCCGTCTCGATTTTGAACAAACACGGTGAGAATGACCTCGCCAGGCTGAACCAGGACGCTCAATCGGAACGACGTGGTTAATGTGCCGGACGTGCCTTCAGCGTTCGAGATCCGGCCCTGATACGAATTGGTCTGCGAGTCGGTGATAAAAGCGATGCCGTCGTTCATTTTGCCTGCCACGTCAATAAAATCGATGGCAAGCACGATGGTCGCGCCCGCATTCGCGGGATTCGGCGTGGCAGTGCCTCCTTCTGATAATTGCGGCGGAGTCGCCGGTCCGGTGGGCCCGTCGCTGCCGCTATCGCATCCGGCGAGCGCGATGAGCAGCGCGAGCAGTAATATTCCCCACCTCAAATACGTCATGCAAAATTTCATCCCCTTAGCCTCCTTTGTTGAATGATTGATAATATGGGTTTCCCCTGTTGCTGTCGGTTGAAACAGCGTGTCGACCGACAGGTTTCTCATGTAAAATCTTTGACGCAGCGAAAGCCGATAAAGTTGCTGCGATTGTCTGGCGGAGCATACAGGCGCGTCGCGCAGGAGGACTGATGTTCGGGATGAATCCACGAACCGCCGCGCAGCACGATAAACTCTTCATCATAATCCGGGCTTTGGTGCTGACTCCAGCTATATGGCTTATAGCGATCCGCCGTCCATTCCAGCACGTTGCCGGTCATGTCGTACACGCCGAACGGACTGATGCCGGAAGGATATTGATTCACCGGCGTCAGATGATGCACGCCGGATTCCTGCGTATTGCAGCGCGAATGATCGAATTCGTTGCCCCAGGGAAAGAGGCGGGCATCCGTTCCTCGCGCCGCTTTTTCCCATTCAGCTTCCGTCGGAAGGCGTTTTCCAATCCAGCGCGCATAGGCGTTCGCCTCTTCCCATGTCACGTTCACGACCGGAAACGCATCCATGCCGTCTAAATAGCAGTGATTCGGGTCGAAGCGCTTGTATTGCGCGTTGGTGACTTCATGCGCGTCGATAAAAAATCCGTCGAGATAGACGCTTTGCTCCGGGCAAGCGTTCGCCGCGCCGTTATCGCGCCCCATGATAAAATACCCCGGCGCAATGTAGCACATGTTGGCGAACGTGTCTTCCGAGCGATATTCCAAGTGGATCGGCGTCTGCGATTGCGGCAGCGTCACGATGTCAAGGGTTTTCAGAATATCGCAGGAGACGGTTTGCAGAAATGTATTTTTCTGCTGATCTAACCGCGCTAATATCGGCAGAATGGCGGGAGTCGCGATTTTGCCGAGCGCATACGCCGCTTTCCAATGCACCATCCAATCGTCGTCACGCAGCGCATGAAGCAGCGGCTCAAACGCTTGCTCCGACCCGATTTGCCAGAGCGCGCTGACCGCCATGCTGCGCACGTGCCAATTCGGGTCAA
>CAZMEO010000317.1:0-4540 GCA_964565315.1 uncultured Candidatus Moduliflexus sp. | reverse complement strand
GCCCGTTTTGTTCGTAAATTTGATACGGAAAACGCGGAGCTTCCGGCACGCCATAGCGGTCGTGCCTGATGGGGAAAATGCTGGAATCGTACTTCATGCCGCATTTGGCGAGAATGTCGAGCGCCCAGAATGAGTCTTTGATAATCGAGTAGGTCGGGGCGCGATACCCGATGATTTTTGTTCCGGCGAGCGGTTCTAAAATCTCAAGCGATTTGATAAGATCGGCTTCGAACTCCTGCTGCGTCTGTTTGGAGACCATCTGATGCGCGTAGCCGTGCGAAGCAATTTCATGACCGCTGGCAGCAAGCGCCTTCACCATCTCAGGGCAGCGTTCCGCCACCCAGCCGAGCATAAAAAACGTCGCCTTGACGCCGCGTTCATCCAGAATTTCCACGATCTTTCGAGTATTATCGGCAACGCGGATCGGGTAGTGCGGCCATTCCTCATAGCGGATATGCTGTTTGAATGCTTCGACCTGAAAATAATCTTCAATATCGAAGGTCAGGGCGTTCAGCATCGTTGAGACTCCATGTAAATTATAACACGATTTCGAAACTTCGTTTGCCTGAAACAGGATGGTTTTTTTCTAACTCAAGCACTTTCTGCAACGCGGCGATGGCGACTTCGAGTTGGTCGGATGATGGCGGTTTTGTCGTGATGCGCTGCAAAAACAAGCCCGGCGCGGTAATCCATTTCGCCCAGGTTTTCTCCTGATGTTTCGCGGCGAAACGAATGATTTCATACGATGTTCCGGCAATCAGCGGAATAAACACGATTCGCGACAAAAATTTCAGGTAAAACGCAGCATCCGAACGCAAAATCGAGAACACGAGAATGCTCATCATCATGACGATCAGGAGAAAATTCGTGCCGCAGCGGGGATGGAACGCGCTGTATTTGCTCACGTTTTCGACGGTTAATTCATCGCCGTGTTCATACGCAAAAATCGTCTTATGTTCCGCGCCGTGATATTCGAACACGCGCCGCAAATCCTTGAACTGCGAAATCCCTAACAGATAGCAGAGGAAAATGAGCAGGCGAATCACGCCGTCCACGGCGTTGAATGAGAACGAATTTGCGCCGACTGAAGGAAGAACGCGCTCTAAAAGATTGGTCAACAGCAGCGGGAGATAGACAAATAACGCGATGCCAAGGCCAAAAGCGAACACCATCGTCAGCCCCATTGACATTGGGCTGAGTTTGCCGTCTTCTTCCTCTAACGATTGATCCGCAGAAAAATTTAATGCGCCGATTCCCAAATAGAGGGCTTGAAACAATGTGACGACCCCGCGAAGAACGGGCAAGCGCAAGAGCTTCGGGCGAGCCGCCGGGTCGCGTAATGCCTGAATTTTGGAGGTGATTTCACCGCGAGGGGTGCGCACCGCCACCGCTAACGCAGTCGGCGAGCGCATCATGACGCCTTCAATAACAGCTTGCCCCCCAACGGTTAATTGTTGTTCTGCCATGTGCTACGACGTTATGCCGCCTCTTTTTTGAGACCGTATTTTTTCTGAAAGCGTTCAACGCGGCCAGCAGAATCGACTAATTTCTGTTTTCCCGTATAAAACGGATGGCAAGCGGCGCATAATTCCACATGAATTTCTTTTTTCGTGGAACGGGTTTCAATCACATTCCCACACGCGCAAATAATCTTTGCCGGGACGTAATTCGGATGAACATCTGGTTTCATAAATCATTACTCCTCATTATTCGTGAATATATGTGTCTATGCGTGACAAAAAACCTTTTGAAAAAGTATGAAAACCTTTAGGAAAAGTCTCACGATGCTGTCAAGTTAATTTTGACGATTATTCATGGATTGCAAAAACTCTTTATTCGTCTTGGTTTTTTCGAGTTTTTCCATCAATAATTCCATTGCCTCGACCGGGTTCAGCGAATGCAGCACTTTGCGCAGCACCCAGATACGGCTCAAATCCGGCGGTTCGATCAGCAGTTCTTCCTTGCGCGTGCCGGAGCGATCAATATCAATCGCCGGGTAAATCCGTTTTTCGACTAAGCGGCGATCAAGATGAATTTCCATGTTGCCCGTGCCTTTGAATTCTTCGAAAATCACGTCATCCATGCGGCTGCCGGTATCAATCAGCGCGGTGGCGATAATCGTCAAACTCCCGCCTTCTTCGATATTACGGGCAGCGCCGAAAAAGCGTTTCGGTTTCTGAAGTGCGTTCGCGTCGAGACCGCCGGTCAAGACCTTGCCGCTGGGGGGCGTGACCGTGTTATACGCTCTGGCGAGGCGCGTGATGCTATCCAATAAAATCACGACATCGCGCTTATGTTCCACCAGTCGTTTCGCCTTCTGAATGACCATTTCTGCGACCTGTACGTGGCGCTGTGCCGGTTCGTCGAACGTGGAACTGATCACCTCACCGCGCACGGAACGCTGCATGTCAGTCACTTCTTCCGGGCGTTCATCAATCAGCAGGACGATCAAAACGACTTCAGGATGGTTGGCGGTGATGCTGTTGGCGATTTTTTGGAGCAGGATCGTTTTGCCGGTGCGCGGCGGCGCGACAATCAATCCGCGCTGCCCTTTGCCAATCGGCGTCATCAAATCCATGACGCGCGTGGAGAGGTCAGACGGATCATGTTCCAGCATCAGGCGTTCATCAGGATGCAGCGGCGTCAGGTTGTCGAACAAGACCTTATCTTTCGCTTTATCCGGGTCTTCGAAGTTAATCGCTTCCACTTTCAACAGCGCGAAATAGCGCTCGTTTTCTTTGGGCGGACGCACCTGGCCGGACACCGTGTCGCCGGTTTGAATGCTGAATTTGCGAATTTGCGACGGGGAAATGTAAATATCGTCGGGGCTGGGGAGGTAGTTATAATTGGGGGCGCGTAAAAAACCGAAGCCATCGGGCAGCGTTTCCAGGACACCTTCTGAAAAAATCAGGCCGTTGCGTTCAGTTTGCGCCTGCAAAATTTTGAAAATCAATTCCTGTTTCCGCAGTCCGCTGACGCCAACCACGCCCAGGTCTTTGCCGAGGTTGGTCAATTCGCTCATGTTGCGGCGCTGTAATTCAGCGATGTTGAGTTGGGTCTGGCTGGCAGCGTCCCCGCTGGTTTTGGTGAAGTCGCTCATAATAGACTGAATCTCCTTCGAGTAAAATTAGTCGGAATCGATCACTACAGTCTTTTGACATGCTGATGCCGCCGCATATTGCCCCTCAATATGCAGGCGAACACTTTTATCAAGAGAATGCCTAACAATTGCGATTGAATTCCTGATGAATGATACGATGAAAAGACATCACTTCCGGCACGTACACACGGCATGTCCGCAGTGGAACTTTTTCTACGTGAGAATCTCAAGAAAAAGGGATTTGTAGAAGTTTTGCAACGTTATGAGAAAGGATGGTTGGTAGAAACGAAGCCACCTGAAAATATCCTCTTCTTCATCTTTCTAAACTGATGAACACATAATAATGACAACAGCGGTTTATGTCAAGGTTTTTTCTCGAAAAATTTGCATATCTTTCAGACAGACTCGATTCGAACGGGCAGGCCGGTTGCCGCGCTGTGACAGCGCACGTCTAAAATCTCCATCCCCCCTGTTACTTACTCAACTCTATTAACGTTCTTATATTTTTCGCGATCCCATCAGGCCATTGGTGCAGCCCCAAATAGGCAGCCTTTTTCCTGAACGATGCTGAAAATGTGTCAACATGCGCTCCTGCTAATAGCTGGTCTGTTTCAAATTCGGTAAATCGGATCAAATCGCCAATTTGCTTGATTTGCGCGGCATTCATCGGACACGCCATCTGACACCGCAAGCAATCATAGACACAATGATGCGCGGTGTTCGGCAGCCATTCTGGAAACGGCTCGCTGCGTTCGTTCAAATACGACAGGCATCGTTCATTATCAATTAAAAATCGATCCTTGCGAATGGCTTCTGTCGGGCAGTGCTTCACGCATACCGTACAATGAGCGCAGCGAGGCGCCATGTTCACCACTGTCCACTCTCCATTGTCACAGGGAATATCTGAAAAATAGGCGCTGAACGAGAAATTACTCCCCATGCCGTCTATATAACAAATATTATTGCGTCCATAGACAGCTAAACCGCTCTGGACGGCCAGGCGCTTTAACGGAATATTCAGCGCGGCGATGATGTGATAATTGCGTGATTGCAGGGCATGTCGAAGGCTTTGCTCCGCGCGGTCAACGTCGGACATCACGAGGCTGAGACAATGATATATCTTCCCATGATGGGTAAACTCGACAGGGGCGTAAAATGGATGAGGAACGGCGAGTAGAATGATTGATGACACCGTGAATTCAGCATCCGGGACATCAAACTTATACAAATCATTGACAATCCAGCGTTGAAGACCATTCAGCGTTTCGTGCTGCTTAAATTGAGCAATCTCATCTTTTAAATACTGTAGGCGATGGAGCGGAATCAGCGCAGCGTTTTCTCCGTTGGTGAAGGCCTCTTGGATGAATGATGGAATTCTCATAGATCAATCCTGTTGTTTTTAGGAATCCCGTGTTCACAAGGAACGTTCGTCTGGCATTT
>CAZMEO010000316.1:0-4540 GCA_964565315.1 uncultured Candidatus Moduliflexus sp. | reverse complement strand
GCTTCGATGATGGTTTTTGCGACGGTCAGGCCGAGGCCGGTGCCTTGATGTTCCCGCGTGGACGACATATCCACCTGCGTAAAGGGGCTGTAAATCTCTTCGAGTTTTTCTTCGGGAATGCCGATGCCGGTGTCCGAAATGGCGACGCCGATGCTTTTGGATTTCAACTGCGAGGCCGAAATGCGAATAATGCCGCCGGTTTTATTGAATTTCACGGCGTTATCGAGCAAGTTTAAGACCGCAATCGACAGCTTGGACGGGTCGGCTTCTATCGGAGGCAGATGCGGCTCGATATTCAAAATGACATTGATATTTTTTTTCGTGATGTCTTCATTCAACTGGGAGAGGGCATTCGAGATAATATCCTGAATGAAAATCTTTTCTTTTTTCAACTCGAAGTTTTGCCCTTTGCCCATGCTTAACGTCAAGAGGTTCATCACAAGCCGCTCTAAACGCACTACGGCGCTGCGGATAGAACGCAGGCTGTCCATGTGGCGTGGATTCGACATATCGAAATGCCCGTCGAGAAACATGTCGATGTAGGCTTTGATGATGGCAATCGGCGTCGAAAATTCGTGGGTGATGGTGTCTAACAGGTCGGATTTGATCTGTTCGATTTCCTGGAGTTTTTTCGTCACCTGCTCCAATTCGGCATTCTTCTGGCGCAAGTGCAATTTTTCCAGCCCGCGTTCGATGACAGGGATAATCAATTCAGGATCAAACGGCTTGGTGATATAATCATACGCGCCCTGTTTCAAGGCTTGAATCGCAGTTTCCAGCGTGGCGTTGCCGGTAATGACAATCACGATCAGATCAGGCAGAATCTGACGGGCTTTTTGAACCAACTCCATGCCGACAAGATTCGGCATGACGAGATCTGTAATGAGCATGTCGAATGGCTGTTCTTGAATTTTTTCAAGCGCCTCTGCGCCGTTTGAGGCGGTTTCTACCGTAAAGCCCCTCGAAAGCAGCGCCCTGGCAAGCAGTTCCCGCATCGCTTTTTCATCATCAGCAACAAGAATATTCCCTTCGCGTCTGTTCGTTGTCATTGTCATAGAGATCGAGTTCGCATGAAATAAACTTGACAGAATTCCCGCACGTTATGAAGCGTTAAGAGAGCATGGCTCGTCGCCGGGCGATACGATTATAGGACTGAGATAAAACATTTTTGACATTGTCAAGAAAAAAAGAAAGCGGCTTCTCGAATAACTTGAAAAGCAGAAGCTCATCGCGAGAGCAGCAGGAGATTGGCATGAAGAAATCAGAACGTGTAAAATTGTCAGAACAATCATTTACGAAATTACGCAAAGAAAAATTGCCTGTTGATATATTGACCGATCTCGAAGAGTTGAAAGATGTCGAATACGCCTCTGTGAAACAATTCGGGCAAGAAGTCGAGAAATTAATCGGCAAGGAACGGGCGGCAGAATATGGCGTCTTGATTCGCACGTATGCGGACACGGTGCAACTTCCGCAAAAATCGGTGGCGCGGGAATATGCGGAAGCGTTTCTGATTGCGATTGTGTTGGCGCTGATTATTCGAACGTTTATTGTCGAGGCGTTCAAAATCCCGTCAGGCTCAATGATTCCGACGCTTTTGGTCGGCGATCATTTGTTAGTCAATAAATTTATTTATCGTTTTACCGACCCGAAGCGCGGGGATGTCATCGTTTTCAAGTATCCTGATAATCCGTCCCGAAATTTTATCAAACGGATTGTCGGCGTCGGCGGCGACACCATCGAAGTGCGCGATAAAATCCTCTATGTCAACGGACAGCCGCAGGATGAGCCGTACATCCAGCATATTGCTCCGGATACGCAGCCGACGCGCGATAACTTCGCCCAGATCACCGTCCCGCAGAACACTTATTTTATGATGGGCGATAATCGCGATTCCAGCTTAGACAGCCGTTTTTGGCGGAATCGCTTCGTCAATCGCAAAGCGATTGTCGGCAAGGCGCTGATTATTTATTGGTCATGGAAATATGACGAAAACATGGATATTCCTGAAGATGAACCCCTTTCTCAATCAACGATTCGGTGGATCAAAACCACAGCGTATAACATCAGCCATCTGCCGTTTGTCGTGCGCTGGAATCGGTTAGCCCGACCGATAAAATAACATTATGAAAGTGAAATTCTGGATTGGCATTGCGATCAGCGTTGTTTGCCTGTTTCTCGTGTTTCGCGGCATTGATTTCGCGAAAGTCTTCGAGGCGATGAAGTCAGTCAATTATCTTTTTATCCTGTTTTCCGTAATCTTGCAATTAACGACGATCTGGCTGCGAGCAGAACGCTGGAAATATCTGCTGACGCCGATTAAACGGCTCACCTTCAAACATCTTGTCCCGGCCACGATGATTGGCTTCATGGCGAACAATATTCTGCCTGCGAGAGCCGGAGAATTTATCCGCGCTTACGTGATCGGCAAAAAAGAACAGATCAGCAAAACGTCTGCATTTGCAACCATCGTAATCGAGCGCGTGTTCGACATGCTGACCATGCTGCTTTTTTTGCTGGTTGTCATTCTCACGCTGAAATTTCCGGAAACTGCTAACGGCGGAGGCATTTCGAGCCTTATCTCAGTCTCGGCGCTGGAAAAAATCGGCATCGTCTCGACCCTGTTCGTTTTGGGCTTATTAGCCTTTCTGATCTTGCTCAAAGAACTGCCGAATAAAACCACGCAATTCATCACGCTCCTCTGCAAACCGCTGCCTGCGTCGCTCTCTCATAAAGTGTTAGAGTTTGTGAATTCTTTCCGAATTGGACTGCGCGTGTTAGATACCGGAAGCCATCTTTTCTGGGTGATTTTCTGGTCGTTTGCGGTCTGGTTTACCGCCATTTTCGGCGGGTGGATGGTGTTGAAAGCCTTTGCGCTGCCGCTCTCGTTCATGGCGGCCATGTTCATCAATGTCATCATTGCGTTTTCTGCCGCGATTCCCTCATCGCCGGGCTATGTCGGCCCGTTTCATGCGGCGGTATCGGCAGGCATTCTCTTTTTCCTGCCCACCTTAGATAAAAGCGCCGTTGCCGGCATCGCAATTATTTTTCATCTCACCTGCATTATCCCGATTACATTGGCTGGCCTCTACTTTCTCTGGAAAGAAAACATGTCCATCGCGGAAATTCAGCATGTGGAACAAGAGGAAGAGGACATTCTCGCTGGCGAAAATGCCGATGCGTCGTAAGGCGTTATGGCGTAGCTGTCAGACACCTTGAAGGTGTCTGACAGTTTTTTTCAGGCAATCACCAGCGTCAGTCCTTCGACACGCAGACTATCTCCCGGACACAGCGCCACGTAGCGTTCCACCGGCGTCCCGTTCAGCGTCACCTGTTTGACATGCGGATGAATATGCAGCAACCAGTAAGGCGCATGATGCCGGATTTTAAAAAACGCGGGCGGGAAATCAGGAAACCGCTGCTGAACGACAATGTCGCATGAGGCATCCTGCCCAATCAGCACGTCATGCGAACAGCACAGGTAGGCCGCCGCGCCTGGTTGGTCGCAGAGGCGCAGCAGCGCGGTGAGATTCGAGCGCGTTTGCCGCAGGCGCACCTCGAATTTCGTATGCCGCCCGATCCCTAAGATGTCCTGATGATGCAGCTCTGCGGCTTTTTGAATCCGCAAGCCATTGATCCGCGTGCCGTTACTGCTCCCCAAATCTTCGACCGTCATGCGCTGCCCGTCAATCGAGAGTTTTGCGTGAGCGCGGCTGACATCATTATCCAGCAGCACAATGTCATTTTCATCTTTGCGCCCGATGGTGATGGCGCTGTTCCCGAACACCAGGAATTCTTGCTCCTGAATCGGCAGGCGAACTCGCAAATTGGCCGAGCGCTCAAGCGCCTGCGCAAGCTGCGCCAATAACGCGGAGGCTCTTGCATGAGTGCGATCCAACGCGAGGCATTCCTGCAAGGCGTGATGCGCCTTGTCGCGCTTGCCAATCTGATATGCCTGTTCGGCGTCGTTAAACAGTTGCTCGACAGCGTTTGCTTGATGATTGTGAAGTTCTTTCCGTTCCGATAATTTCTCGACCAATTCGATTTCGCCGCCCTTGACATACATCTCAGTAGCTTTGTCCGATAATCCTAATTCCTCATCAACTCGTCCTGCCTCTTTCCAGAGATTGGCAATTGCATAATATTCCGCGACTTGTTCCAGTAGATGACGCTCGGTGAGCGTGACTTTTCCATCTTCGCGAACCTCGTCTTCCATCAACGTTGCCAGTTTTCTCGCTAATTCTACGCGCTGGCGAGCATTACAGGCAACATACCAATGGAGCGCCTGCTGGTACGCCTGAATTTTTTCTGGCAACGACTGACTTACCTCGCCAAGCATTTCATACATCGCGCCGACCGCTTCATACTGTTCGGCTTTCGCGTAGTACTTCGCCGCTTCCGCAAAATCGCCCCGCGCTTTTTCCTGAATAGCGCGTTGAAGATACCACTGTTTCAGAAATTTCATGGCCGCAAATCGTTGTTGCCGCGTCGCCCTTGACGCGACGGCAGAAAAACGATCATTGCTGAGGCTGCTCTGTTG
>CAZMEO010000315.1:0-4546 GCA_964565315.1 uncultured Candidatus Moduliflexus sp. | reverse complement strand
CGCATCAGGTCATCGCGCGCGCCGTTCGTGGTTTCCTGAAAAATCAATTCTTCGGCAATCCGCCCGCCCAACATGCTGCCGATCCGGTCGAGCAACTCGGATTTTGTCATGACATAACGTTCTTCAGTCGGGAGAAACATCGTGATGCCGAGGGCGAATCCGCGCGGAATAATGGAGACTTTATGCACCGGCGTGGCATTCGGCAAGAACGTTGCGGCGAGGGCGTGTCCGGCTTCATGATAGGCGGTAATCTCTTTTTCTTTTTTGGTCATGACGCGGCTCTTCTTTTCCAATCCGGCGACCACGCGGTCAATCGCTTCTTCCATGTCGCTCATGTCAACGGCCTGCTTATCGCGCCGCGCCGCCAATAACGCCGCTTCGTTAATCACGTTGGCGAGGTCTGCGCCGACAAAACCTGGCGTCCGCGCCGCGATGACTTTCATATCCACGCCGTCCGCCAATTTGACATCTTTCGAATGCACTTCCAGAATTTTTTCGCGCCCCACGATGTCAGGCCGATCCACGAAGATTTGACGATCAAAACGTCCCGGACGGAGCAACGCCTGATCGAGAATTTCAGGCCGGTTCGTGGCCGCCATAATAATCACGCCATGCCGACTGTCGAAGCCGTCCATTTCGACAAGCAATTGATTCAAGGTCTGCTCGCGTTCGTCATGCCCGCCCATCGCGCCCATGCCGCGCGATTTGCCAAGCGCGTCTAACTCATCAATAAAAATAATGCAGGGCGCTTTGTCTTCGGCTTGACTGAACAGATCGCGCACCCGCGACGCGCCGACGCCGACAAACAATTCGACGAACGCCGACCCGCTGATGCTCATGAACGGAACGCCTGCTTCTCCGGCCACCGCTTTCGCCAGCAAGGTTTTTCCGGTGCCGGGAGGTCCGACGAGCAGCGCGCCTTTCGGAATTCGCCCGCCGAGATTCGTGAATTTCTCAGGTTTTTTGAGGAATTCGATGATTTCCATCAACTCTTCTTTAGCTTCATCAATTCCGGCCACGTCATTGAAGGAGATTTTGATTTCGTCTTCTTCGTAAAATTTCGCCCGGCTTTTGCCGAACGCCATCACGCTGCTGCCGGGACCGACCCATCTGAAGAGCAGCACTAAAATGATAAGGCCAATCATGAGGATCAAGCCCCACGTGATCAGATTAGCAATCCACGAATGTCCGTATTTGCCGGCATATTGAATGTGTTGCGCCTCTAATTCCGCAAGCAGTTCAGGATCATCTATTTTTTGCGTGGTGAATGTCATCGGTTGGTTTTTTTTATTCGTCCGCTTCAATTCCCCCGTAATCGTCTGTTCGCCAATAAACACGCGCTGAATTTTCCCATCGTTCAGGGCGGTTTTGAATTCGCTGTACAGCATCGCATCGCTTGGAGTATGCAAAAAATAATACGCCGCCGCTCCGCCGACAAGAATCAGCAGCAGAATCCAAATTGAAAAAGACGGCGACGATTCTTTCGATTTTTTATGGGATTCTTCTTGTGGGTTTTTGCGTTCTTTTTCCTGATCTTTTGCCATAATTCACGTTTTTCCACCGGAAATATTGAGAGCGTTCAGCAATGAGTATTTTTCTATCTGTTATAGCGACAACGGGCAGTTTCGTCAAGTGAAAATTCGAATGCTGTTCTAAAATCATGCAGCCTTTTCTTCAGCGTCATCTTGATGGCGAGGCAGCAGGATCGTAAACTGCGTGCCATGTTCGCGTTCGCTTTTTACGTCAATCGTGCCGTGATGGGCTTCGATAATGCGGTGGACAATCGACATGCCGAGTCCGACCCCTTTTTCTTTTGTCGTAAAAAACGGCTCGAAAATCCGCTGCTGTTGTTCCGGCGTCATGCCGCCGCCGGTATCTTGAACCGTCAGGGTGATCAGATTTTCATCGGCCAGCGCCGTCGCGATGGTCAGCGTCCCGCCGGACTCCATCGCCTCAAGGCTGTTTTGCGCGAAATTCAGCAGCATTTGCCGCAGCCGGATGCCGTCGGCCTCAATCGCGCCGATCTCGCCGTAGTGCGTTTCGACGACGATTTCAGCCTCTTGCAGGCGCTCTTTCATATTGAATAATACGCCGGAAATTACGCCGTTCAGGTCAACTTCCGAGAATTCGAATTTCATGTCGCGCGCATATTCCAGCAAATCTTTGACGATGCGTTCGACCGACGTGATTTCGGAATTGATATGATGCAGGTTCGTCTCGAACGTTTGCTGGAACGATTCACATTCCGGCGCGTCGGAGACATCATGCCGCAGGAGTTCCAGCCCCATTTTGATGCCTTGAATCGGGTTGCGAAGCTCGTGTGCGATGCGCGACGCCAAACGCCCGATAGACGCCATTTTTTCGGCTTGAATCAGCTTTTCCTGCGCGTCTTGCAATTGCAGATAGGATTGCTCTAATTCTTCATGTTTCCGCTGCAAATCGTTGAGCAATTGCGCATTCCGCATCTTGAGATCATAGCTGTCAATCGCGCGTTTGAGCGTGACATAGAGTTCTTGCTCGTCCCAGGGTTTGGTGATATAGCGATACACGCGCCCGGTGTTAATGGCGTCAATCAGGGCTTGCACGTCCGTAAAGCCGGTCAAAATCATGCGGATCGAATCGGGCGAAATGCGAATGCTTTGGTCTAAGAATTCGATGCCCGTCATTTCCGGCATCCGCTGATCTGTGATGATAATGCTGATCGGCGCGTGTTCTTGCAGCAATTGCAAGCCTTCTTCGCCCGATTCTGCGAGCAAAATCTCATATTCTTTTCGAAATAAACGCTTGAAGGTGCGCAAATTTTCGGCATCGTCGTCAATATACAAAATTTTATGTCTATTCATCGTTGTTTTCCTGATGGATTACGCGGAATCGTGATCGTGAATTCCGTGCCTTCGCCGACCTTGCTGTGAACCGTGATTTCTCCGCGATGTTTTTCAATAATGCCATACGAAATGGATAAGCCTAATCCTGTGCCTTCGCCGACATCTTTTGTGGTAAAAAATGGATCAAAGATTTTCGGCAGCACCTCTTCCGGGATGCCTGCGCCGTCGTCTCGAATGGTAATCACAACCTGGGAACCCTGCAACTGCGTCGCAAGCCAGACATTGCCTTTTTGCGCAATCGCTTGCCCGGCGTTCGCTAAAATATTCATAAACACTTGATTTAATTGCCCGGCGTAACAATCTATCGGCGGCAGGTCGCCATAGTTTTTGTGAACGGTAATCCGGCCTTCATAAATATGACCTAACAGGTTCAGCGTCGTGTCAAGGCTTTGATGCAGGTCAATCGTTTTGAGTTCCGCTTCGTCGAGCCGCGAGAAATTGCGCAGGTCTTGCACGATATGCTTGATGCGCGTCGCGCCGGTTTCGACATCTCGAATCAGCACATCGAGATCGTCAACAAGAAATTCGAATTCGATCTCGCTTTTTATGCGAACAATGTTTTCATCCTGCGCGCTTTCTGCTTGAAACCGCTGTTCATATTGAAAAATCAGCCTTTTCAAATCTTGCACATATTGCTTTAACGGCGTGATATTCGCGGAAATGAAATTGACCGGATTATTGATTTCATGGGCGATTCCGGCGACAAGCTGGCCGAGCGACGCCATTTTTTCCGAATGGATGAGTTGATCTTGCATCCGCTTCATGGTTTCGACTAATTCGGTCAAGCGGAGGTTCTTTTCTTCGATTTCCTGCGTCCGGTCATGCACGCGCTGTTCCAGGGTTTGCGCTGCTAATTCCAATTCCAGGCGCGAGGCGTCCAGATCGCGCATCATGCGATTGAACGACTGCGCCAATGCGCCGATTTCTCGCGGAAAACTCACGCGCACCTCCCGCGATAAATCGCCTTTGGCAATGCGATACGTTCCGGCGACTAAGCGTTCGATGGGATGCCCGATCATTCTGACAAGCAGCCTGGACACGATAATCGCGACGCCTAACACCACAAACGCCAACCGCATCACTTGTTTTTGAATATCTTTCAGTTCATCGTTCACGCGATTGAACGATATGCCGACCACCGCCATGCCGAGCGTTTCGCGGGGTTGCGTTTCGACCGTTCGAATCGGCTCGTCAGAGGGAGAAGGCAGCGATTCGTCGTCAGCATTTTTTTCGACGGTCGGCACAAAGACCGGAATAAAGATTTGATACATCTGCTCTGAATGCGCAGTAAACGGCACGGATGGCGTGTTCTTCATAATTTCCTGAACGCGCTCATAGACTGCTGTTCGAATGTCTGGAATATGTTGAAGCGACTTTTCCACCAGCGTTTCGCCCTGTGCGTCAATGAGAATGGCGAACAGCACGTCGCGATCCTGTATAGCGCCGTCCGCCAATTTTTCCAGCAAATCGTTATCCTTGAACAACATGCCGTATTCAGCGTTATAGGCCAGATTTTCAGCCAGCGAAAACCCATGTCGTTGAAGTTCTCGGAACATCAGCAGGCGCTCCTGGTGATAAAAAAACCAGGTCATTCCGCCAATGACGCCTAACATCAACAACGCCAGGGACAAGGTAAAAATTTGGTTCAGGCTGATTCGTCG
>CAZMEO010000314.1:2537-4550 GCA_964565315.1 uncultured Candidatus Moduliflexus sp. | reverse complement strand
CCTGCGCGAACGCCGTATGCGGATAAATCACCGACAGCGTGTTGCAGGCGATGCAGATTGCGTCCGGCGTTAATCGCGCCATGCCGCGCAGCGCCGCGTCGAATTTTTCGGCCTTTTCCGCCAGCGTCTTCAGGCGATTATAGCCGCTGTTTTCATCGAATAGCGCGTTAAAAAAAATAATCCGCGTCGAGAGCGACCGCGCTTTCAACCGCGCATAAAGCTCAGTCGCCACTGAGTAGCCGCCAATCCCTGAATCTGTAATGAGAATCGTCATATCGTCATAATGAAAAGATGCGTGATACCGTCGTTTTTTAATCCGAATCCTGCATATATTCGGGTTTGCGCGCGTCAAGCATTTTTCGGGCAAAAAGACAGCGCAGGAGTGATGATAAGAATTGGATACTGAACTACCCATCAGGTGGATACTGTAATATCCACTTTCAGGTTTGCTCGGATGACGTTAACCGAGGGATCCCCTGATTTTTCATGGTTTCGCCGCCTTCACACCGTTGGCATCGGGTTTGCTATAGTTAAAGAATGTCGGTTGTTTACAGTCATAAAAAACGGTTCAATTTCAGAAGAAGTATTATAAGCAGATTTTGGGCAGCGTGAACAGCGCAGACGGTTCAACGATTCCCAGAAATTTTCTTATAACGACTTCGTGAGGAAACGGTATGAACGGCAAAAATTTCATGGTTGGAGCGTTGACGGTTGGACTCATGATGCTGGGCATGGGCGCACAAGCGGCTGATCATCAGACGGCTCCGGTCGCTCCGAAAGCTCCGTTGGATCCGAAAGACATGAAAGTCGCGGCAGTCGTATTCCAGGATGATCAATTCATGAAAACGATGGTGCAGGGCTTCAAAGATGCCGCTGTGAAAGCTGGCGTTCCAGAGGCGAACATTATTGTTGGAAACTCCAGCAATGACCAGGCCAGAGAAACCGAATTGATTAACACCTATATGTCGCAGGGCGTGAATGGAATCGCGATTACGCCGCTCAGCCCGACCGTGTCGATGGAAGCCTTGAAACAGGCGAATGACAAAGGCATTGCGGTGGCGATTACCAATTCCGGCGGATTCACGGATGTCGGGTTCGTCGTCGCTGGTTACATGAGCGAAAACGCAGCGAATGGCGCTGCGATGGGCAAAGCTGCGGCAGAATACATCAAAGCCAATAACATCGCTGGCCCGATCAACGTCGGCATCATCAACTATGACACGCTGAAACCGGAAGAATCCAGCCTGCGCTGGAAAGGTTTCGAAGACGCGTTAAAAGAAGCTGGCGTTGACTTCAAAGAAGTTGCCGCCCAGAGCGCTCACCTGCAAGATTTAGCCTTAGCCACCACCAGCGACATGCTGACTGCTCATCCTGAAATCCAGATCATTTTCGCGTCCAATGAAGGCGGCACCGTTGGCGCTGTCCAGGCGGTGAAACAAGCTGGCAAAAACGTGGCGGTGTTTGGCTATGATGGTTCCGACCAGATCACCAGCATGATCATCAATGGCGAGCTTCAGGCTGCGGTTGCGCAGGATCCTTACGGCCAGGGCTTCATGGCGATGACCGACCTCGTTGGCTTCCTGCAAGGGAAACCGGGCAACAGCGTCGGCAAGCTGACCATCGCTCCGGGCATCGTGCTTTCCGCGACTGATAAAGCCGCCGTCAATAAATGGCGCGTTGACAACGGCTTGAAAGAAATCCCGATCCAGTAGTTTGATAAGGAGTCAGGCATGTTCAACGTGTCTGACTCCTCTTTCACGAATATAAAAATTATCATCCGGCACACGTAAATCATTACAAAACATCTGTCACCACGAACACTAAAGAAATGGCATGAATTGGATAATCTATAAAACAATAGCATTCTGGAGGTTGATACGGTGAGCGATTTAACAATACGGGCAGAACACGTGATCAAAGATTATCCCGGAACCCGCGCCCTTGACGATGTTTCGATCACGTTTGACAGCGGCAAGGTGAATGCCTTTGTCGGCAAAAATGGGTCGGGGAAAT
>CAZMEO010000314.1:0-2437 GCA_964565315.1 uncultured Candidatus Moduliflexus sp. | reverse complement strand
ACGTTTGACAGCGGCAAGGTGAATGCCTTTGTCGGCAAAAATGGGTCGGGGAAATCCACGCTGGTCAAGATTTTTGCCGGAGCCATCCGGCCAACCAGCGGCGACATCTATTTGAACGACGAAAAATTAGAGTTTCATTCGACCGCTGACGCCTACGAAAAAGGCATCGTCACCGTGTATCAGGAAATGAGCCTCATTCCAGGGTTATCGGTGGCTGAAAACATCTTCTTAGGCCGTTTGCCGAAACAATTTGGACGGATTGACTGGCGGAAAACCTACCAGATGGCCGACGCGCTCCTGCAAAAAATGAATGTTAACATCAATCCGCGCGAGCAGCTTTCCCGCCTGAGCATGTGGCAGATGCAGGTCGTTGAGATTACCAAAGCGCTGAGTTTCAATCCCAAAGTGATTATGCTGGACGAGCCGACGTCGGCGTTAGCGCAGCATGAGGTGCAGAGCCTCTTTCAGGCCGTCCGCGCCTTGCGCGATCAGGGCGTCGTGGTCATTTATATTACGCATAAATTGCAGGAATTGCCGCAGATCGCCGATACGGTCACGGTGCTGCGCGACGGGAGATATGAAGGCACGGTCAACATGAAAGAAGTCACGCACAAGGACATTATTCATTTAATGTTCGGCGAAGTGCATCTTCAAACCCGCCCGCGCGATATTCGCGTGATGGATGAACCGGTGATGGAAGTGAAAAATTTCAACCGGCACGGCTGGTATCAGAATGTCAACCTGACCTTGAAAAAAGGCGAAGTTCTCGGCATCGCCGGGATGCTTGGCTCCGGGCGAACAGAACTGCTGCGCGGGATTTTCGGCGCGGATCCGGTGGATAGCGGCGAAATCGTGATTGACGGCAAACGCTATGTCAACGGCAACCCGATCACCATGAAAAAAGCGGGAGTGGGCATGACGCCCGAAGACCGCAAATTGCACGGCTTGATCCTCATCCATTCCATCAAAGACAACCTCTGTTACGCCAGCATGGACAAAACCTCTCACGGCGTCATCGAAAATCATTCGAAACGAGCGGCGTTTGCAGAGAGACAGGTGCAAGAACTGCAAATTAAAACGTCCAGCGTGAACGGGATTGTGAACGAACTCTCTGGCGGGAATCAGCAGAAGGTCGTCGTCGGCAACTGGCTCAACACCAGCCCGAAAATCATGCTGTATGACGAGCCGTCGCGCGGAATCGACGTGAACGCCAAACAGCAGATTTTCGAAATCATGTGGGCGCAGGCGCGGAAAGGGATTTCGACGATCTTCGTTTCCACCGAGTTGGAAGAGTTGTTAGAGGTGTGTCACCGTATCCTCATCATGCGGCATGGCAAGATTGTCAATGAGGTGAACCCGGATACGATTAAAATCAATGAACTCTATGAAATGTGCATGGAAGGAGATTAATAGACGTATCGGAGAGCAGCGGCGCAAGCCGATACATTCTATTGAAACCCTCACAGGAATGGCGACTACAAACACACAGACATTAAATTCTAAAAAAATAAGCATTTTTCTGCTTGATCATGCCATTGAAGTCATCCTCATCGTGTTGCTGATTGTCGTGGCTTTTGGCGCTCCGAATTTCATGACCTGGGGCAACTGGATGAATATTTTCCGCGCGAATTCCCTGAAAGGGGTCATCGCGTTCGGCATGACAATGGCGATTATTGCGGGCTTGATTGATCTGTCGATTGGGTCAACGGTTGCGTTATCCGGCGTGATTGTCGCTCGCTTTTGCCGCGATTTGACGGCCAGCGGCGTGAATCTTCATCTCGCCTGCTTGCTCGGCATTGTCGCGGCCTTATTAGTCGCAGCGGCGATTGGCTGGCTGCATGGCACGTTAGCGCATAAAGCCTCCATGCCGCCGTTTATCGTCACATTGGTGACATTGAATGCGCTTTATGGCGCAGCCGGTATTTTGAGCGGCGGCTTTCCGATTCCGAACCAGTTCCCGGAATGGTTCAACGTCTTTGGCGGCGGCAGAATTCCGCTTCCCGGCGGGCTTGATGGCATTCCGATCCCGGCGATTGTGTTGCTGATCGCCTTTGGCATCGTGTTTTACGCGATGGGTTATACCACCATCGGGCGCTCAGTCTATGCCACCGGCGGCAATCCCGAATCGGCGCGGTTGAGCGGCATCAATGTCGGCGCGACCAAAGTCATTTGTTTCATCATCGTGCAGATGTTAGCCGCGCTCTCTGGCTTTATGACCTCCGGCCAATTGTTGGCGGCCTCGTTCAGTTTCGGGCGCGGCTGGGAATTGGACGTGATCGCCTCTGTCATCATCGGCGGCACGAGTTTTAACGGCGGGCTTGGAACAGTATGGGGCACACTGCTCGGCGTGATTTTTATGGGCGTGATTTCGAACGCCATGACCTTGCTGAATTTCGATATTTACGTGCAATATGTCGTGCGCGGCATTATCGTCTGT
>CAZMEO010000313.1:0-4556 GCA_964565315.1 uncultured Candidatus Moduliflexus sp. | reverse complement strand
GTTGCGCAAGGCTTATTCCTGCGCAGCCTCTTCCTCTTCGAATAAATCAATCGGTTTCCAACGCAGCCGCTCGTGATTCGCTTCGAAGGCGGCGTTCACCTCTTCCGCCTCGCGTTCTGTCATGTATTGCCGCGCCCCTTGCGACACAGAGCCGCCCTCGCCGTTCTCGCGATACAATTGATACAGTCGAATCCCTTTCAGTTCGTCAATCCATTCTTTGATTTCATCAATCAACAAGGTACGAGTATGATGGCGAAGGAGTTCCCTGCGCAGAATATCGTTGGGTTGAATCTGCGGCGAGCGTTCCGGGTAGGTGCGAAGCGATTCCAACGCCACTTCTTCAGCGCGACGGGCTTGCTGCGCATATTCTTTCAGGCGTTGTTCCAATTCGTCTATTTTATTCATCATGTTGCGTCCTCCTGACTACACATCATCATGCGGTATGTTCCAGGGAAAGTCAAGTTTTCTGTAACGGCTGAAAAATAGACGTCGCATGCTGATCATGACACTCCGGTTCTGGCATGACGATACTCGGCGAATTTGCGGCGCATGCCGTCGAATTTCTCCGTAGAAACCGTATAACTGTTTTGAAAATAGAGCGGCCCTAACGACGAATGCACATCTTTGAACAATTTTTTGAGAATAACCATTCCCTCAATGACAGATTCTTCTATCGGCCAGTATTTCGCTACCGCCTGCCAGAGCGTCTCTTTCACGATGTCAAAGGCTTCTTCAAGCTCTTGCAGCGCATAGCCTTCATTCGCCCGCTGCCCCACCAAATCTTCGAGATACAGGCTTAATGCCTCGGACTGTTCATCGCGCAGCGTGTCTAAAATCACCGTCAGAAAGCGTTCTTCGCGTTCCTGGTGACGCTCGAACGGGATCGTCTCGTAATGCGAATGCGCATACGCCTGCAATTGGCGGCAGATGCGAAGAATCAATTCCTCGCGATGATCTTCGATGGTTTTAATCAAATACTGTTTAGCTGTTGTTGTAGGCATAGTAGGTCTGAATCAGTTGATTGCGCTGGCGCAATTGTTCTTCGACGCGCCCGATGATGCGCTGCGCATATTGGGCATATTTCTTTGAGTCGCCGAATTCGATTTCATGCGTCAATCCTTCTTCGACAATGCTGATAAAGCGCTCCAGCACCGCGTCGCTGACCGGTGTCGGATGTTCCGCCCAGCGGATTAAGAAATCTTCCAGCACTCTGGTCTGGTCATGTTCGGTGGCGATGCAATTTTTGCCGCCGCGCAGCGGCAGGGGATTTGCGCCCAATTGAAAACCTTTGGCTGCCATAATCAACGGCTGATAATCGTAATCGAAGAATAAACGGGAGAATTGATATTCCACCACAGAGTGCCATTTGGTTTCATCGGTCGTGGTATGATGGCGGTTCAGCCTGGAAAAATGGACGTTGCGGGTTTCGCGGATAATATCTTTGCGGAAGATGCGCATTTCTCGCAGCGTCCCATGTTCGTCATGGCGCAAATCGCCGCCTAACAACAGGAGGCAGAGGAGCAAATTCGGATCGGAGAGCGGCTTGAACGGCATACTGGCCGGGACTTGCATGCTGATGTGCAGGCTGTGCGGGCGAATGGCAAGAAAGCGAATGGCGAGTTCAATCATCTGGCTGAGAATCCAGGGGTCTTGCGTGGCCGGTTTCGACACGTCGCCCAACAGCTTGTAGCGCCCGAACGCTAATTCAAGAAAGCCGCGCGTGCGCGTGTGCGTCGTCGTCAGAAAACCGTGATCATCCACATGCGCCCCTAATTTCCAGCCGCGCCGCATCAGATCGAAATCGTAAAAATAATAAAAGCCGTCGAATTTCGGATCATCGCCTTCTTTCGAGCCAATGACGCGCCCGCCGATATTCGAAAATTCGAGTTCCGCGCCAAGCGGCGTCGCGCCATTGCGCCGATTTTCGCGCACCCATTGCGCAATCTGTTTGGCCTGCGCGTCCGTGTATAATTCATTCGCAATGAAGATAGCAGCGACCGCGTAATCCACATACGAAAACGAGGGATCATACGTGTCGGCGCTGAGCTCGAACATCGCCAATTGAAGCTGGCGGTAATTCGATACCAGCAGTTTTAAGGCCATCGTCGCGGAAATGGTATGCCGGTAAAACTCATCCGCTGTCTTGACATAGGGGCAGAATTCGCGGCGGAAGCGTTCTTCAATCTGGTTGAAGATCATGAATTTGACTGCTAATTTGATGTATTCGTCGGCGTATTCGGCGGCTTTGGGGGCGTACTTGATCCAGTCGAGGGAAGGAATATCGGCTTGCTCCAACTCGTGCTTGATGATAAAGACCGGCAGACCGGCTTCCTGAAAATAATCGCGCATCAGGGAATGCGTCTCTTCCGTCAGGAGTTCTTTGGTCACTTGCAGCGGCAACCCCTGATGATCCACATCCTTGCGCATGTACGTCGCGGCTTTTGCTTCAAGCAGCATGCTCACCTGCTTTTCAATGAACGCTTCGATCCGATCCCGCATGCCGACCCCTTTTTTGAAATACGGCTTCAGGGCGTCGGTAATGCCGGTATAGACATACGCCGGAAACGAGCGTTCACCGACATGAACCGTGACGATTTCGCGCTTGAACAGCGTCCCTTCCGATTCGTAATCGTCTAATTTTTTCAGAATCTCCGGCGTGATGTTATAGACCACTGCGCCTTCGATTTTCGATCCGCTCCAGGGAAGGGCAATCGGATAGCCGCTTTTCGGATGAATGCGGCGGTAATTATAGAGCGTGGCGTCTTTGACCGGCAACGTCTCGCCGGTGACTAATCGGCGCACATACGGATCATTCAACGTGCCATAGACAAAGAGCGCGTCTAACGCGGGCTGGGCTGGGAGCAAGGCGGTTTCTTCAGACGTATTCATCGGAGATATGCCCATCAGAACTGATTCGGGAAGCACAATCTTGCGATGCGCCCCCGAAGCAGCCATGATCGCGATGACCTTATGCCAATTCCGGGAAATAGATGTTGAACTGCGCCTGCATTTCTTCCGGTGAAATCGCCGTTTCGCGCCCGGCGTCGTATTGCGCTTCGACCCATTCGAACATGTGTTCGATGCGAGGATCACGCTTATCCAACGGCGAAATGCCGCGTCGATGCAGTTGCTCGTTTACCCAGAACCCAACGCCAGCGATGCCGGAACGATTGGTGATATGCACGCCGAGCGGACGTTTCAGAATTTTCTCCGTATCGAAAATATTGTAAATCTCCTCGTTTTTCATCACGCCGTCCGCGTGAATCCCGGCCATCGTCACGTTGAACCGGTCGCCGCAGAACGGATAATTGCCCGGCACGACATAGCCGATTTCCCGCATGTAATTCGCAATGTCGGTAATCGCCGACAAATCCATGCCGTTCGTGCTGCCGGTCAGCGAGGCGTATTCCACCGCAAGCGCCTCAATCGGGGAATTGCCGGTGCGTTCACCGAGGCTGAGAATCGCGCCATTCACGGAGGCGATACCCGACAGCCAGGCGGTCACGGAATTGATATGGACTTTGTGGAAATCGTTATGCCCATGCCATTCCAGATTCTCCGATGGAATGCCGAATTCGCGCTGGAGATAGAAGACCATTTTCTGAATCGAACGCGGCAGCGCCACGCCCGGATACGGCAAGCCATAGCCCATCGTATCGCACAACCGAATTTTCAGCCGCAGCCCCGCCTGCGACGTAAAATTGACCAGCTCTTCGGTAAACGGCACAACCGCGCCCCAGAAATCGGCGCGGGTCACGTCTTCGTAGTGGCAGCGGATCGTTTTCAAGCCGATCTCCGCCGCCGCCCTGACCACGCCCATAAACGCATCCAACACCTGCCGCCGGGTTTTGCGGAATTTCAAGAAAATATGATAATCGGAAATTGAGGTCAGCATGCCGGTTTCCTGAATGCCAACCTGTTTCACCAATTCCAAATCCTGCGCATTCGCTCGAATCCAGGCGGTCGGCTCAGGATACTTATACCCTTTGTTTCGCACTTCTTCGAGCGCTTCGCGATCCTGCGCGGAATAAATGAAAAACTCGCTTTGCCGGATGATGCCATTCGGCCCGCTCAACCGGTGCATCAGTTCATAGAGTTTCGAGATTTGTTCGACCGTAAACGGCGTCCGCGCCTGCTGACCGTCGCGAAATGTGGTATCCGTCATCCACATCTCCGGCGCAGGCTTCACATCCACGACTTCTCCGTCAAAGATGGTCTTTGGGACTTCGCTATACGGAAACATGTCCCGAAATAAGTTTGGCTCTTGCACATCCACGACCGGATGTTTCGCCTGTTTTGCTGCCAACTGCCATGAAGCGCCAAGTTCTGCCATGTTTCATCCTCCATCTAAAAAGTTTACAGAAGTTCCTTGTTCGGCCAATTCGAAGACGGATTCCCCGCGTTCGCGGCATACGATTGGGAAATGATTTTCTCCTGTCAAACAAAAACCGCAGTTTCCGAAATTTTATTGTTCCTGCTATATGGCGATGCCTCAGGCATGTCAAGAGATGGGAACGAATTTTTTATTGACGGATGTTACGGCGGCGGCGATAGAG
>CAZMEO010000312.1:0-4563 GCA_964565315.1 uncultured Candidatus Moduliflexus sp. | reverse complement strand
TAATTGTCAGACACGTTAAATGTGTCTGACAATTTTTTTTCATTTTTCCGTACAAATATAGACTCCATCCCGATATTCTTCTTCAAACAGCGGCGGAGCCTGAAGATAGGCGCTGACGCGCTCATAAAACAGGGCTGTTACCGTGTCGCGTTCCCATTCCTGACGCAATGCGGCAAATTCTTGTTCGGCCTGTTGCAGATGCCCTGATTCCAGCAGGCGATGCGCCTGATGAAAACGCTGAAGAAAATGTTCGACCTCTTGCGTCTGCCGCAGCACCTGATAAATTCGCACGCCGCGAGTTTTGCCCTTCACCTGCACCGCATCCAAATATCTGAACGCCAATCCGTCTTGAGGCGAGAGCAAGGGCTGAAGCGCCTGATACGTCGTCTCGCTGATGACAATCTGCACACCATATTGTTTAGTCAATCCTTCGAGGCGCGACGCCAAATTCACCGCATCCCCCATCACGGTGTATTCCAGGCGCGATGACGCTCCCATCAATCCGGCGACTAATTTGCCAGTATTGATGCCGATGCCGATCTTCAATTGTTTGCCGATGCTTGAGGCGAGCGATTGATTGAATCCGTCGAGCGCCGTTATCATATCTAATGCGGCCAACACCGCATCCTTTACGCTCGACTCGCGAGCAATCGGCACGCCGAACAGCGCCATCAGCGCGTCGCCGATGTACTTGTCAATATTGCCGTGATGTGCGTGAATGCACTCGCTGACGCGGGTAAAATAGGCGTTCAATACGTCTAACAACGCTTTCGGCGGCAGTCGTTCCGAAAAAGTGGTAAAGCCGCGAATATCGGAAAACAGGACGGTGGCAATCCGTTCTTCGCCGCCAAGCTGCAAATCGCTTTTCAGGATTTCATCGGCGATTTCTTTCGAGACGACCTTGTTCATAATCCCGCGAATCCGCTCTTTTTCATGCAGCCCTTCGACCATTCGATTGAATGCGCCGCCAAGCTGCGAAAATTCGTCATGGCTGCGAATCGCGACGCGATACGCTAAATTGCCGCGCTCGATCTCGGTGGTAGCCTGCTGTAACTGCGTGATCGGCCTGGAAATGCCGCGAGCAAAGAAAAACGACAGCCCGAATCCAATCAACATGCCGCCGACAGCAAATTCGATTAAAATGCGCCGAATCGCCTTTACAAAGACTAATTCGCGATCTAAAGAAGTCAGAATCAGATAGGGCGGAGAGTTCCGCTGATTGTCAAAAATGTTGACGACGAGAAAACGCTCTTGCTCAAGAACGAGCAGATGCGCTTCATTTTCAGGAAACGAGAGCATATTGGGAAGATGCTGTTGAAGAAGAGCAGGCGGCAATGGCGTCGCATCGAATTGTTTCATCTGAGAGGAGAGAACAATCTGCTGGCGGTCGATGAACGCAATGTCAGCCTGTGTCAGGGTTTTGATATGCTCAACATCCTCTTCGCCCCATGTTAAACCGACAAGCAGCACGCCAAGAATTTCTTCTTCATCTTCGGCACCGATTGTCACCGGCAAGCCGATGATTTGCCGCGCTCGTCCGGACGAAATCACAAAGCCGCTGCCGCGTTTGCCATCACGCGCTGCGTGGTAAAACGACTGTTCCAGCAGGGTCGTCTCGATTTCTTGTCCATCCGCATTGATTGCCAATATCGCATCGTCGGCATCTATGACGGCTAACAGGCTGATCTGAGGATAATCGGGCAGAATTTCGTTCTCAACCAGATCGTTTCGCGTGGGTTCATCAAGCGTCGGGTCGGTCAAAATCAGGCGAATAAATTCCGCTCCGGCCAGACCGCTGGCAATCTCTTCAAGACGGCGCTGGCGATCTGCCATAAGCGTCGAGACAAGAAGTTGGGTTTCCGTAAAATTTTCTTTGATGGCCGCAATCGCATTTTGCTCGATTTGATACTGAAGGATTAAAAATATTCCGACCAACAGCGCAAGAATGATCCCGGCAATCAATAGCGTCAGTTTATATTTAAAATGAAACATGGCGGCTCACCGTTTATAAAAGTTTGCGAGATTCTTCTGCTATGCGAATTTTTCCGGTTCGAAAGGGCGAGGAGACCTCGCCCCTGCGTCTCCTTCGAATCAATATGACGAACCGCTGCCCGATGACGACGAGGACGATGATGAGCCTGAAGGGTATGACTGCCCGTCTTTATTGGCATGATTCATAAAATCGCGCACTTTTTTGAGGCTGACGATGCTGAAATTCAGTTCGACATGTTGCCCCGCAACGCGCACGACTTCTTGCGCCTCGCCTTCATAAATGTGCCAGACTTTCAGCGTATATTCGCCATCAGGGACATTCTGAATGACAAAACGCCCGTCTTCGTCCGTGACCGCAAAATAGTGACTCGGCACGATAAAAATATCCGCAATCATTTGCTGGTGAATGTTGCAATAGACGCGATGCGCACCGATCTGCTCCAATCGCACCGATGCCGATTTGCCTTTGCCATATCGCCCGACATCGAACGGTTCGGAGTCATGTGGTGAAAAGGCATTGTGCATCAGAACGTCAGCATTCGGAATTTCTATTTCCTGTCCTTGAATCGCCACTAACAGACGCGGCGTGAAGCGTTTATCTTTTTGGTGTAACGTGACAGGCGTTTCAGGCGCGGACGTCTCGATGCCTTCAAGATACGCGACTGCGTTGGCAAAGCTTTTCAGCGGCTTTTTCCCGCCTTTTTCCAACACTTCGATCCGCCCGGAAATGTCGGCGGCGAACGCCATATTCGTCAACAATACTCCAAACAAGGCGTACATGATGATTTTCATGATGGTTTTCTCCTCTGACTCGCGGATTCATCACGCAAAGCGGATGAAGGTGCGGTCTGTATTGATTGAATGTTGTTAAAAATGTTAATATGTTCAAACCAGGGGATGTCAAATGAGAAAAAGATGAATTTTCATAATTATTTATGTCCCGACGAACAGCCGTGTTCGTCGAGCGCTCTGGGAGGAAAACGCTTGATCTGACTGTTTTTCAGCAAGTCTCGGCGGATAAGGCTGTCCGCTGGCATATAAATAGTTCTTCTGGCATGGCATAATCTTTGAATAAAACAATAAATATCTTGCAAACATCTCATCGTATCAGGAAAAACAGGGCAAATGGCGAGGGATGCGCAGACACGACCTCAAGCGTCAAATGTGGTGTTTCAGAATTCGTAGGTTCTTTATGATGATGTTTGAAAAAGTGGAAATATTTTTTCTGTTTTTAATACATCTATTCCCCATGTCAGATGAGTCGCGCTGATGCTTCTGGCATAGCAAGAGTAGCATGTTCAAGGAGACGAATGGCTATGAAAAAAGTATTATCGTTGGTGGTTCTGATTGGATTGATGTTTGCGGCGGTTCCGGCGGCGCATGCGCAGTACACCTGGATGAGTCTTCAAGGCGGCGGCGTGTTTCCAAATAGCGATTTTGATGATGTGGCCGATAAGGGGTTAGGAATTGGCGCGGGACTTGGCGTGTTTATCAATCCGATGGTGCTGTTGAAAGGCACGGCATCCTATTATTCGTTTGGCGAGGAAGATGATGTTGAAGGCGGATACGCGCCGTTAGAACTCGGAACCAATATCTATCTCGGCTATTTCGGAAATATTCGCCCGTATGCGACCCTGCATGGCGGCTGGTATGTCGCGACAGGTGATTTTGATGAGTTCGATTCCGCCTTTGGACTTGGTTTTGGCCCGGGCATCGATATTCCATTAGGAACGCCGAATACGTCGTTATTTATCGAGCCGAGTTACAATATCATTTTTAACGACGATGATAACGGATTCGATGAAGACTTTGAATTCTGGGGCTTGCAAGTCGGCATTTCGTTTACCATGCTCCCGCCAAACCCTCTTCAAAATTAACCAATCGTTCAAGCTGTCAGACACTTCAAAAGTGTCTGACAGCTAAACGTTTAACTGTTCAAACACCATTCTCACCTGTGCCAGCGTCTCATCTCGACTGCCGATATTTTGAATGACATGCGTCGCGTAGCGAAGTTTCTCGTCAATCGGCATCTGCGCCGAGATTCTCCGGCGAGCGTCGTCTCCCGATAATCGATCTCGTGCCATTAATCGCTGAAGCTGCGCGTTTTCCGGCGCATACACCAGAATCACCGCCGGATAGCTGCGATACATGCCCGTTTCGATGAGCAGCGGCACGTCCACAAGAATCAGACACTCAGGTTCATGCGCATGAACCCGCGCTTCTTCATCGTCAATCGCGGCAATCACGCGAGGATGCGTCATCTGATTCAAGCGTTCGCGCTCTTCCGTATGTTGAAAAATAATTGCGCCTAAGGCTTTGCGATCAAGCTGGCCGTCTTTTAACAGAATCTCTCGCCCGAAATGCGCGACAATTTCCTGATATGCCGGTTGGCCGGGTTCAACAACCTGCCGCGCCACAAGATCGGCGTCAATCAGATGCGCGCCAAGCTCCTGAAACATGCGGGACACCGTGCTTTTGCCGGTCGCGATTCCGCCCGTCAGCGCCGCCGTTTTTCGCATGATAGCGTCTCCATTCAGCGTTTTTAAGGCCAAAAATTTGCCTGTCGAAACA
>CAZMEO010000311.1:0-4564 GCA_964565315.1 uncultured Candidatus Moduliflexus sp. | reverse complement strand
GCATAGATGCCATCGGAATAGTAGCCGGGCTGCTCCTGTTCTTGAGGAAGTTTGCGAAATTCTTCGACAAAACCGCGAGTGGCAAAACTATCCGCCCCAAAAATCGTATAATCCGTGCCTGGGAAAAGCACCGAGTTCAAAATGCGGACAGCTTCAGGGACAGGGCTGGCAAACATCAGCACCCCCGGCTCGCGGATTGTCCGTAATTCAGCGACGATCTCGACCAATTGGCGGTCCAAATCATCGCGTTCGCGATCAAAATCCCAACGCTGCTTGATATTGATCCCTAATTTGGTCGCCGCTTTGTTAAAGCCTTCAGCAAAGGATTTGCCATATTCATCCACACTGGCAATGAGGCTGACATCGGTCTGCTTGAGCATGTACTTCAGGTAATTCGCGCTGAACGTGGCTTGCTGCGTATTGTTCGGCACGACGCTGAAATACCATTCATTCTGAGACGTGACGGAATCCGCAGTCGCGGAAGCAGTGATGGCGGGAATCCCATTCTCGCGATAAATCGCTCCGGCGGCGATTGAGGCGTCACTGTTGTAATGTCCTAAGACGAGCAGCACCTCATCGCCAGCCACGATTTCCTGCGCCACGCGGCTTGCGCCACGCGGCTCATCGTGATCATCGAAGGTTCGCAGGATGACAGGACGCTTATTAATGCCGCCTTGCCGATTCAGTTGCTCCAGATACAATTGGATTCCCTGGAGCATCCCTTGCCCGGTGACTTTCGCGAACGGGCCTGCCGCTCCGATGTAAATCGGTTCGCGCTTGGGCAACAGCCAGCCTGGGCGTCCCAGCAATATTCCCACGACCACAATCAAGATGAGTCCGATGCTGCTGAGGATAATCTTTTTTTTCATACCGCCTGCGATTTCCACCGATGTTGTAATTTTGGGGGAGTGGTATCGTTGTCAATGATGCCCGTTTCACCCTTCGACTTCGCTCAGGGTGACTGTCCATGGTGAGCGAAGTCGAATCGAATCATGCGCTCGGCATCATTGTAGTAGCCACAACCAATTTTTTTAGCATACAGGAGGGCAAAAGCAAGCTTTTGCCCTCCCGTTCGCCCTGATTCTCATTTTTGGAATTGCCAATTCTGAATGTATTGGCCGCCTAAAATATTATGATGCCAGCCAGTCACTCGCGGCTTCACCAGCGAAGGCGCAACTTCGAAATATAAGGGCACCATTAACACCTCACTTTGAAGCAGCATGAGTTCGGCCTGGCTGTAAAGCCGCGATCTGGCAAGCGGCTCGGTTTGGGTGCGCGCTCGCGCTAATAAATCCGCAAATTTGGCGGCTGAAGCCTCTGACGGCCATTGAAAGATTTTCGGTTGTTCGTCAGGATGAAAATCTTCCAGAAAACTGCTGGCATCAGGATAGTCGGCGCATTTTCGCATCAAGATGATATGCGGCGGGCGCTGTTTGGCGTCGGTTTCCGTCACGCATTCTGTCGCGATGCCAAGCTGCCTGTCGAGCGTATCTCGCAGGATCTGCGCGATCTCTTGATAGGGCGAGGCCGATGGGCAGGTGATCGTGAGCGCCGGGACTTTTTGCTCTCCTGAATATCCGGCTTTGGCTAACCAGAGCGGGCCATGTTCAGGGTAGAACAGATTGACGCCTGCGCGTTGCGCGGCCCCCGCTGTGATGCCCGGAGGCAATAGCACGTTCGCTAAGTCGCCGTCGCCCCTCAGCACGAAATCGAGGATGAATTTCCGATCGATCACGCTGGCAATCGCTCTGCGCACAAACAGGTGGTTGAGCGGCGCAATCGGATTCAGCAGCACGACGTTCGTACACGATTTCTGCTGTTGAGAATATTCCTGCCGCAATGTCGGGTGCGACCGAATCAGAGGGATTTCAGACACAGGGACAGGCAGATACGAGCTCCCTAACACATCCAGTTCGTTGTTGTTATACATCGCCAGTCCCACAACAGGATTGGAAATAATGTAATAGCGAATCTCCGGGATTGACACCTTCTGCGCATCATAATAGTCAGGATTTTTCCTCAGCACCAGGATCACCCCTTTTTTCAGCACGCTTAACTGATACGCGCCGTTGGTTCGAATATTTTCCGGCAGCGTCCAGGAATCTGGATGGGCTTCGATAGCAAGGCGCGGCAAGGGACGATACACCGGCAGATCAAGCAATTTCGGGAAATAGACCGCTGGAGATTCGAGCGTAAACTCGACGATCAGATCATCAATCGCCCGCACGCCAAGCGCCGCCGGGTCGCTGAGTTCTCCCTGATGCAACGCGCGGGCATTTTTCAACAGATAGAGCCGCGAGACATTCGGACTTTTTGTCTTCGGATCAAGGTTGCGCCGGAGCGTCCACACGACATCCTGCGCGGTCACGGGCGTTCCGTCCGTCCAGGTGACGCCTTCGCGCAAGTGAAATTGATAGACCAGTCCATCCTCGCTTACCGTCCAGCTTTCGGCCAACTCCGGCATGGCGTCATACGTGCCGGGATCAAAATCGGTCAATCCTAAGAACAACTGCTCGATCACCTCGTATGATTCCGGGATGGCGGATAGCCCTGGATCCAGCGAATCAATGCGATGCTCAAGCGGCAGCCGGATCGTAATATCTTCGATCACTTTGAGCGGGTCAATCTGCGCCATGCGCGTTCCCTCGCTGGATGCGAACTCGAATTTGCCATTCTTCACCACTTTGAAGAACAGCTTGCGATCTTGAAGTTCTCCTACGGGGGTAAAGGAATACAACCCGGCCACGCCTTCCCAATTTTTGAGGAAATGCAACGTGGTGCTGAGGCTGAGCGGCACGGTCGAGCCGCTTTTCTGAATGGCTGTTTCCAGCAGATAGACGGCGTCATAGCCCTGCGCATCCCATGTGCTCGGCGCAATGCCATAACTTGCCTCGAAGCGGTCAACAAAATCCTGCGTGGCTTTGGCCGGATACTCCGGCGAAAATGCAGTCGGCACAATGGTGCCTTCTGCTGCGCGTCTGGCAAGATATAAGAGGTTCAGGCTATCAAGCCCGTCTCCGCCGATAAACGGGGACATAATGCCGATCTCGCGGGCTTGATTCATGACGGTGGCGGCAGTGGGGAGCGTTCCTGCCAAAAAAATCGCATCCGGTTTGACATCAGCAATACCGGCCAGCATGCTTCGGAAATCGCGATCTGTCTCAAAATAGGAGCGCGTTGCGACGATTTTGACGTTGGTTTTGACGGCGGTCGCATGAAAACTTTCGGCTAATTTTTTGTCAGCCTCTCCGCGATTATAGAGCACCACCATCTTGTTGAAATTTTGAGACGCGGCAAATTGCGCTAATTGCTGCCCGCTTGCGTCGCTCATCAGATTGGTTCGGAACGTTGTCCAGAATCCATAGCGCGTCAAATTGGGGTCGGTGGCAGGCGTGATGAAGAGGATGCCGTTTTCAAAATAGGTAATGGAGGCCGAGATCGCAGCCGGAGAATTGGAGTGGCCGATGACGGCAATCACATCGTGATTTCGCGCGAGTTGCTTCGAAATCGCGAGCGCTTTATCAGGCGAGTTGGCGTCATCATACCACAATGCGTGTAATGGGCGGCCTAAAATCCCGCCCCGCTGGTTGATCTCCTTCATCGCTAACTCCGCGCCCAACCGAAACGAGTAATTTCCTTCGGCATTCACAATCCCGATCACAATCTCGCCGGTCGCCTTCTCGGCACGTTGGGCGCGCCGCTCTGATGGTGATTGCTCCGTTCGACAAGAAACCAGTCCCAACCCAATCCCAACCATCACAAGCGCCGCAACAACCACCCTGACACCATCTTTTCGCATGAGCATAATTTGACGTAGTTCTGAGAATGCGAAGAAAGTCATGCCACTTCTCTGAATACATGTCCCGTCGGATCGTCTATCCATCCAGACCTCGCAGGTCTCCAAGACCTGTGAGGTCTATGGAAGCGGAAAGGCTTCTTTCAGGCTTGCGTTTCTCTCTCTTTTTTCATTTCCGCCGCAATATTTTTCCCTTCCTGAAACATTTCTGAATAATACGCTTTGACTTTTTGGGGATTAAAGGTCAAGAATGTTCCGCCTGACGCAAAATGCTGGATAAACACTTTCCCCACCGCATACGTTGCGGCGCCAGCCACGAGCGGCATCGAGACCGCTCCGACTGAAGTACCGATAACGGGAATGACTTTCAGCAGGCTGGCAACCGGCGCGGCGACAGTCACGGGCAGGGCGCTGCCGATGAGCGATGACAGAATATTTTTGACCGAATCCTGGAGGAATGGCACGCGATAATAGTTGGCAAGCTTTCTCATCAAATTCAGTTGCACGCCTAAAATTCCCGCCAGATCAACCAGCGGAATCGGCACTAACCCTACCGCCATCGCTGTCCAGACATGATGCCGAATCAACGTATCTAACTCTTCCTGCGTTGGTTCGACATACGGTGTTTCTTCTTGAGGCTCCTGGGCGGCTTGCTCCTGCTCTTGCAGTTCTTGTTCTGTCATAGCGTTCTTGGCATGGACACGCCCGGCGCGTTCACATCAGCAGCATCATGCGCAATCCGAACACGCTGTCATGCTTTGCCCTTGC
>CAZMEO010000310.1:0-4570 GCA_964565315.1 uncultured Candidatus Moduliflexus sp. | reverse complement strand
TCATGGCAAAGATCGCAAGCGCATACAGCATGGATCAGACCTGTTCACCTTATTTTTTCGTGCAGAGCGACGACGCCTCGGTTGACAGGCTGCCGCTGAAAGCGACCGACGTGGCGGTCAACATCGCGGGCGTGATTGCGGACGTGCGCGTCACGCAGACTTATTGCAACGAGGGAACGCGCCCGCTCGAAGCGATGTACGTCTTCCCCGGCTCGACTCGCGCCGCCGTGTACGGCATGACGATGACCATCGGCGAACGCACCATTGTCGCCAACATCGAAAAGAAGCAGGCGGCGCGTCAGCAATATGAACAGGCCAAACGCGAGGGCAAAAGTGCGTCGCTCTTAGAGCAGCAGCGCCCGAATGTGTTTCAGATAAACGTCGCCAATATTCTGCCGGGCGATGTCATCAAGGTCGAACTGCGCTACACCGAATTGCTCGTTCCGACGGATTGCCAGTATGAATTTGTCTATCCGACAGTCGTCGGGCCGCGCTATCCCGGTTCGCAGGCAGAAGGTATCGCGCCGGAATCGTGGGTGGAAAATCCGTATCTTCGCGAAGAGGCCGCACCGGTTTCGACTTTCAATATTCGCGTCACGCTTTCCAGCGGCCTGCCGGTGCAGAAAATCGCCTGCGAGTCGCATCAGACCGACATCCGCTATGACGGCGCGTCATTAGCGAACATCACGCTGAAACCGTCGGAAACGAACGGCGGCAACCGCGACTATATCTTGAAATATCGTCTGGCAGGCGGGCAAATCGAATCGGGGCTGCTGCTTTACGAAGGGAGTGAGAATTTCTTTCTGCTGATGGCGCAGCCGCCGGAGAAAGTGCGGGAACAGGAACTCCCACCGAGGGAATATATATTCATTATGGACGTGTCCGGCTCAATGGGCGGCTTTCCGATGGATATTGCCCGAACCCTGCTGAAAGATTTGATCCAACATCTCGGCGCACACGACCGCTTCAACCTGATGCAGTTTTCCTTCGGGGCCAAAGTCCTGTCGAAAAGCGGCTCGGTGGCGGTGACGGAGCAACATGTCAGCGAGGCGCTGAAACTGCTGAATACAGCGCGTGGCTCTGGCGGCACGGAAATTCTGCCCGCGTTAAAAGAGGCGTTGGCGCTGCCGCGCGCGGCGGGGATGTCCTGCTCGATTATCGTCATCACGGACGGCTTCGTCACCGTCGAACCGGAAGTGTTCGACCTGATTCGCGCTCATCTCGGCGAAGCGAACCTGTTCGCGTTCGGCATCGGCACATCGGTCAACCGCCACATCATCGAAGGGATGGCGCATGTCGGCGGCGGCGAGCCGTTCATTGTCACGAACGACACCGAAGCCCTCGCGCAGGCCGCCACGCTGCGCCGCTGCCTCCAATCGCCGGTGCTGGCAAATCTGAAATTGACCTGTAACGGCTTCGACGCTTACGACATCGAGCCGCCCGCGCTGCCGGACGTGTTCGCGGAGCGCCCGACGCTCTGCTTCGGCAAATGGCGCGGCGAGCGGACGGGCATCGTGACGCTGACCGGGCGGATCGGCGAGCGGGAATATCGCTTCGAGGCGGATGTCAGCGCCATCGCTCCGCGCCGGGAACATGCGGCGCTGCGCTATTTGTGGGCGCGGCAGGCGATTAAACTGCTCGGCGATTACAACCGGCTGCAACACGATCAGGAGCGCGTCAATCAAATCACGGAATTGGGCTTGAAATATTCGCTGCTGACCGATTACACATCATTTATTGCAGTCGATTCGGAAACACGCAATCAACAAGGCCAATCAACCGTCGTCAGCCAGCCCGTGCCGCTGCCGCAAGGCGTTTCCGAAGCCGCGCTCGCCGGAGTCGCGCCTGCGACAAGGCTCTTCAGGCGGGTGTCAGCGGTTTCCGAAGCCATGCCGCATCCAAGAGCCTTCTTCAGTCGAAGTCGAATTTCGGATTCCGAAGACGTGCTTACCGACTCCTTCCCGCTGTTAGCAAAGGCAGAGGGCGTTTTCTGCGAGAACGATGAGTTTGAAGAGTGTGACGCATCTCTTTCCATGCCCGAAAGCCCAATGCCGTCGGCTGCGAAAGCAAAGGCCGAAGAAAAATCGTTCGGCGAGTTGGCGAAAGGGATGTTAAATAAAGTATTTGGAGTAAAAGAGCCTGACGAGCGGACGATTGGCGGCAAGACGTTCCGCCTGCGACATGGCGTTTGGGTGGATGTCGCGCATACGGAGCAGGCCGCGCTGATTCGCGTCCGACGCGACAGCAGCGCGTATCGCGATCTGTTGCGAGCGCTTCCGCAGCTCGCCATCTATTTCGACGCGGAAGCGCGGATTGTCGTCAATCTCGGCGCGTATTCCATCGAAATCGCGCCGGACGGCCACGCCGAATTGCCGCCGGAAACGCTTCAGCAACTTCTCGCCGCCTGGAACGCGACGTCCAAGTCCCGCTGATAGACAGCATTAAATAGAGACCTCACAGGTTTTTGAAACCTGTGAGGTCTGAGTTCGCTCGCAACATCAAGGCAACTGCAAAGTTCTCTTCAACCTTTCATCTCAAGCGTGGTTCTAATCTATTAAACAACCCGAACCGACATAAACACGCGCTGTTTTCGCAGCGGCCAACATTTCCACGCAGATGAGATTTCGAAGGATGAGCGCATGACCTCATTAACGCTTGAATTTATCTGTACTGTGTTGCAGCAGCAGAAGCTTTTAGATGGGCCACAAGTCCAATCCGCCATTCAGCGGGAGAGCGACATACGCTCGCAGTTAAGACAACGCACGAGCGCTGAGGCCGGTCATCTGACGGCGATAGACGTGCTGTGCGCCATGCAGCTTGTGAGCGCGGCGGACGGGAAAACCATCGTGTCCGAAGAATTGATCATGCGGGCGCTGGCGGCGCACTGGAAATTGCCGTTTTTACACATCGAATTAAATAAGGTCGAATCGTGCAAGCTGGCCTCGAAAATTTCCGCGCCGTTTGCGCGGAAACATGCCATCTTTCCGGTTTCCATGTCTAAAAACATGCTGTTTGTCGCGGTGGTCAATCCGATGAACGTTCAGATTCTCGACACCCTCCGCAATGTGACCAAAATGGAAGTGCGCCCGGTTATCAGCATGAAAACGGAGATTCTGCATGCTATTAACGAATGCTACAAAGTTCAGGAAGCGGAAAAGTCGTCGCAGAAACATTTGGAAGGATTCGAGGCTTCGGTCAGCGCTGCGACCGCTGAATTGAAGAAAGACGACGCCGCGCAACCCGCTGCGGGTATGACCTCAGTCAACGCTGATGAAAGCAATGATACCAATATCGTGACGGCGGTCAACCTCATGCTGCAATACGCCTGCGAACAGCGGGCAAGCGAGATTCACCTCGAACCGCGCCAATTTCAGGCGCAGATTCGCTTTCGAATTGACGGCATGATGTATGACGTGAAACGGATTCCGCAAGGGATTCATAACAGCATGTTGATGCGGTTCAAGGCGCTCGGTGGCATGAACATCTCCGAAAAACGCAAGGCACAGGACGGGCGCACGCATTTCAATTTTCATGGCCGCGACATGACGCTGCGGATTTCGACGATGCCGATGACCTATGGCGAAAAAGTGATGATCCGGCTGCTCGACCCGATTTTGCTGCTGCGGCATGTCGAAACGCTCGGATTGTTAGACGAGCAGTATGTCCAGTATCAGGCATTGATGTCGCGTTCAAACGGCATTGTGCTGCTGGCCGGGCCGACCGGCAGCGGGAAAACCACCACGCTCTATTCCACGCTTGACGCGCTGGCCGAACGCGGCATCAACATCACCACGCTCGAAGACCCGGTCGAACTGCCCTACGACCGTTTTAACCAGATCGCGCTCCAGCCAAGCGTCGGCTTTACGTTCGAACAGGCCGTCAAGCATTTGGTGCGCCAATCGCCGGATGTGATCATGATTGGCGAAGTCCGCGACAAGCAGACCGCCGAAAATGCGATTCAGACAGCCTTGTTGGGGCATTTAGTCTTTACGACGCTGCATACCTACGACGCCCCCTCCTCGTTAGTGCGCTTGATCAAGATGGGCGTCGAACCGTTTTTAGTGGAATCGGCGGTCATTGCGGTCGTGGCGCAGCAGTTGCTCCGGCGCGTCTGCCAGCATTGCGCTCAGCCGTATCACCCCTCCGACAAGGAAATCGCGTTGCTGCAACTCTCCCCGGAACAGACCGGATCGCTCCGAAAAGGAAAGGGCTGCATGAAATGTCGCGGCACAGGATATTTAGGGCAAACCGGCGTGTTTGAAATCTTGGAAATAACCGACGAATTGCGGACATTCGTGCATGAAAGCGCCGGAATCGTCACGATGCGGGAAGCTGCCGCGCGTCAGGGCGTTAAGCTGCTACGGGATGTCGGGCTTGTCAAAATGCTGGAAGGCCAGACCACCGTTGAGGAGGTGCTGCGCATGACCGCAGGCACAGCCACGTCGCATTCCGCGCAATTCAAAACCAAAATCACCCTGAGCGAAGAAGCGGAAAACGCCGAAGACCCCGCCGAGCTTGAAGCCGTGTCATTTTAAACACCTGTCATTTCACTTCCGAACATAATTTTTCA
>CAZMEO010000309.1:2853-4571 GCA_964565315.1 uncultured Candidatus Moduliflexus sp. | reverse complement strand
AATATGATCTTCTTCGAACTGCTCAATAATATTACGTTATTAATCACCTTCAACCTGATCTACATGCTCATTATTCGGCGTTGGAAGGCGGACAGCCTACAGGCGCAAGCGCTGTCCGGCCTGCTGTTCGGCGTCGTGGCCGCGCTGGGGATGATGATGCCGCTCAAGCTGATGCCGGGCATTATCTTTGATGGCCGCTCGATCATTCTCAGCATTGCCGGCTTGTTCGGCGGCCCGCTCGCGGCAGGCATTGCGGGGGGCATCTGCGGAGCGTATCGTTTGTATCTCGGCGGCGCAGGCGCGTGGGTCGGCGTCAGCGTGATTGCGGAATCGGCCATCGTTGGCAGCGCCTATCATTATTGGAGTCGGCGCAATCCGCAGGCGCTGCGCCCGTTGTGGCTGTTCGCCTTCAGCGTATTGGTTCACGCCATTATGTTAGCCTTGATGGGCGGGCTGCCTGGCGGCCTGGCGCGCCCGGTGATCGGCCAGATCGCGCTGCCGGTCATTTTGCTCTATCCGCCGGCGACGGTGCTGATCTGCCAGCTTTTTCTTTTGCAACAAGCCCGCCAGCGAGATGAGGACGCCTTGCAGGAAAACGAAACCCGCTACCGTCGGTTGATCGAAGGATCGCCCGATGTCATGTATATTTTTTCCAGTCAGCGCGGCGGAGTCTATTTTTCGCCGCAAGCTGCCCGTCTGTTCGGGTGTTCGCTGGAATATCTCTACGCTCATCCGTTTCTCTGGAATCAATCGATCCATCCAGATGATGTGCCGAGCGTCATCGCAGCGATCCAAGAGTTTGCGGTTGGGGGAAATTTCAGCATTGAATATCGGGTGCAGGATACGCGCAGCCAATGGCATTGGCTGCTCGACCGCTCGATTGGACGGCATCAAAACGGCGATGAGGTGCTGATTGAAGGGCTGGCGACCGACATCACCGAGCGCAAACAGACGGAGGCCATCTTAGCGGAACGCACGCAATTTATCGAATCGCTGCTGAATCTGACGCCTGATGTTCTCTATATTTATGATTTAGTCGAACGGAAAAACGTGTATAGCAATGACGGCATCCATAAGGTTCTGGGCTATACCGTCGAAGAGATTCAGGCAATGCGAGAGCAGATGCTGCCGTTCCTCATGCACCCGGATGACTGGCAGACCTATCTCTCGCAGACGGTGCAGCGCTATGCTCAGGCGCAAGAGAGCGAACAGATTTATCATCAATATCGGATGCGGCATGTTGACGGGAGTTGGCGCTGGCTGGAAGCCAGAGAAACCATCTATCAACGCCAGCCTGACGGCTCGCCTCGCCAGATTTTCGGCGTGATTCATGACACGACAGATCGCAAGCTGGCTGGGGAGGCGCTGCGGCAAAGCGAAGAACGCTATCGCTCGTTGTTCAATGGCATGACGGAAGGGTTTGCGCTGCATGAAATTCTCTGCGATACTGAGGGCGTGCCGCACGATTATCGCTTTTTAGAAATCAATCCCGCGTTTGAACGTCTGACGGGCATGAAACGCGCCGATGTGATTGGTCGGCTGCAAAGCCAGGCATTTCCGAATGAAGACCCCAAATGGGTCGAGATGTACGGGCGCGTGGCCTTGACGGGCGAGCCATGCCAATTCGAGAATTATTCGCCAGTGCTTAAGCGGCATTTTGAAGTCTTTGCGTATCGTCCTGCGCCGCGCCAGTTTGCCGTCTTATTTATGGACATCAC
>CAZMEO010000309.1:0-2753 GCA_964565315.1 uncultured Candidatus Moduliflexus sp. | reverse complement strand
GAAATCCGCCGCCTGAACGCGGAATTGGAACAGCGCGTGCGCGACCGGACGGCGCAGCTTGAGTCCGCGAACACGGAACTTGAAGCGTTCAGCTATTCGGTGTCGCATGATCTCCGCGCTCCGCTGCGGCACGTCACTGGCTTTGTAGAATTGTTGAACAAACGCGCGCCTGACGCATTAGACGACAAAAGCCAACATTATTTGCAGGTGATTTCAGAATCGGCGCAGCAGATGGGGAGACTGATTGACGATCTGTTGTCGTTTTCGCGGATGGGGCGCGTGGAGTTGTCGAAAACTCAGGTCAATATGAATCAGCTTGTTCAGGAAGCCATCGCGATCCTGCAACAGGAGACGCAGGGGCGGGACATCCTCTGGCGCATCGAGCCGCTGCCAGACGTCAGCGGCGATCCGGCGCTGCTCAAAACCGTGTTCACGAATCTGATCGCCAACGCCCTCAAATTCAGCCGCACTCGACCGCAGGCCGTCATCGAAATCGGGCTGAGCGCGGAGACGGATGAAACCATCTTTTACGTCAGGGATAACGGCGCCGGTTTCGACATGAAATATGTTGACAAACTGTTCGGCCTGTTTCAACGCTTGCACCGGGCGGAAGAATTCGAAGGCACCGGATTAGGCTTAGCGAACATTCGCCGCATTATTCACCGGCACGGCGGGCGCACGTGGGCGGAAGGCGCGATAGATCAAGGCGCAACCGTGTATTTTTCATTACCGAAATAACTTCTCGTACCGTTGAGGTTCTCGTCGGCCTTCGTTGCCGACGAGGACGTCGGCGGTACGACATGCCATGCATGACCCCCAATCTCAAAAAAGTGTTAATTGTCGAAGATAATTCCAACGATTTGGAATTGACATTAGAAGCGTTGAATGAATACCATATCGTGAATAAGGTTGATGTAGTGCGGGACGGCGTTGAGGCGCTCGATTATCTCTATTGTCGCGGCGCGTTTGCGGAGCGCGCACCTTATAACCCGGCAGTAGTGCTGCTTGACCTGAAACTCCCGAAAATCGATGGATTGGAAGTGCTGCGGGTCATCCGGTCGGATGAGCATTTAAAATTCATTCCTGTGGTCATCCTGACCTCCTCGCGCGAAGAACGCGATCTGATTACCAGCTATCAGTTGGGCGTGAATGCGTATGTGGTCAAGCCGGTAAATTTCCATGACTTTATCGAAGCTGTCAAACAATTAGGCATGTTCTGGGCGATTATTAACGAAACCCCGTCTCTCAACAAAATGCCCACGTAGATTCGCGTATGAAAGACCAGCTTTTTATCATCCATCTTGAAGATAATCCCAACGACGCCGAACTCATCGAAGCCATCTTAGAGAGCGACGAGATGGCCTGCGACATCAGGCGCGTCGAAACGCACGCCGATTTTCTGGCCGCCATCACCACGCATCGCGCCGATCTGATTCTCTCTGATTACGCCCTGCCGATGTTCGACGGACTGAGCGCCCTGATGTTAGCGCGAACGCATTGCCCGGACGTGCCGTTTATTTTCGTGACCGGCGCAATGGGCGAGGAAAAAGCTGTTGAATCCATGAAACAGGGCGCGACGGATTACGTGCTGAAGCAGAATCTCACCCGCTTGGGCTCTGTTGCGCGCCGGGCGCTGCGCGAAGCCGAAGAACGCCGCAAACATCAACAAGCCGAAGACGAATTGCGATTTCACAGCCAGATTCTGGAACACCTGGCAGAAGGCGTTCAATTGACAAACACGCAGAATCAGTTGATGGTCTATGCCAATACGAGATTCGAACAGATGTTCGGATATGACGCCAAAGAACTGGTCGGAAAACATGTCAGCATGCTGAATGCTCCTGAAGAGGATCAGAACATTGTTCAGAAAATTGTCGCTTCCCTGACGACGCGCGGAGAATGGAAAGGGACGGTTCATAATATTCGAAAAGATGGGACGACGTTCTGGACGCACGCCAACATCTCCACCTTTATACATCCTCAATACGGCGAGGTCTGGGTTTCCGTGCAGGAAGACATCACCGAACGCAAGCAGGCGGAAGAGCAGATCAAAACTGCGTTAGCTGAAAAAGAAGCGTTGCTGCGCGAGATTTATCACCGCACGAAAAACAACATGCAGGTCATCCGGTCAATGCTTGAATTACGGGCGGCGATGCGCCAAAATGCCGAGATTACCGCCTTTGTCAAAGAGATTGAACAGAAAATTCTGACGATGGCGTTAGTGCATCAAAAATTGTATGAATCGCATGATCTCTCACAAATTCAACTGCATGAATATCTGGAAGAGTTGATCTCTTTGCTGATGCAGAGCTATGCGGAGGTATCCGTGAGAACAGCCGTCAAATTATATTTGCATCATGTCATGGTGCTGATTGACACGGCCATTCCTTGCGGCTTAATTGTGAATGAGTTGCTGTCGAATACCTTGCAGCATGCCTTCCCTAAGGGTCGTTCCGGAGAAATACAGATCAGCGCATCCCAAACCTCAGACGGCATGATTGAGCTTCATTTTGCTGATAATGGCGTTGGAGTGCCGAAAGACTTCGATTTTCGAGCGCAAAAGAGTTTAGGACTCCGCACCGTCGTTGGGCTTGTTGAGCATCAGTTACAAGGGGAAATCTCCTGCGACATCCGCGATGGAATGGCCTATACGATTCGGTTTCACAGCAATTTACATACGTCAAGGGTATGACTTGCAGAGATGCGCGGTCGCGCGTTTCTATCATGCCATGTACCGTGAGTGTTGGAGAAGA
>CAZMEO010000308.1:0-4631 GCA_964565315.1 uncultured Candidatus Moduliflexus sp. | reverse complement strand
TGTTTGACGGCAGGCGGGACCAGTTTGTTGGCGCTCAGGTAGCGCAGATTATGCGGAGGGATGCGGCGCAGCAAGCCTCTGACCGTTTCTTCCGGCGTATTCGGATTGGAGAGCAGCGCGAACACAATGCGGAGTTGCGTGGTCAGCGCCGGGTTGCGCCCGATGAAGACCAGCACGTCTTCCGGCGTCAATTTCCAGCGGCAGATATTGACGAGAATTTCGCTGTTCTCATGAAATCGCCCGACTAATCCCGCAAGAAACGATGACAAGGTGAAGGGCGCCCGGTCAATCAACTTGAAGACATCGCCGGACGTCGCTTCGATGATCGCGATTTTATCGGGCAGCAGCAATTCCTGAAATTGCTGCTGAATCTCTTCTTTGGCGCGAATTCTGATTTCGGTGGAGATGCTTTTTTTATGATAGACTTTCGCGAGATCGCCGATACTCAGGAGTTTGAGCAGGCCGAAGGCATCTTTCGAAAGCGTCTGCGGATTGAAGAGAATCGCCATGCGCAGGGGATACAGGCCGTTCCAGCGGTGATGATGCGCAATCGCCCCCAAAATCTCAGAGACGTGCGTCGTCTGCGCAATAATCAGCGCATCCTCCGCCGTCAGATTCGGATTATTCAGCAGGATTTCAATGACGCGGATGTTGTTGTCATAGAGAAAATCAGGAATCTCTTCGCTTGAGGCCAGCCGCGCCATCGTCACGCGCTGCCCGACGGAAATCCCTTCTTTGGCGAGCCGGGCGGCGGTTTGCGCAATTGCCTTTTCTTCCAGTGCTTTGCGCCGTTTTTCATTCGTGCGCCGTTCCCGCAGAATGATTTCTTCAATCGCGTCATTGAAATAACTCTCGTCAATGAGCGGATAAAACGTATTCTGAATCCGTAAATCCTGCACCATCGGCTCGACTGCCGCATACGGCAGGAGATCGAATTGCGCGGAAACCTCGGCGATACGCTGAAATAAATCACGGTAGCGCGTGATGAGAAATTCGTCGCGATGCGCTGGCGGCACGCGATTCAGTAGTGAGAGAATCTCCTGCGTCTGGCCGCTGCGGTACAAAATCAGGGCAAGATTGACATAGCCTTCGAGAAAATCAGGAAGAGCGCGGAGCACTTGCTGGTACAGATGAATTGCTTTTTCCGTCTGCGCCGCGCAGAGGAATTCGTCGGCCTGCCAACAGAAATCCTGCACCATCAGGCTGATAATCAGCGCATTGGAGGTGAGCGACGGCAGCGCGTTTTTCCAGTAGGCAAGGGCAAGCGCGTAATTGCCGCCGCATTGCTGATACATCGCCCGAAAGACCTGTTGCGCCGTTTCTTCGGCCTCATCATCCGCAAATTCCTTGTGATGCGACACCGCCAGGCTTTCAACCTTGATTTGCAATTTTTCACGCGCCGGAGTCGCTTGTCCCGCCTCATCGACCTGCACAAGGCGGCGGCATTCATCTAAAATAAACGGATGAATCGGCGGAATCTCTTCCGGCAGCAGGCGCAGCACGTTTTCCCAATACGACAGCGCAAGCGGCACGTTTCCGCGTTGTTGGTGGGCGAGCGCCTGACTCATCTGCTGAAAAATTTCGTGACGGGTTTTCGGCATAATATCTTTCACAACTGTCAGATACCTCGAAGGTGTCTGGCAGCGTGTTTTGGGCGACCTGTCAATACGTCGAACGCAAAAGGGCGATATTCGACAGCATTCCACGTTTCGGAATTTTCGTCAATAATTTTTGCGCAACAGGCATCTTGACGATGTGCGCGTCAGTCCCATATAATATCAAGGAGTGCGCCGCCGTCGGCGCATCGCGGCGACCTCGCCGCACTCCTGGCGCAGCGAATCTGATTGTTTCAACCGCAATTGGCATAAGATTAACGAAAATCAGAAACAGACATGGAAGGGAAAATTTTTCTCTTGACTCGTTGCGCATGCTTTATAAAGAGGGTTTTTTTAGCATTCGCCAGTCAGATATTATCCGAAATGAGGGAGGAAAACGACATGGACGGACAATTTGGCGCGCAGGTGTACGAACAGTCCCGCCAGCTTTTGCAACAAGGAAAAGATGTGAATCAAATCGCGAAAATTCTCTGTGATCGCGACCAGGCAGGCCATAACTACGGCATCGGCATCGTGCTGGATGGGCAGGGCAAAGCGGCGGCGACTTCGCCGACGCTGCTGGAATATTGCGCCGCTGAACTCAAGAACAGCGCGGCGGGAAATTATATGAACTCCGCCGCGCTGATGGACAAATTAAAAGTTGCGATGTTAACCTGGCAGCGCATCCCCGAACAATACTGGGAACAGTTCTCATTGGCGCTGCCGTCCGACGCAGGCACGGGCGCCGTCAAAACCGCCCTTGAAGTCGCGCTGCTGCTGAATCCGCAAGCGCGGACGCTCGGCATCGAAGAATTGGGATGGCCTGCGTATAAGGCGATTGCCAAAGTCTCCCGGCTGGCGGTCAAAGAATTTCCTATCGACAGCATTATCGAAGGAGAAGGGCTTGTGCCGATTTATCAAGCCGGGCCGATGAATACCAGTGGCTATGTCCAGAACGCGGATACCGTGTTGGCTCGCGCCAAAGCCGCTGCCGCAAGCAACACGCTGTTCGTGCTGGATCGCGCCTATTCAGGCTTCGAATTTGCCAGACTGGTCAAGACGGATTCGTATGACACGATCATGCGAAAAAGCTATGAACGCCAGATACAGCCGTTTCTCGAACAGGGCGCAACCTTTGCGATGGCAATCAGTCCGACCAAGGCATTTGTCACGTTTGCGCTGCGGCCATGCGGCTTTCTGCTGGTTTATACGCCTGACGCCTCGCGCAATCAGGAGATGAATAATGCGCTGAATCTTGCTGTCCGCGCCAGAGGATCGTCATTCGAACATTCGATTACCAGAGCGTTTGCGAAGGCGTTGGTACACGATTTGGAACAATTGGAAAAAGAACATTATCAGGCGCTCGCGCGTCTTGCCGATGCGGAGGCGCTCTGGAGCAAATTGGCGCAAGGCACGCCGATTGAACAGTATTACACCGAACACTACGCCGGATTATTCCGTAACCTCAAAACTCGCGACGGCGGCGAAGTCGCGATTTATAACGAACACATCTACCCCGTGTTAGATAACGGGCGCTGCCGCCAGAACGTCACCGGCATCCCGGATGACGAAGCGCTTGCCCGCAAGCATGTGCAGGTTTTCGCGGAACAGTGCTATTAATCGGCTCCCTCAGCCCTCACAGGTCGTGGAGACCTGTGAGGGCTCGGATGCGAATCTATTTTCATATCAACCGCGTTGCAAGACCTTGAGAGTAGCCATTGCCAATCAATATTTTCTTTCCACGCACAGCCCTTCCTCGCCAATATTTTGCGTTATGACATGCGATATTGTATTCTTCATGGGATTGAATCCAACCCTGCCAGGGTTCTTCAGGCTCAATGCGTCTGCTCGCGGCTGAGCCGTTCTCTTCGCGTGAATTCGGTTTAAACTTGACAGGAACGCGGGCGTTCGCGGATAGGTGTCGCAACGAACACGCTGTCAGACACGTGAGACGCGCCTGACAGCTTTTCTCGACAAAAGGAGCGATTCTTCAATGAAAGCAGGAATTATCGGACTGCCGCAATGCGGCAAAACCACGCTGTTTAACGTGGTGACGAAACGGAACGTGCAGACCGGCGGCTATGGCGGCGGGAGCGAGCCGAATATCGGCATCGTGAAAGTGCCGGATGCGCGAATTGATTTGCTCAGCAAGATGTATGAGCCGAAAAAAACCACGTATGCGACGGTGGAATATGTGGATGTGGCCGGATTAAGCAAAGGGAGCGTGCAGGACGGCGTCGGCGGGCAGATGTTGACGCACATCCGCAACGTGGACGCGCTGATTCAGGTGGTGCGGACGTTTACCAGCGCGAACTTGCCGCTGCCAGACGGCGGCATTAACCCGAAGCGCGATCTTGATGCGTTGAATCTCGAATTGATTTTCGCCGATCTGCTTGTGGTGGAAAAGCGGATTGAGCGGCTGAACGTGGAAATTCAGAAAAAAGGGGACAAAACCAAAGAAGGCGAATTGCGCGTCATGGAGCGGATGAAAGCACATTTGGAGCAGGAAGCGCCGCTGCGCCAGCTTGAATTCGACGAAGACGAAGCGCGGCTGCTGCGGAATTATCAGTTCCTTACCATGAAACCGATGCTCGTGGTCTTGAATATCGGCGAAGACGAGCTTCAGGACACGGAGAAATATCGCGACATTATCGAGCAGAATCAGCGGCAGGGGATGCCGACCGTCTGCCTGAGCGCGGAAATCGAAAGCGAAGTCGGACAGTTGGAAAACGAAGAAGACGCCAAAGCGTTTATGGCGGATTTAGGGATTCAAGAGCCGGGCTTGACCAAATTGATCCGCATCTCCTACGAGTTGTTAGGCTTGATGTCGTTCTTTACAGTCGGCAAAGACGAGGTGCGCGCCTGGACGATTCCGGTCAACACGAAGGCGGTTCACGCGGCAGGCACGATTCATTCCGACCTTGAACGCGGGTTTATCCGCGCCGAAGTGATTTCCTACGACGACCAGATTAAATATGAAACGCTGGCAAACGCCCGGCAGCATGGCGCGTTGCGGCTGGAAGGGAAAGAATATAT
>CAZMEO010000307.1:1919-4689 GCA_964565315.1 uncultured Candidatus Moduliflexus sp. | reverse complement strand
ACAACAGGCGCAGCATCTTGTCATACTCGAAATTATACGCCAATTTTTCCAGCGATTCTGTCAGAACCGGATCAATCGCCCGCATGCTGTGGAGAATATCGGTAATATCCTGAATATCGGTAATGACGATAGCCCGACGCAATCTGTCGAGCCAGGCCGGAGGGATGGCGGTTGCGCCGTTGCTTTCCAGGAGAAGGTCGCCATGGTGGTCTTCAGATTCCTCCATGCCGTGTAAAAGGTTCTCTCGAATCTGTTCAAGTTGAAAATGCTGCGCGAGTTCCTGAAGGCGCGTCACAAATGGCGTGAATGTGGCATCGGATGCGGCAAGGAGCGCTAACTGCTCGCGGAAGCCAGGAATGTCGCCGATATTGACGAACTCGAACAATGTTTTCAGCGTGGCAAACGGCGGCAGTATCTCGGCGGCAGGCGCAAGCGTCTCTTCCTGATAACGCCACTTCGCCACGCCGAATCGTTCCAGAAGTTCGTACAGCATCTCTGCCTGCACCGGTTTCGGCAGGAACGCCTGGCCTCCGGCCTTCAGGCTTCGCTCTTGATCATCGGCATAGACGCTGGCAGAGGAGACAATAATGATGATGTTCTGGCACTCCTGGGTCTGGCGGAGGCGTTGGATCAATTCGAATCCATCGCTATCAGGCATCTTCAAATCGGTGATAATCGCCGTCGGATGTTCCGCAAGCGCCTGCCGGATCGCCTCTTCGCCGTTGGCCGCTTGCAGGATGCGGCATCCGTAAGGATGTAATAACTCCGCAAGCACCTGCCGGTTCGCCGCCACGTCATCGACCACAAGAATCGTCGGCGCAACGCCGTTCACGCCGATAATGACGCGCTGCGCAGCCAGAGTCGCGGGCGCGGCCAGCACCGGCAGCGATACCTCGAATCGAAAGACGCTGCCGACGCCGACCGTGCTGGTCACAGTCAACGTCCCGCCCATTAACGTCGCGAGATTGCGGCTGATCGCTAAGCCCAATCCCGTGCCTTGCGCCTTGTGAGCGGCGTCGCCGACTTGTTGAAACGGCGCGAAGAGCATTCTCAAGTCATCCGGCGCAATGCCGACGCCGGTGTCTTCGATGGAAAATCGTAGAGACGCACGGTCGCGCGTCTCATGGCCGTAAGACGCACAACCGTGCGTCTCTACATTCTCGCCCGTGACGCGCAGCGTCACGCTGCCGTGATCCGTAAATTTAATGGCATTGCCTAACAGATTCAGCAAGATTTGGCGGAGGCGGTGGGCGTCCCCCTCGACATGCTCCGGCAGACTCGCGTCTTTTATGACCTCAAAGCGCAATCCTTTATGTTCGGCTTTAATCGCCATGAGCGCCTGCGCGTCGTCAAGCAGGACGAAAAGAGACATTGGCGCGGGATGGATTTCCAGTTTTCCGGCCTCGACTTTCGCAAGATCGAGAATATCGTTAATCAGCTCAAGCAGATAATTGCCGCTGTCTTCGATGATATTCAGGCCTCTGCGCACGTACTCGGACAGCGCCTGATCTCGCTTGAGAATTTGCGCATATCCCAAAATCGCATTCAGCGGCGTCCGCAGTTCGTGGCTCATGTTGGCAAGAAAGGCGGATTTGGTGCGGTTGGCGTTTTCGGCAGCGGCTTTCGCCTGTTTCAAAGCGTCTTCGACGTTTTTGCGCAGCGTGTCATCGTGCATGAAGCCGAAACCGTAGAGCATGTTGCCGTCGGCGTCGCGGATGGAATCGGCATGTTCCCAGAGCGGAAAGCGCCGACCGCTTGCGTCGAACACATCGATCACGCCCTGCCAGCTTTTGCCGCTGGCAAGCGACGGCACGACCTCGCGATTTAATATCTCGACCGATTCCGGCGGATAATACTCGCGATAATTGGCCTGACGCGCCTCGTCCAATGAGCGCCCGAACAGCTTGACATGCGCCGGATTGATGTAGAGTAACCGCCCGGCAGCATCGCTGATGGCAATCGCTTCTTCCGACGTTTCAACAATCGTCTTGAACAGGCGCAAATCGTCTTCGGCGCGTTTGCGATCAGTAATATCCAGCGCAAGCCCCTCGATCAGCAGTTCGCCGGGAAGCTCTTGCCGCCCGATGGAACGGTCATAGAGCCAGCGCCATTCCCCCCCCGCGTCTTTGATGCGATATTCGACCTTGAAATGCTGCCCCTGCTGAAATTGCGTGATCGCCTCAATCACTTTGGGCATGTCGTCGGGGTGAATGGATTGATTCCAGAGCATCGGATGTTGATAGAGATGCTCTGGCGCATAGCCCAAAATCGTTTTCAAACATGGGGAATAAAAGATGCTGCCGCGCAGATTCGAAAAAACATACAAAATATCTGGAATATTCTCAACTAATCGCCGATATTTCGCCTCGTTTTCCTGCAAGATTTGCTCCGCCTGTTTGCGGGCGCTGATATCGCTGTGCGTCCCGATGACGCGCAGCGGCTTGCCGTCGGGCGTTCGGCTGATAACCTTGCCGCGATCCAGAATCCACTTGTATTCGCCATCTTTGCAGCGGACGCGGTGTTCGCTCATATAGATCGGCGTAAGGCCGTCGAAATGGCGCTGAATGGCGGCATAGACCCGGTCGCGGTCGTCGGGATGCACCCTCGAATCCCATTCAGAGAGCGAATCGCCGATTTCGTCTGGCTCGAACCCGAACATGAACTTCCATTGATTCGAAAAAAAGACGAGGTTGGTCTGCGAATTCCAATCCCAGACGCCGTCCCCGGAGCCTTCCAGCGCAAATTGCCAGCGCGCTTCGCTCTCCCGCAA
>CAZMEO010000307.1:0-1819 GCA_964565315.1 uncultured Candidatus Moduliflexus sp. | reverse complement strand
GCCTGTTCCGCCTGTTTGCGCTCTGAAATGTCAAACGTTGACACTAACAAGCAGGGCAAGCCATTCAGGGTCACCTGCTCGGCAGACCAGAGCAGCGTGAGAATTTTGCCGGATTTGGCGTTGATCTCCAGTTCAGCGTTGTGGATCGAGCCTTGTTCACGAATTGTCCGCATGAGCTCGTCGCGCTGCGCGGGATGTACCCAGACGCCTAATTGTAAGGAGGTCTGCCCGATAATCTCGTCGCGAGGGCGCCCGGCCAGGCGCAAAAATTCGGCATTCACGTCAATGTAACGCCCGTCGGACATGCTGGAAAGCGACATTGCAACCTGATTGGAATGAAACGCTTTCGAGAACTTTTCTTCGCTTTCCCGCAGTCTTTTTTCCGTCTGCTGGCGCTCGGTATTTTCTGCGATGAGCCGCTGATTGCTCTCGCTGAGCGCGGCGGTTCGCTCTTGAACCTGCCTTTCGAGATTCGCGTTGATCTGCATTAAGCTCTGGCGGGCGATGTGTAAGCGCCGCGTTAAAATGCTCAAATAGAAGACGATTCCGGTTAAAATGACCATTCCCGCGCTGAGGGCGAACAATTGCAGCCAATAATCCCAGACCGTATGCTGGCGATGTTTCAGAAGACGATCAGGAGGAAGGGCGGCAAGCGGGATGTTCCAGCGCTGCAACGCGCGATGGTCAAAGATGAAGCGCGTTCCCGAATTGAACTGCACCGGCATGGCGCTGATCGGCTCGCCGCGCAAGATGCGCAGCCCCATCTGCGCCACGCTGCGGGCTTGCTGCTCGATGCTGTACATATATCCGCCTATCGTGCCGGTGCCGATGAATTGGTCATAGCCGCTCAATACCGGCACAGATGAGGCTGCCGTGAGCTGCCGGATGGCGTCAATCGGCTTATATTTCATCCCCGCCGCATCTTCGAACAGGAGAAAATAGACAATGACAGCGCTGTCCGGTAACGCCGCCGCCCTGCGCATCATATCCGCCAGCGGCAGCGATGACCAATCGGAACAATGCACCGTTCCGCAGAACTCCGTCTGCACGGCGGCCACATATTGCCGGAATGCCTCATCCGTCTTTCCCGCGCCATGCACCAGAATGAGTTCATTGACAGTCGGACGGGTTTGCAAGAACCAGCGCACCGATTTGACGAAATCCACTTCTGCCGTCACGCCGCTGACATCCGGTGGAAGCTCCAGGGACTTGGCTGTCGTCGTGTTCATATCGTAAAACAGGACGGGGGCGTTCGGCACAATATCGGCGCGTTTTGCCAGCCAAAGTTTCAGCGTGTCCGCATTGCCGACAATCACCGCATCTATCGGCTTGCCGCGATATTTCATGCGGTAGAGATTGAAAAGCGCCTCTTGATAGGCGGCATCAGGAAAACGGTTGAGGTCGAGGTATTCGTAATGGATATTCACGCTCAGGTCGGCAGCCTGTTGAAATTCCTCTTGCATGGCCTGAACTGCCAGGACGTTGACGGGTAAATCCATTTGATGCGAGGAGAGGAATAAGACGGTTTTGCGAATTGGCGGCGCGGTTGGCGTCTGCGCTGCCCCTGCTGTGGTCAGGCAGACAACGAGCAGGCCGACGAGCGCAACGCGCAGCCCGCTGTGCGTCACTGACGGCATGATCTGGGGGAGTTTCGGCATAGCTGCCTCCTGTGGGACGATTTCACGCATAGAATCTGCGGAATGCACGACATGATTTTAAATGCATGCTGATCGTGTTTTTGTCAAGGAAGATTTGCGATGCGCAGAACTCAGGCGATTTCGTGTTGCAGCAGGCGCAGAATCTTATCATACTCGAAATG
>CAZMEO010000306.1:0-4709 GCA_964565315.1 uncultured Candidatus Moduliflexus sp. | reverse complement strand
AAACCAAAGCCTGAGCCGAAAGAGGGGCCGGCGAAAAAGAAAAAATAAGTTCCGAACGCCGTGTGACGTCGCTTTTACAATTGAGATATGCCCGGCGAAGGTTTAACCTTCGCAGGCTCGCATCGCGAACACTCAGCATTAAAACGTTCGTTGTATAATGAATTTGGTCTGACCTGCTTGCAAATTAACCTGTTCGAGGCGCGACTGTTTGACCTGAGCGCCTGCGGCATTGAAATAGGCGATTTCCACGTCGGTTGTTCCTGGCGGCAGCACAAGCTGCGTGATGTGAATATCGGCGGGGAGCAAAAACCAATGCCGCACATCCGCGCGTTCCATCACTTCAGTTAATCCGATGAATAACCATTTCCAGAACCAATGATCATCGCTGATGCTTTCCTGCGCGACGCATTTGAGCAAATTGCGCGATACCGCTTGCGCGATTGCGCGAAGCCGCCGATTTTCGAGATTTTTTTGCGCGATTTTTGACACGTCTTCGGCTAATTCAATCGAGCGCGTGACGCCGCCAGCGGAGACGCTGGCGCTGGAGAAGAGATTGGCACGCGGCACGAATTCGGCGAAGGAAAATTTGAAAGAACAATCCATATCATCATCGTCGTCATCGTCATTCCAGTCAATATCCTCCATGCCGTCGTACCAGCGGAATTCTTTCGAGACTTTATACGGAGCAAGGCCATTCTCCCAGATGACAACGACTCGTGCCGACTTGCGGTAGGTCGCTTGATCCGGCCATCGCTCAATCGTGCCGCGATACTGTTCGAGCAGATCGGCAAACCCTAACGCCGACGCGCTGCGAAGCAGATTTTCGCGCAGGTCGTGAGGCGCAGACGTGCCATAATAGGCAGTGTAATCGCCGATATAGGTCTCATACGCATTGCGATAATCGACAAACGCATCGTTGAGTTCCCCCATTGCGTCATAGATCAGGCCGGAGAGATAGAGCGCGAACGCATCGGTTTTATACACATTTTTCTGTTCGTAGCGTTGATTGAAGTCCTGTAACAGCGTGTTGATGCGGCGGCATTCCACGAGAGCTTCCTGAAGCTGCCCTAACATCACGTAATTGAGCGCCATGTAATAATGCGCGAGGACGCGCTCGAAATCTTCGCCGCGATACGGCTGAAGTTGTTCCGTCAGAACCCATTCTGCTGCCGTGCCTGAGACGCTGATCACGTCCAATGCTTCCATGCGCTGCGCCGCCTGTTCGAACCAACTGTTGCTCTCGGCATACTTCCCGCCTAAATGCGTAATGACACCCATCTCAAGGAAATACAAGACATTATTCTTCTCCTTTTGCAACTCCTTTTTGTTTGCCATCAAGGCTTCGGCTTGTTCATACGCATCGGTCTGGACGGCGGTCTGCACGTCGTTCATGACGGTAAGTTGGCTCTGGCTGAAACAGCCGGTCAATCCGACGGAGGCGCAGCACACAAACAATATGGAGGCGAGGAAGCGTTTCATAAATCGTCCCTGTTACGTACCGGCGGACAGCCTGTCCGTCGTAACCTGATGAAAGGCAAACTGCGGCAGTTTGAGGCCATTCTCTTTCTGATCATTCGACAAACAAGGGTATTCGTCGGCACGTAAATGGTTGCAAAATCAGAATGTATAGTATCCCTTTTCGACGTACTTTTTGAGTTCCTTCTGCCCCATCCACACTTTTTCAGCCGTTCTCAGATCAGTCAATTCCAGATCAACCTGATAAAAATAGACGCGCCTGTTGAGATCAGTATCCGCAATCTTATTGATCGTGCCTTGAAGCACGTAATCAACGCCTAACTCTTTTTGAAGATAATCGCGGACGGCGGGGTCAGTAAATGAGGTCTGTCCCTGACGAATCGCGCGGATTTCCTCTAACTCTGCCCCGCCCTGTACCACGCGAGCGCGTTTCGACTCGATGAAGGCGCGTTCCAGATCGTTGATGAAGGTGTCGGCGCTGATATGCTCATCAGTTCTGTTATAGACGGTTGCCACCATCACCACCGGCAGGCGTCCGGAATATTCCATAAATTCGCCTGCCCAGGGCGCATTCAGGCAGGTTGGGATGATGGCATCCGATACCAATTTGGAATCGGTGTCATTCCATTTTCCGCTGAGATCAACAGGCTTATTGGGATCAACGCGCATCACTTTTGTTGGAGAAGCGCAGCCCGCTAATGCGCCTAAAACGGTAAACCCGACAACAAATGACAGGATGTGTCTATAATACATTTTCATAAAATCATTCCTCCTGAAATATGGTTAAAACTTGCGCCGCATGGCGATTCATACGTGTCCTCGTCGCGATCCAACATAGAATATCATATTAAATAGCATAAACCATGCCATCGCGAACTGCACGGCGAAACGCCATATTGCTTGACCTATGTGGAATCCTGGCTGACATGGTTGAATTGAAGCGGAAATTCAGCACAGGAAATCTGATTTCCCACATATCGTGTCGGCGAGGCGAAAAAACATGCCCGGCATAACTGTCATGCCGGGCAGAGAGGAGTTATTTTGCAGCAGGAATATTCACCGGTTCGAGGGTTTCGAATTCCACAATGCTCTGGTAAGGGATGCTTAACGGCGCTCTGTCGCGGGTGACAATTTTCAAGTTTCCCACGCCAAGATTATGCGTTGTTGCTTGCGCCTGGGCAAGATAATCTGAGGTCGTAATTTTGATAATCTGATCGTTCACAACCAGTTCTCGTAACGTCACCGCAAGCGCCGGGCCGTATTTTCCCTGCGCCTGAACAGTGACAACCTGCCCATTGACTTGCGTCCCTTTGGGCGCAATCACTTTGCCATTCATGACCAACGAGCCGTCCAGCGTTCCGCGAAACCAATCATCTTTCCGGCTTTTGTCCACGCTGATGTTATCCAGCATTTTGATCGGCAGCTTCGTGCCTGCGGCAAGCGTGTATTGAAGCGGCGCTTTTGAAGGCTTCGACGCCCCGGTCTCTTTCGGCGTCGGCTGAGGCGCAGACGAAACCGGCGCGGAGAAGGTTAATGCCAGAATCTCTTTGACTGGAATCACCTGCACTTTTCCGTCCATCTGGAAGCGGATTGATGTCTGCGTCCCTCCCATATACGCGCCTTCAAGCAAACGGCCATCTTTCATTTCAAGCGTGTCGGCGCAGACAAATCCCGCCATCAACCCGACCAACACTAACGCCCTCGCAATATGTTTCATAATAGTATCCTCCATAAATGTGATCTTACAGCAAGACAATAAGTTGTCGTCGCTGCGCTCGATGATTGACAGAATCAAACACCTTACAGTAAAGCAATTCCTGTGCCAAGCGGTGTTGTATATAAAATAAAGGACGATGGGCAGGATGTCAATAAAAAAACGTGCATGACGCTGCAAAGTGATGTTTTGAATTCTACTCATCCGTGTCATTACGTTGCAAGAGATCGGCGATCACGTTTGCGGCGCGGTCGGTTGCGCCCGGTTCGCCCAATTTCTCGCGCACAGCGCGAAGCTCACGGCGAATCTCTTCTCGCGCCGCCGGGTTGCGCAGCAGGCGCAGCGCTTCTTGCGCGACGGCGTCGGGCGTGGCATATTTTTGAATGAATTCTTTGGCGACCTCTTTGCCAGCAATCAGGTTCACCATGCCGATTTGACGCACGTTGATGAAAAAATAGCCGATCCAGAACGTCAGCGGCGAAACGATGTACGTGATCAGCATTGGCGTTTCCAGCAGCGTCGTTTCCACCGTCACCGTGCCGGACGCCGTAATCACCACGTCAGCGGCGGCAATCGCCTCGTATGTTTGCCCGTGAATTTGCGTGATCCATTCCGGCAAAGCCGAGAAGGATGATGAGCGCGAGAGCGATGGCGCAACCGGCAGCAGAAATTGCGTCTCCGGTTGCTGATCTCGAATGCGCTGCGCCGTGTCGAGCATCAGCGGCAGCAGGCGCTCGACCTCGCTTTCGCGGCTTCCCGGCAATAAGCCAAGCAACGGCTTATTCAGATCAAGCGCATGCTGCTGGCAGAAGTCCACTTTCGTCAGCGACGAGCGCACCGTTTCGACGAGCGGATGGCCGACCCATTCGACTTCGACGCCATGACGGCGATAAAATTCCTGTTCGAACGGGAAAATCACGATCATCTTCGTGACGATTTTCTGAATCAGTTTCACTCGCGACGACCGCCACGCCCAGACCTGCGGGCTGATATAATAGACGACGCGAATGCCGAGTTTGTGCGCGACTTTTGCCAATCGCAGATTGAAATCGGGATAATCTACGAGAATCAGCAGATCAGGGCGCTCGTCTTTCAGAAAACGGCTCAATTTCTTGAACACGGCATAGACCGTTTTCAATTTTTTAAGAACTTCCGTCACGCCGACGACCGCCAATTCGTCGCTGCTGCTGACGAGCGTCACGCCTTCCGCCGCGAGATGCGCCCCGCCGACGCCGAACATCTGCGCCTGCGGCAGCCGCTTTTTGAGCGAACGCATCAGATGTGCCCCATGCAAATCGCCGGAGGCTTCGCCTGTTACGATGAAAATACGAGGAGAATTCATAGATAATGGCTTCAGTAAAAAATGACAACGAATATGAGAAAAGAGCGAATCCGCCTGATGTTGCGTGAATTCGTTTCCTTCTCCTCTTCGTTGTCGCTGCTGATTTGTCAAGAACTTCTGCCGAAATTTCAGATTTCGCGCATAATATCTATTGACAAGAAAAATGGGTACGTCAGA
>CAZMEO010000305.1:1598-4718 GCA_964565315.1 uncultured Candidatus Moduliflexus sp. | reverse complement strand
GCTTACAGGCCGCCATGCACCGCCAATCCGCCGGTTGAGGTTTCACGGTACAAACTTGGGAGATCATGGCCGGTATAATTCATGGTTTCGACGATGCGATCAAACGAAACTAAATGGCGTCCATCCGAAAACAACACGTATTCCGCGCAATTCAGCGCCCGCATCGCGGCCATCGCGTTGCGCTCGATGCAAGGGACTTGCACGAGTCCGGCAATCGGATCGCAGGTCAAGCCTAACATGTGTTCCAGGGCAATTTCGGCGGCGTATTCAATCTGATGCGGCGTCGCGCCGAGCAGTTGCGCGGCAGCAGCGGCGGCCATCGCGCAGGCTGTGCCGACTTCGCCCTGACAGCCGACTTCCGCACCGGAGATGGAGGCGTTCGTTTTGACGATATTGCCGACGAGACCAGCGGTCGCGAGGGCGCGGACAATCATGGCCGGTGTAAATTCGCTGCGCTGTTGCAGATAGCGCAACACCGACGGCAGCACGCCGCATGAGCCGCAAGTCGGAGCGGTAACGACCATGCCGCCCGCGGCGTTTTCTTCCGACACCGCTAATGCGTAGGCGGTCAACAGCCCGGTGCGCTGCGTCAGCACATCCAAATGAAAGGTCTGCTGATAGACGCGATACGCTTTCCGGGACAACCGCAAGCCGCCCGGCAGCACGCCTTCGGTCTGCAATCCTCGCGCTATCGCGTCATTCATGGCCGTCCCGATGGTTGACAGATACTCCCAGATGCCGTCCCCCTCGCATTCTTTCACATACATCCAGAGCGGATTCCCCGTCTGCATCGTCCATTCGAGCAAACCGCTCATCGTCGAAATCTCATAGGCGGATTGCGGCGCGTTCTGGCCTTCTTCGCGCAACGCCCCGCCGCCGACGCTGTACACTTCCCACGTCGTCAGGATCGAGCCAGCGGCGTCAAGCGCTTCGAACAGCATGCCGTTCGGATGAAATGGGCGCGTGATGTCCGGGCGCTCGATAATGGCGACCGGTTTCGGCGCGAGCGGCTGCGTCACGGCTTCATGCGTCAAATGGCCGCGCCCGGTCGCCGCTAAACTGCCGTAGAGCGTCACGCGGTACGCCGCCGCCTGCGCCGCGCGTTCGGCAAACATCGCCGCTGCCCATCGCGGCGCCATGGTGTGGCTGCTTGACGGCCCCATGCCGATTCGATACAATTCGCGTAATGATTCCATCATTCTTCCGCAATGACGATAATCCGATCTGCGTCGGTGAACGTCAGCGTCTCAGATTTTTTCGGATTCACCACGACGCCGTAAGCGCGAGACACGTCATGCGAATGCTGCTGAAGCTTGTAGCCGATGGCGATTTCCCCGCGCTGACGCGCCGCTTCGATGATAGTATAAAAATTGACCGCGACGCCGGACTGCACGTAATTTTTCGCCGGTTTCAGGTAAATCTCCGCGCCTTCCGGATCGAAGATATCCGCAAATACAGCGTTAAGCGCCTTATTTTCAGCAACTTGCGTCATCATCAAACTGATGAGATTATTGCTGACGATATAATCGTCCGCCTGCGCGACTTCCGCCAGATGGCGGTTGCGAATATCCAGCATTTCGCTGACGATTGCAAAATCTTGCCCCAATTTCTCCGCCATGTCGCGCAAATGCAGCAATGTGATTAACGTGCGAGCGTCGGCTTTTTGCGCGGGCAGCGTGTCGTCGGACAAGACAATCACATGCGCATATTGTTCCACATGCAAGGTATCCAGCGCGCGCCGATCCGTCGTATCGCCCTGCTGAAAGACGACGATTTCATTCCGCAAATCATGACAGCGCCGCTCAATTTCCCGCTCGACGTCTTCAGACGCAGCCACGACCGTAATTTCCGAACCGGGCGCGACATAATAATCCAATTGTTTGATAATTCCCGGCGCGTGCCAATTCCATCCTAAAATCAACGTCCGTTCCGGCGCAGGCGGCGCGGGGACGGCAGTCTGAATGGCGGCATGGTTCACCAGATCATGCGTGAAGCCGGACAGCTTGATCGTATCGTCATCCGCCGCAAGCACAATCAGTTGATCGCCCGGTTGAATGTTTGTTTCAAACAGCGGTTTGAGGATCGGCGCGTTGCCTTCCGGCTGCAAGCCAATCACCATCGAATCGTCATACGCGAACAGCGCGTCGCCGAAGGTGGTGCCTGTCAACGATGGTTCTGCTTTAAAATAGATTTCATCGCCGCCGAAATCAAGCAACTCCGTATAGACCACCGACAGCCCGGATTGGCGGCATGTCTGGGCAATGACGCGCTCGATCAAGTCGCCGATCAGAATCAATTCCACTTCGTCTTTGCCAACCATTTTGGCGACTTCCAGATTTTTCGGATCACAAATTGCGGCGACGATATGATAGGTCTCAGGGCGGCGCTTCGGATTATTGGTAATCGCCAGGATCGTTTTAATCACCTGCGAATCGGGGTCGTCGTCTTCCGGCGAAAGAATGATGATCGTGCGCGAGGTCTGCAAGCTGGCGAGTTCCAAATCGCTCAAATCCATCGGGCTGCCGGTGCGGCAAACGATACGGGTGCTGCCGGGAGCGCTGAGCTTATCGCGCAGCGCGTCTTCCATCTCGACTTTATCCAGTTCGCTCAAAATAACGATGCAACTATCGGGTTGATTCGCATTGGCAGCAACAAGTTCGCTGACAACGGTAAACATTTGCTCAGACCAGCCGAGAATGACCGTATGATTGGCTTCCAGCACCTTCGAACGCCCTTTGCGGAGTTCGTCGATTTTGTTTTCCATGCCCGTCGTTAAAATGCCAATAAGTGTGCTGGTGAGAAAGATGCCGCCGAGCGTGACCACGAACATCACGATGCGAAATCCCCAGCCGAAATCGCCTGCGACCGCGCCTGCGTCCAGCGCCCGCATCAGGCTCATCCAGGCGGCTTCCAGCAGGCCGGGCGTTTCGCTGTCTGCGGGCGCAATTCTCAGCAACACGACCAAAAGCGCCGCCGCCGCGACAATGGCTAATGACGCCAGCCCTAACCAGCCAATCAAGGCAATCGGCCCGCGTGACAAGGTGTTGTCGAACCAATATCGGGCGCGTTCACGAAATGAATACTCAGGTTGCATAATATTCCTCCACTACCCCCGCGTTA
>CAZMEO010000305.1:0-1498 GCA_964565315.1 uncultured Candidatus Moduliflexus sp. | reverse complement strand
AAGGAAGTTTGCGGCTGCCGTCACTCTTTTTATCATTCATCACGTCTCGCCTGAAAAGCACGTAAATGTCAAGAATTTCATGGTTATTATTTACGCGCTCGCCCTGGCGCAATACATTGTGACAGCAGGAAGTTTGTAATTTTTAGGAGTGCAAAATCTCGATTTCGCGGGGCAAATCGAGATTTGCCACGCCTGAATCATGAAAAGCTGTGGTTTTTTATCATGTTGATTATAGCGTCGTCATAACAACCTGTTCCTGAAATTTGTTTAATGTCGCCATATCCGGCAAGCCCGCCCCGACGCGGGAAATTGCGCAGAGCGAAAAGGCGGTGGCAAGCCGGGCGCATTCAGCGAGCGGCAATTGCCGGATGCGTCCGGCGACCATGCCGCAGATCATCGCGTCCCCCGCGCCGACAGTGCTTAAGACTGGCACGTTCGGCGGAGTTGCCAGAATGCGTTCCTGCGCGGTCGTGAACATCGCACCATCCGCGCCCATTGAAATGATGACGCACTCGATTCCCCCATCAAGCAGCCGTTGCGCGGCCTGAAGCACCTCGGCCTGCGACGTGAGCGGCTGACCGGTCAATTCCTCTAATTCATGAATATTCGGCTTCATCAATGACGGCTTGCGGCTGATCGCCCGGCGCAAACCTTCGCCGCTCGTGTCAAGCGCCACCTTGCGGCCTTTTTGGGCGATGGCGTCAATCAAGTCAGCGTAGATATTCGGGTCAACGCCCGCCGGAATGCTGCCTGCCAGCACGAACCACCGACAATCTTCCGCTAACAATTGAATGGTCTGAAATAAAACGCGGATATTTTCGGCGGTCGGCGTCTGTCCCGGAAAGTTGATGTCTGTTGTCTCCTGCGTGACCTCATTGATAATTTTGATGCCGATTCTGGTTTCGCCCGCAATTCGGACGAAACGGTCTTCAATCTGCTTGTCGGCAAACAGCCGCTCGAATAACTGCGGATTGTTCGCGCCAAGAAAGCCGGTTACGCTCACATCGCAGCCGAAGTCCGCCAGAATTGACGCGACATTCACCCCTTTTCCGCCTGCGTCGGCCTGAGCGCGGCTGACGCGATTCACTTTTCCAGCTTGAAAATTCGGAATGAACACCGTCTGATCAATCGCCGGGTTCAGCGTCACTGTCGCAATTTTTGCTTGAGCGCTCATTGTGATATTCTCCTGTAAATATTGGTTTTGATTTATATCCCCGACGTCCTCGTCGGCTGGATGTGTGGATGGCGATGATTGACCGCCGCGTCGAGATGTTGAGGTGGATAGCGTCTTGCATAATCATGCGGCTGTCGTTAGATGAGAACGGAAATAACTACAAGACGTTTTTATGATATTTCATAGAAACTCTAAATATCACAATACTTTTTACATGATGTTTCATGTACATGTATGTAGATAACTCTTGTATGCTCTGATAATTACAGCATTTCTTCTTTTCACGCCGTCTTTGGCACTGTTCTTGGATATATGAACGATTAC
>CAZMEO010000304.1:0-4726 GCA_964565315.1 uncultured Candidatus Moduliflexus sp. | reverse complement strand
CTACTCCTTAATATACGGCACGCCATCCGCCGCAGGCGGCGTGGCGCGTCCGACGGCGCCAGCCAGCACACACATCGTCAGCACATACGGAATCATGTGAATAAAGTCTGACGGAATGAGCGACGATGGCACGCGCAGCGAAATCGCCTCGCCAAAGCCGAACAGCAATCCCGCCGCCGCCGTGCCGAATGGCGTCCATTTGCCGAAAATCATCGACGCCATGCCGATAAAGCCTTTGCCGCCGCTAATCCCTTTGACAAAATATCCGGCGTGTTCCAACGACAAAAACGCGCCGCCGATGCCCGCCAACGCGCCGCTGATAATGACGCCGCTGTACCGCATTTTGTCCACGCTGATGCCAAGCGTGTCCGCCGCCTGCGGATGTTCCCCGACAGAGCGCAGGCGCAGGCCGAACACGGTCTTAAACAGAATAATATGCGACACCAGCACGATAATTATCGTGAGAAAAACCAGCGGAGGAAAGCGGCTGAAAAGTGCATCAATAGAAGGAAATATCGGCTTCAGCGCCTTAATCAGCGACGCGCTGAGTTTCGCTTTGACTTCAATCTGCGTCTTGTCGAAAATCAGCCAGGAAAAAAAGACGGTGCTGCCTGACGCAAAGATATTGATCGCCAATCCGCTGACGATCTGGTTCGACTTGAAGGTCACGCAGACAAGCGCATGAACGACGCCTAATAACATGCCGGTCAGAATCGCGGCGAGCAGGCCAAGCCAGGGGCTTCCGGTCGTATTTGTCGCCGCCACCGCAGTGAAGGCGCTGGTCAACATAATGCCTTCTAAGCCAATATTCGTCACGCCGGAACGTTCGGCATAGACGCCGCCGAGCCCGGCAAGCGTATATGGCACGGAGAGCCGAATTGTGGATGAAATGGTTGCCCAGATAAGAGACATCATACCGCTCCCCCTTTCTTTTTCTGCATGAAGACCATCATGCGCTTGGTGATTTCCCCGCTGACCACGACGAAAATCAGAATAATCGCTTTCAACACCATGATAATTTCGCGCGGCACTTCCGTAAACACGTCAATTGCTAACCCGCCGTGATCTAAAATGCCGAAGAGCAGCGCCGCCAGCACGACGCCGAACGGGTTATTTTTCCCGATGAGCGCCACGCCGATCCCATCGAAGCCGATGCCTTCGAACACGCCGTATTGAAAGCAGTACTTATAGCCCATGACCTGATTGACGCCTGCTAACCCGGCAACTGCGCCGCTCATCGCCATGGCTAACACCGTATTTTTCGCCACGCTGATCCCTGCGCATTCCGCCGCCGCCGCGTTAAATCCGACCGCCTTAATTTCGTAGCCGATTTTCGTGCGATTCAGGATGTACCAGATCAGCAGCACCACCGCAATCGCTAAGAAAAGTGCCATATTCAATTGATTGCTTTTCGGGAGCTTAATGCCGAGCGGGTTCAAATAGACAGCAAGGCGCGAGAGTCTGGCGCTCTCTGCAATAAGAAGCGTTTGCGGAATCATCGAATCTTTCGGTTTGTACGTCATTGTCAGGAATTGAATCAGCGCAACGCCGATCCAGTTCATCATGATGGTGTTGACAACTTCATGCACGCCAAGCCGAGCTTTCAGCAAGCCGGGAATCGCGCCCCAGATCGCGCCCGCCGCCGCGCCCGCCACGATGCAGAGCGGAATCAGCAGCACGGACGGCAAGCCGGTGAATGTGAAGCCGACCCATGTCAACGCAAAGCCGCCGATGACCATCTGACCTTCGCCGCCGATATTAAACAGGCCGCATTGAAACGCTAATGCGACCGCTAATGCCGTGAAAATCAGCGGCGTGGCGCGATACAAGACGTTGCCCCAGCCATCGAGATCGCCGAGCGCGGTAGAAAAAATAATTTGATAGACTTTGAACGGGTTTTCCCCGATAAAGACGACGATGATCAACCCGCCGATGAAGAGCGCGAGCGTAATCGCGACGAGCGGCGTCAAAATGCCGATCAGCGTCTTTGTGCCTAATACAGGCCGTTTGTTGTGTTGCGAAGCCACGCTTACTTCCCTCCTCCGGTCATCATCAAGCCGAGCCGTTCTTCGCTCGCTTCATGAGGTTGCAGCATGCCAACAATTTTTCCATCATAAATCACGGCAATCCGGTCAGACAGCGACAGGATTTCATCCAGATCAGCAGAAATCAGCAGCACCGCCTTGTTCTGATCTCGCGCCTGCACAAGACGCTGGTGAATAAATTCGATTGAGCCGACATCCACGCCGCGCGTCGGCTGCGCCGCGATAATCAGACAGGGATTCTGATCCAATTCTCGCGCCACGATAACTTTCTGCTGATTGCCGCCGGACAAATGGCGGGCGAGATTATCATGCTCCGTCGGACGAATATCGAATTCTTTAATCAAGCGTTCCGCTTTCTCCGTAATTGGCGGGAAATTAATCGCGTCGAAAAATCCAAGCCGCTTGACGTAAGGCGGCTGATAATGAATGCCCAGCACGATATTCTGCGCCACCGTATAATCCAGCACAAGGCCGCGCCGATGGCGGTCTTCGGGAATATGCGCGACGCCGTTCGCCCGGACTTGCTGCGGGAGAAGGTTCGTCACGTCGCGGTATTCGACATAGATATGTCCCTGCTCCGCCTTGCGCAACCCGGTCAGCACCTCGACCAACTCCGTCTGACCGTTCCCTTCAACTCCGGCAAGGCCAAGAATTTCGCCCGCTTTCACATTCAAGGAAATCCCCCTCAAACAGGGGAGATGCTTGTTATTTTTCGCATGAAGTTCCTGAATCCGCAGTACATCTTCGCCCGGATGCGCTGGATTGCGCTTAACCCGGAACAGCACTTCGCGCCCCACCATCATCGTCGCTAATTCGCTTTTCGAGGTGTGTGCTGTCGCCACATTTCCGACGACTTTGCCGCGCCGCATGACCGTCACTTCATCCGAAATTTTCATGACTTCCTGCAATTTATGCGTAATCAGGATGATGGTTTTCCCTTGCGCTTTCAGGGCGCGGAGAATGTCGAACAATTCGTTCGACTCCTGCGGCGTCAAGACGGCGGTCGGCTCGTCGAGAATGAGAATATCCGCCCCGCGATACAAAATTTTGACAATTTCGATTCGCTGCTGAATCCCGACGCTCAACGTTTCGACTTTGGCGAGCGGGTCAACCTGCAAGCCGTATTGCTCCGACAACTCGCGCACGACGCGATTCGCTTTCGCGATGTCCACCAGCCCCTTTTTCGACGGCTCTTGCCCTAAAATCACGTTTTCGGCGACCGTCAGCGGCGGAATCAGCATAAAATGCTGATGCACCATGCCGATGCCGGAAGCGATGGCGTCCGCCGGGCCGGAGAAATGGCGTTCCTGGCCGTGAATCATAATCGCGCCTTTATCCGGGCGAAGCAGGCCGTACAGCAGATTCATCAGCGTGGATTTGCCCGCGCCGTTTTCGCCCACCAGTGCGTGAATTTCCCCTTTTTTGACCGTGAATGACACATGGTCATTCGCTAATACTCTGGGAAATTGTTTCGTAATCTCTCGCATCTCAACTGCAAATTCTGACACGACGTACCTCCTTTCATGCAAACTATTCGAAAATTTCCTGGAGTGAAAGACGGATATTCAACGCAGCATCTACAACATCGTCTGTTTTAAAGGCGATAGCGGCATCGGGGGCGGAATAGACGATGACAGACGCCAATAGCGGAACAACCATCCAGCAGGAGACGATCCCCGCGCCGAAATAGGCGGGAAATTTGCTTAACACGTCTTGCGTTCCTTGCGTCGGCGAAATCACTTCACAGATCAACAAGGGCATTTCGGTCATTTTGATAATATCTTCTTGCATCAAATTGATTTTGCGTTTCGCGTAGAGACTGACGTCAGGAATATAATCTTTTCCCTGAATTTGCAGCGTCAGTTCCGAAAAGATCGAGTAGCCGCCAAGCTTTCGGAACGCGGCAATCAGACTGGCGCAGATATAGGAACGATGATACGATGGACTCATAATCAAATGTTTGCAGCATGGGTGGTGGCTTTATTATGACTGATGTGTTAGGAGTGCGAAATCTTGATTTCGCGGTCAAATCAAGATTTGACACTCCTGAGTTCAATCCCCATAAGACCACTACCGAAGCATGTTCTCTGAACGGAATGTTCAGGCATGAACACGGTCATCTTACGTTATGCCACAAGGCACATCTTCATCAATATTCCCATGATTTTTTCAGGGGTGTCAATATAATATTCGTCAAGATCAATGAAAAAATCATGACCGCAAAGTTGTAAAAATTTCCAATTCGTTCCTGTTGATACGCAGCCATAGACGACCTCTTGAGGCGTCTGCCGTTGCGTGTTATAGAGTTGCGCCGCGACCATTTCCGCGCCGCATTGGGGAATGCCGCTTTTGATATTATCGTTTTTGGCTTCCACCATCATCACGACCGGAGCCGTCAGCACATACTGATCCGCTGAATGCGACAGAATATAATCACATCGCCCGCTTAACCCCTGCGCCTTATCCACAGTGAACTCGATGCCGGAAAACAAACTGATCTGCTGGCGATGCCGTATTTTTAATTCGCCAAGCAGCGGGGCGATAATATATTCGGAGCGCGCTTTTTCCGTGTCAATTGCTAACGCAAGCGGCTTATACAGGCTCAAATACTGGCGCAATCCGTCTGACAGCGGATATTCCGGCGGAGCGGGAAACAACTGGCGATCCTGGATAAATTGCAA
>CAZMEO010000303.1:0-4727 GCA_964565315.1 uncultured Candidatus Moduliflexus sp. | reverse complement strand
CCGCCCCGCGATTCCCTCCAATACGCCTTCGCAGCCTTAAACGAGACGATGCCGCAGCATCGCGAGGTTTCACGGGAATTTACAAAGATTCGCATAAATTCGGCTTGACAAATTAACGTATGTAAATTTATAATAACCATATTTACAAAAGTAAGTATTCACTTCGGCAATTGCCATGTATCCGAGACAGGTTATGAATTTCTCCAATCCTTATATTGCTGGCAATCCTGTTCACGGACAGGAAAAATTTATCGGACGCACTGATATTTTGAGAGAAGTCCTGCGGGTGCTGCAGCATCCGGAAACGAACGCCATCGTCCTCTTCGGCCAGAGACGCATCGGCAAAACCTCCGTCCTGCTGCACCTGCAAAAACAACTCAGCGCGGGCAACGCCTACCGCGCCGTCTATTTCGACCTGCAAAACCGCGCCTCGCTGCCCCTGGAGCAAGTCTTGTATCAAATGGCGCAGAAAATCTCCGCCGCCACGACCGCTGATTTGCCGGAACGCGAGCAATTCGAGCGTGATGTCCGTTTTTTCGCCGAAATCTTCCTTCCGACGGCCTGCCAAAAGCTGAACCAGCAGCTTGTCCTGCTCCTTGACGAATTCGACGTGCTGGACCAACCGCAGCGCGAGCAGGCGGGCAAAACGTTTTTTCCGTACTTGCAAAAATTGATGCGGACGGCGAAAGGCATCCAATTCGTCTTCGTCTTAGGGCGGCGTCCCGAAGAACTCTCCACCGACACGCTTGCCACGTTCAAGGGCATTCCCTCTCGCAAGGTCTCGCTGATGTCGCAGGACGATTGCCGCGAGATCGTCCGCCAGTCCGAACATCATGGCAGCCTGAGTTGGGGAATCGAAGCGGTGGATCGGGTCTGGCGCTGGACGCAGGGACATCCCTATTTGACGCAGTTGTTGTGCAGCGAAATCTGGGAAGCCGCCCGCGCGTCTCATGTCGCTGAACCGCAAGCGCCTTCGCTCCACAGCCATGCCCCAATCGTCTATGCCGACGACGTGGACGCGGCGATTGACAAAACGCTGGAACAGGGGGCGAATGCGTTTCAATGGATATGGAACGGCCTGCCGCCTGCCGAGCGCGTAGTCATGGCGGCGATGGCGGAATCGCCGAACGACGTGATCGGCCTTGAGGAACTGACCACGATCCTGCACCACAGCAAAGTCCGGCTGATTCTCCGCGAACTCGAATTAGCGCCGGAAACGCTGATTCGGTGGGATTTGCTCCGCCCCGTCGAGGGCGAATTCCGCTTTGCCGTGCCGCTTCTGCGGCGCTGGGTGACGGCGGAAAAACCCTTGCGCCGCGTGAAAGCCGAGTTAGACAGCCTCGAGCCGCTGGCCGAATCGCTCTATCGCAGCGGCGAGGGCTTCTATAAAATGGGCAATCTCACGGAAGCGGAACGCCTGCTGCATAATGCGCTGCATGTCAACCCGAATCATTTCCGCGCCCGGCTGCTGTTGGGGCAAGTGCTGCTCGGCCAGGGCAAACCAGCCAAAGCGGTGGATGTCCTCGAACCAGCGTATTATTTCGATCCACGTTCCGCGCAGCCCGGTCTGATCGGCGCATTATTGGCACTGGCCGACATCCAGGAAGGCAACGCTCAACTCACGACGTATAACCGCATTCTGGAAATTGACCCGGATCAGGTGACGGCGCTCAAGAAGAAACAGTCGCTTCTGCTGAATATTGCAAGAACCGCCGCGCAAAAAGGGAATTTCGACGCAGCGCTCAAACTCTACCGTCAGATCGGCGATGAGGACGGAATTGCGAGCGTCACCACCGGCAAGCAAAAATTAGCGCATCACCTCCAGATTGCAGCGGAGCATGAACACGCGGAAGATTGGGCGGAAGCCATCGGCATTTACAGGCGCTTGCTGCAAGAGTTTCCGGATCGCAAGGATTGGCGGCGGAAATTGCGCCGCGCCCAGAACCAACGCTCGTTGGCGGAATGTTATTTGCAGGCCGGATTAGCGCTGCAACAGGGCAATACCGCGCTTGCGCGGCAGTTATACGCAAAGATCGTCGGCTTTCAGCCGGAATATAAAGACGCGCTGCGTTATCTGCTGCTCGCCGTCAAAGGCGTGGACATCGAGGAAATCTTGCGAGAAAACCGGTTAGCGCGGTCGCGGCAGCATATCGAGGAGCTTGGGTTCGGCGTAACGCTGGAAATGGTCTATATTCCGGGCGGGAGTTTCATGATGGGAGCGCCGGAGGATGAAATCGGATGCTTTCCCCGCGAAATGCCGCAGCATCAGGTGACGGTGCCGTCATTTTTTTTCGGCAAATACCCGGTGACACAGGAACAATGGGAGGCGGTCATGGGGGACAATCCCTCCAGATTTCGCGGCGAAACGCGCCCGGTAGAAATGATTGCGCATGACGACGCGCGGCAATTCTGCGAAAAGTTGTCTGCCCGGCATGACCGTCTGTATCGCTTGCCGAGCGAGGCGGAATGGGAATACGCCTGCCGCGCCGGAAGCGTCACGCCGTTCCATTTCGGCAGCGCCATCACCTCCGAATTGGCGAATTACGATGCCACGCATTCCTACGCTTCCGAGCCGACCGGGGAATATCGCGGCGAAACCACGCCGGTCGGCAGTTTTCTCCCCAACGGATTCGGCCTGTATGACATGCACGGCAATGTCTGGGAATGGTGCGCCGACCCCTGGCATCCTGATTATGAAGACGCGCCGCACAACGGCTCAGCCTGGGAAGACGGCGGAGACGAATCACTGCGCGTCATGCGCGGCGGCGCGTGGGACATCCTGCCCAAAGGCTGCCGCAGCGCCTTCCGCGATTTCGACAGCCCCGCCAGCCGCGAAGCCAGCTACGGCCTGCGCGTCGTGATGGAGACGAGGCGATAGCAAGAGAACTATTTAGCAACCACCACGAAACACGCACAAGACACGAAAAAATCAGACCATGCTCCCAATCTCACAGAAAGAGGAGATTCACATTTTCGTATATTTCGCGGTAACTCATGACAAAATAAGCATATCTTGCATCAAAGGAATTTTCTTTGCATTATCCTCTTGACACGAAGATTTCCTTTTTTCTTAAGTTCGTTTGCCTCAGAATCGTTATTGCAAAGGTCGCATGGAGGGCGATCTTATGCCGGAAGGTCTGTGAGCATCGTCATGAACATTGTATCAACAACATCTACTGATTTAAGAGAAGACGACCGGTGCGTCATTTTCTCAAAAAAATCGTAACCGCCCTTACAAATAGGGCAAATGAAAGGGCAGGAGGCTGTGCCAATGAATACATACGTAGAACGAGTTCTCAAGAATTTGCAAGAAACGTATCCCTGGGAAAAAGAATTCTTGCAAGCCGCGACCGAAGTGTTAGGATCACTGAGCCTGGTGATGGATCGCGAATCAAAGTATGAACAAGCCCGCATTTTAGAGCGCATTGTCGAGCCGGAACGCACGATTTTGTTCCGCGTCGAATGGGTAGATGATAAAGGCCAGATTCAGGTGAATCGCGGCTACCGCGTCCAGTTCAACAGCGCCATTGGGCCGTATAAAGGCGGCTTGCGTTTCCACCCGTCCGTCAACCTCGGCATTCTCAAGTTCTTAGGTTTCGAGCAGATTTTCAAAAACAGCCTCACAGGTCTCCCGATGGGCGGCGGCAAAGGCGGCAGCAACTTCGATCCGAAAGGCAAATCCGATAACGAAGTGATGCGTTTCTGCCAGAGCTTCATGCGCGAATTGTATCGCCACGTTGGACCGGATACGGATGTTCCGGCGGGCGACATCGGCGTCGGCGGGCGTGAAATCGGCTATCTGTTCGGTCAATATAAAAAGATCGTCAATTCGTATGATTCCGTGCTGACCGGCAAAGGCTTGAACTGGGGCGGCAGCTTGATTCGCCCGGAAGCGACCGGCTACGGCAACGTCTATTTCGCCGAAGAAATGCTGAAAACCAGAGGCGAAGGCTTTGCTGGAAAGCGCGTCCTTGTCTCCGGTTCTGGCAACGTGGCGCAGTTCACGATTGAAAAAATCAATCAATTAGGCGGCAAAGTCATCTCCCTGTCGGATTCGAACGGCTCGATTATTGACGAAGACGGTATTGATCAGGAAAAATGGATGTTTGTGATGGAATTAAAAAACATCCGACGCGGACGCATTCAGGAATATGTCGCCAAGTTCCCGAAAGCGAAATATTTCGAGAACAAACGCCCCTGGGGCTTGACCAAAGCCGAAGTCGCGCTGCCGTCGGCTACGCAGAACGAAATTTCCGCCGAAGACGCCAAAGCGCTTGTCGCGAATGGCTGCTACTGCGTGTCGGAAGGCGCGAACATGCCGTCAACGCTCGAAGCGGTGGACGTGTTCCTGCAAAATAAAGTCCTGTACGGCCCCGGCAAAGCGGCCAACGCAGGCGGCGTGGCAACCTCCGGCCTGGAAATGTCGCAGAACGCGATGCGCCTGAACTGGACGCGCGAAGAAGTGGACGCCAAACTGCATCAGATTATGGTCAACATTCACAAGGCCGCCGCGCAGGCCGCCGACGAATTCGGTACGCCGGGCAACTATCTGAACGGCGCGAATATCGCTGGATTCCGCAAAGTGGCTGACGCCATGATCGATCTCGGCGTGTAAGCGCATCGAGTCGCGTCATGTTTGATATGGCTGTCAGACAGTTTTGCGCTGTCAGACAGCCATTTTCCATTTTTGACTCCATGATTTTTCATGAGAGATCACCACGAAACAC
>CAZMEO010000302.1:0-4734 GCA_964565315.1 uncultured Candidatus Moduliflexus sp. | reverse complement strand
GAATCCTAATGCCGACACCTTCCAATCAAGCTTTCCAAATTGACGATATTGCATAAATAATTTTATCCGCAAATTTCCCATTCTGGGAGGGGGTGGGGTGGGTTGCGGAATAATTCATTGACCCTCCCCTTGCCCCTCCCAGGAGGGGAACTGCGGAAACGTAATATGAATAATTATACTCCGAATAACTCGTTTGCTTTTTGCGCCATCCGTTCGCCGAAAATTTGAGCGCGTTTGCGTTGCGCGTCATCGCCGGATTGAATGGCGACCGCGCCGAGGTGCGTGAGCGGATTCCCGCAAGTAAACCCGGCGGAATACACCAACATACCGCGCAATAACAGCGCGGCGATCATCGTGAGTTCCGCAATTTCCGAGCCGCCTCCGACATAATTAGCGGTGGCGAACACGCCGCCTAATTTTCCGGCAAGGTCTAAATTGGTCGTGTCCAAAAATTTTTTCATCTGCCATGACATGGACACTGCATACGTCGGACAGCCGAACACTACGGCACTCGCCTGCTTGATGAAATCGGCGTCAAGCGCATCGATGCTCATAGTTTTTACGTCAGCGCCATGAACGCCTTTCGCCCCATCTGCAATCAATTCCGCAACGTTGGCGGTATTTCCGGTTTCACTATGATAGAGAATTGCAATCTTCATCGTATTGCTTGAAACTACAAAGGATAAGGTCATATCCTTTTTTACACCTAATCCTTGTAGTTCCCCTCCGAGACGTTTCTATGATTTATTCAACAACGCGGCGAAGCAGTTGATCAATCTCAGCCATCTGCGCTTCAGTTAACGCGCCAAACTTCATAGCGTTGACGTTTTCTTCGACCTGCTTCACATGTTTGAATCCCGGAATCGGCACGGTTTGCGGGCTTCTTGCCCAGATTCCGGCTAATGCGCCTTGCGCTAAGGTGCGCCCGTTGCTGGTCAGAATTTCGCGGATCGCTTCCAGCGCCTTGAGCCACGCCTGCGTCGGTTTGCCGTCTTTAAAGCCGGGATGCCAGTTGGCATGTTTGCGCACATCGTCATTCGCGAAGGTGGAATCCGGCGCAAATTTGCCGGTCAACAGCCCCATGCCTAACGGGCCGCGATTGATGCTGGCGAGATTCCATTCTTCGCAGAGCTTCAGCAATTCCACATTGCCGTCAAGGATGCTCAATTGCTGCTGCACGACGCCGCAGTTGGGCGAGGTTGAAAACGCTTTGATCGCGTCGGTGCGGTCGGTACTCCAGCCGTATGTGCGGATTTTCCCAGCCTTGACCAGCTCCTCGAGCTTGTCGCGCACTTCCAGCGCCCGTTCGATAGACAGCCCCCAGACATGAAGTTGATACACATCAAGATAATCGGTGTCCAACCGTTTCAGGCTCGCCTCGACATCCTCAAAAATATGGCTGGCAACATCGCTGTCTTCTTCGTTTTGGTTGTACGGCGTGACCTCTTTCACGGTTTCATTGACGCGATAGCCGAATTTGGTCGCGATGACCATCTCGCTGCGCCGCCCTTTGAGCGCCTGCCCTACGATGCGCTCGCTGTGGCCGCTGCCGTAATTCGCCGCCGTATCGAAAAACGTGACGCCGAGTTCAATCGCCCGCTGAATCGCGCGGATGGATTCAGCGTCATCCACCACGCTCCAGCCCGCTTGCATCCCATTCAGCGTCCAGGGGCCGCCAATCGCCCAGCAGCCTAATCCCATCGCGCTCACTTCAATCCCGCTTCGTCCTAAGATTCGTTTCATGTGCCTTGCTCCTTGCATTGTGAAGCCCTGTCAGGGCTGTTTATGTGTTGATGTGTTGCGTGTTTCGTGACAAAAAATCAAGAAAAACCATTTTTCCCTTTACCATTTTGAAAGGTAACATAAATATAGAAAGTGGTTCTGTAAAGAGCCACTTTTCAAAAATTTTTTAGAACCACTTTTTATGCCTAAAAAACGCCGATGCTCTGGGTTGCGATTGATAAAACGTCAGGCATGCCGCTGACGAAACAAATCTGCGAACAACTGCGCTCGAAGATTCTCTCGCGCGAGCTGCCGCCCGGCACGAAATTGCCTTCGTCGCGAAAATTTGCGCAGGAGATGCAGATTTCGCGCAATGTGGTGATTTACGCCTATGAACAATTAATTGCGGAAGGCTTTCTTGAAAGTCAGGGAGGCTCAGGCACGTATGTTGCCGAAGGGAGCTATCTCGAACAATACAAGGACGTCGCGCGCACGCAGCAGCGACAAGACGCACAGATTCGCCGCCGCCAGTCGTTGCAGGACGTGATTGATTTTGAGATCGGCGTGCCGGATTTGTCGCAATTCCCGCGTCAACTCTGGGCAAAACTGCTGCGGAACGCCTGTTTCGACGCGCCGCAAGATGTCTTTAATTATTTGCCGCCGGAAGGTCTGCCGCAGCTACAGCAAACATTAGCCGGATTCTTGCTCAAAACCAAAGGGCTGCGCTGCCGCCCGGAACAGATTATGCTCGTCTCCGGCTCGGCGCAGGGATTGGCGATCCTGTTTCAGGCGGTTGCGCAGCCTGGCCGAGCATTCATTATTGAAGACCCCGTTTTTCTTGGAAGTTCCCGAATTTTAACCATGTCTGATTATCCCTTCCGGCCTATTCCAGTCGATGAAAAAGGGATGCAGGTCGAACAGATTCCGCCGGATTTGCCGACGAGCGGCATCATCGTCACGCCGTCGCATCAATTTCCGCTCGGCAGCGTCCTGCCGATTCAGCGCCGCGTCAAGCTGATCGAATACGCCAGAGCCGCTGACGCCTATATCATTGAAAACGATTATGACAGCGAGTTTCGTCATCTCGGCTCGCCAATCAGCACGCTGCATCTCTTAGAGCCGGAGCGCGTCCTGCATGTCGGCAGTTTCAGCGAAATTCTCTGTCCGGCGATCCGGCTCGGCTATATCGTTGTGCCAGATGCGCTGTTCGAGCGCTGCCGCCGGATCAAATCCATGTTAGGCTTTGTCACCCCGTCGCTGTCGCAGTTGGCCTTGAATGCCTTTATTGCAGAAGGGCATTTTGACCGGCATTTTAATAAAATGAAAAAGCTGTATCGGGCAAAACGAGCGCTACTGCTTGAAGAATTAACGCGCACATTCGGGGATCGCATCGCGATCAGCGGCGATTCAACAGGGTTATATGTTGTTGCCGCATTTAACGGGATCGAATTTACGGCGCAGCGCCTTGAAGACCTGCTTGAACATGGCGTGCAGGTCACGACGGTTGAAGAATCTGCTATCGTCAAAGGCCGCCATGCAGAAAAAATTCTGTTAGGCTACGGCAATCTGCAATTCGAGGAAATTCAGACGGGTGTTCAGCGTTTATTTTCAGCCATATTCCGATGAAAAGAAACGATGTCACAATATTACTTGCATTTTCTTTTTAGGAAAAAATATTTGTTATGGATTCCATCGAGAGAGCAGATTCTCCGAAGAAATCGCAGAGGAAATCGCATGTCACCAACCACGCTTTTTGATGCGCCTTTGCGTTGTGAAGATGCATCAAATGATCACAAGGAGTTTGATATGAAAAAGCGCATTGCGTTGTTCTGTTTCGCACTCGCATCTCTCATCAGCCTGGCTGCGCCGCACATTTCGACCGCCGCCGACCCCATTTATATCGGCCTGTCAGCCCCGCTGTCAAAGGAATATGCCGAATACGGCATCAGCTTTGAACAAGGCGTTCGATTGGGCATCGAAGCCGTCAATGCGCAGGGCGGCATCGACGGACGTTCGCTGGAATTGCTTCCCGGCGATAGCGAAGGGGACCCGAATATCGCCAAGCGCGTCGCCCGCAAAATGACGGAGGATCAGCGAGTGGTGGCCGTCATCGGCGATTTTGCCAGTTCATCTTCAATGGCGGCGCAGCCATTTTTCCATCGCGCTGAAATGGTGCAAATCTCGCCGACGTCGTCGCACCCGTCGTTTGCGCCGGGCAGCCCGTTTAGCTTTTCCTTGCCTGGCACGGATGAATTGCTCAGCACGTTTATGGCGAGAGCCGTCGTCGAAAAATTGCAAAAAAAGAACGTGGCGGTGTTGTATTTAAATAACGATTGGGGCGTTGCCGCACAACAAATTTTTACTGCCGAGGTCAAACGATTAGGTGGGAATATTGTCGCTTCTGAAGGATTTCTGGATCACACGACAGATTTTCTTCCAATTTTAGAAAAACTACGCGCGGCGCAGCCTGAGGCATTGTATCTGTTCACGCAGCTTCCAGACGGAAAGATGATTCTCCAGCAGCGCGCGCAGATCGGCTGGGAAGATGTGGTGATCATGGGCTATGTTGATTTTTATTCGCCGACCATTTTCGAACTTGAGCCTGCCGCCCGGCGCAACCTTTACACCAGTTCATTAGGCTTTTTTCCAGATTCGCCGCGCGCTGAAGTGCAAGCATTTGTGAAGGCGTTCAAGGAAAAATATCAGCAGCCGCCAACGCAAGAAGCCGCGCTCGCCTATGATGCGTTGAATTTGATTGTCGAAGCCATGAAACAGGCGGGGACCGATCGGAAAGCCATTCGGGACGCGCTGGCCAATATTCACGATTTTCCAGGCGTTACCGGCATTATTCATTTCGATCAGGGCGGCAATGTGATCAAAGAATACCCGATATTGCAGGTAAAGGAGACCGATTTTGCCTTAATCAAGTAACGCAATCGATCTCAGGTGTCAGGTACTTTCAACGTGCCTGACACCTGCGTTCTCGCCATCATATCTCGTGTCAATATTTTA
>CAZMEO010000301.1:2215-4745 GCA_964565315.1 uncultured Candidatus Moduliflexus sp. | reverse complement strand
TAATAAACATGAACAGCGCTGAGGCATTGCAAGCCTACCGGCAGCAACTTTACGAACAGACCGCGTCCGTCAGCCTTTCCGGGATTCCTCTGACGCAAGCGCCGCCAGAACCATCCGCCGATACGCGCATCCCGCTGAACCGGCAGTATGCGAGACTGCAAGCGTTCCAAGAGGAAATGCCCCGCGCAGCCCAGCAGCGCGACGAAGAAATTTTCTACGACGCGCGTTCGTCGAAATCGTCGCTTAAAGAAATGCTCTCCACCCTCAGTTGGTTAGGGGAAGAGTATTACCAGCGCGGGAAAATTTACCGGAATTTAGTGCGTCCCGCGCCGATTGCCCCGCTGCTCGCCGTGCAGACATATCGCCGCCTGATGATTCTTGGTGCGCCCGGTTCAGGGAAAAGCACGCTGCTGCAAGGGCTGGCGCATGATTTTTCCGCGCAGGCCGACGCCCCGCTTCCGCTCCTCGTTTCTCTTTCGCATTACGCCATTGCCCGGCGCAGTAACGCGCGGCTTTCGCTCCGGGAATTCGCCTTCAATCAGGCGGCAAACGGTAATCACGCGCTCGTAACCGCGTTTGCGGAGCATAATGCGTTCCTCTGGCTGTGCGACGATCTGGAAACGCTGCACGGCCTTCGCGAAACTGTCATCGAAGAACTGACGCAATTGCCCGGCATGATCGTCCTGACATCTCGTCCGACCGGCTATCAAATCGCCGGATTCGAGAGTTTTACGCATTTCGAATTGATTCCGATGACGGCGCACGATGTAGATGAATTCATCGACGACTGTTTTTCCGCCTTATCGGAACAGCGGCAAACGCTCTGGGATTGGGCGGAAAAACGCACGGAATGGCTCAAACATCAATTTGCGCAGAAGCCGCAGTTGCGCGGCCAGATTCACAATCCACTCTTTTTAACCTATTTATGCGCCTTTTCAGAAGCGCAGCAATTCGAGGAAATTCCAGAAGAACGCACCGCCTTGTATGAGCGCTGCCTTGACGCGCTTGCAGAAATCAGCGAACCTGAAATCAACGCGCAGGCGGCCTGGCGCGACCTGCCGCCCGCGACGCGCCGCGAACTCCTGCGGCAGGGATTGGATTCGATAGGCTGGCATCTCCAGACCAATGCCTGTGAAACTCGCGACGAGACAGCCTTTCTGCGGCAACGCCTGATCGCCGCATTCGCCCGCGAATTGCAGGCGAACGCGCCGCATCTTTCCGTCAATTGGCCTGAGCTTGCGGAAACAATCATGCGCTGCTGGCAGCAGAACGGCGTCTTGCAGACCTGGCGCGATGAGGGCAACGAGTATGTCATATTTCGCCATGCCCTGTTCAGAGAATTTGCCGCCGCCAGACAAATCGCCAGAATTTTCCGAAAAAATGCCCAATTAGGCTGGACATGGTATTCCGCCCGGCTGCATCATTATGCCTGGCAGGAAATCCTGATCCTCTGCGCTCATACGCTGGAGCAAGAACATCTGCTCATGCTGCTGCGCCGATTGGTGCGCGGCGTCAGTTGGTTCGAAACCTTGCTGCATCGAGATGTGTTGTTTGCGATCAGAATTTTTCAAACGAACATGGAAAGCCATCATCAATTCGCGCCCACCCTGCTGAAACATCTTGCGCCGCTGACCGTCCCATTGGGCAAGCAACGCCAGACCATCTCGCATGTGACATTTGCGTCGGGGTTTCTCCTGCTTCCGATTTTCTTGAAAATCATTCCGCAGTTTCCTGATTGGGGCATCGCGGTGACCGCGTTATTCTGGGGGGCGCTCTGGTTTGCGGCGTTTCATGAATCCATTTCGCCTCGTTTCCAGGCATTATTCGCGCTGCCGCAACGGCTCTGGCCGCATACTCCGGATCACCAGCCGATCATGCAGTTGCTCGAACGCTGTCAGATGCCGGAAATGATCCCACATCTTGTGAACGCCCTGCACGATAAACAGGTTGACGTGCGGCGAACTGCGGCGGAAATGCTCGGCGCTATCGGCGCGCAAGAGGAATGTCCGCCGTTATTGGCGGCGCTGCAAGATGACGACCAGGAAGTCCGCCGAACCGCTGCGTTTGCGCTCAAGCGTTTAGGGAGTGTGGCCTGTCTGGTTGATGCCCTGAACGACAAACGCGAGCCAGTCAGAGAAGCCGCAGCAGAGGCGCTCAGTCAAATCGGCGATGAACTGGCAATTCCCGAATTAGTGCATGGCCTGGACGACGAGCGCCTGGATATCCGCAAAATCGTGATTCGAACGTTGCAGCAAATCGGCGGAGAGCAGGTCATTCCATCGCTGCTTCACACCCTGACAGACAGCAGCAAGGAGATGCGCCTGACAGCGGTCGAAGCGCTTGGGCAAATCGGCGCGATCAATAACCCCTATTCCCGCCTGCGCACCGTCTCCGGCCTTGTCAAAATGCTGGACGACGAGGAGCCATTAGTCCGCTGGGCGGCGGCGTATGCGCTCGGTCGCATCGACGACCCGGAAATCGTGCCGTTTGTGGCAAACGCGATGAGAAAAAGCCGCGATTTTGTCAACCG
>CAZMEO010000301.1:0-2115 GCA_964565315.1 uncultured Candidatus Moduliflexus sp. | reverse complement strand
GTGTTGTTTCTCGTGCAGCGCTTGAATGACGCGCAGGGCTATGTCTGCCGCGCCGCGATTGAGGCGTTGGGGCGCATCGGAAATACGACGGTGGCGGAATACCTGATTCAGAAATTGAAGCATGAAAAACCGTATATCCGCCGCGCCGCCAAAGAAGCGCTGAAGCGGATCGGCGACGCGCAAATCGTGCCGTTCCTGCTGCAAACGTTAAAATACGAAAGCGATCCGAATGTGCTGAAGGACGCGGAAAACGCGATCAATCAAATCAGCGATAGCGACGCCGCTCCGTATTTCTTCGAAGCCCTGCGCGAAGAGTCTGCGCGGGTGCGCCAGATTGCGACGCAGGCGTTAGGGCGAATCGGCGGAAAAGATGCCGTTGCCGCGCTGTTAGCATTGCGCCATGATCCGAGCCTTGATGTCAGAACAGCGGTCGCCGCTGCGCTTGGTGAGATGGGGGATGCACAAGCCTGTCCAGTTTTGTTGGAATTCCTGCAAGATAAACATCCCAAGTTACGACGCATTGCCGTGAAGGGGTTAGGGCGAATCGGCACGGCAGAGGCGGTGTTTCCCCTGATCCAATTCGTTCAAGATGACGATGTCGGCATCCGCCAGGCCGCCGTCGAATCGTTAGGCCGAATCGGTTCTGCGGAGGCCGTGCCGGTATTGATGACGATTTTGCAGGATACCTCGTATCGCGAGCGGTGGGCGGCGGCGTATGCCTTAGGTCGCATCGCCGATCCGCAGGCAGCGGCGATCCTGATTGAATCGCTCCAAAACGAAGGCGATGAAAACGTGCGCCGCGCCTGCGCCGAAGCGTTGGGGCAGATTTGCGATCCGAAATCTGTGGTCGCGTTGATTCACGCGCTGTCGGATCAGTTCTGGTTCGTGCGATGGGTGGCCGCCCATGCGTTAGGGCAGATCAAAGACCCGCTCGCCGTGCTGCCGCTGATCGGCCTGTTTAACGATGCGCATCAAAAAGTGCGCTGGGCAGCGGTCGAAGCGCTCGGACAGATCGGCGACAGCCGCGCCGCCAGTTCACTGATTCAGGCGTTGACCGATACGGATTGGGACGTCTGCCAGGCGGCGGCCAGAGCCTTAGCGCAGGTCTGTCAGGTCGAAACCATCCCCGCGCTGATTCAAGCGATGTCGCAGCGCAATGAATTTGTGCGCCGAGTGGCGGCGAATGCGCTGCGCCGGATTGAGGATGAGCGGGCGCTGCCGTATCTGATTCAGGCGATTAAAAGCGATCAGGAGTTTATTCGAAACGTGGCCGCCGAACAGATCGTACATTTAAGAAATGTTGAGGTGATTCGTCCGCTGATCAAGCTGTTAGGAGATCGCAACCAGAACGCCAGACGCTGCGCGGCGGAAATGATCGGCGACTTAGCGCATATCATTCAGGAACCAACGCTTCTCAAACGCGCCGCGCATTTTCTGTGGTGGCGTCTCACGGATGTCGAAGAGGTCGCCAAAGCTGCGTTTCACGCCCTCAAACAGGTTGCGAACCAGCTCTCTGTCATCAATGTGACGCGGTAAGACATGTCACTCATCACAGATGGCCGGGGATTCGAAGAAAAAGGGTGGATCGAATTACAGGCGAAACAGGCCGTTGATGTGTATGACATTCTGACGCAGGCGTTCGACGCGGATGCGATGGCAGAAAAAATTTTCACCCTGTTTCACACAAAAGAACCACACGAAATTCAGCGCATTCACCGCATGGTCAGTTTTTCGAGAGCGACACCTGTCTGAGCCGACGCCTGGCCGCGTATTTCGGCGAACATCTGACGCAGGAGAAATGCGGCCATTGTTCCGTCTGTCAGCAGGGCAAAGCAGCGCTTCAACGCACCATCGCGCTGCCGCCGCTTGCGACGGTGAATTTTGCTGACTTCACGCGGGAATTCATGAAAACGGCAGGCAAACACGCCACGCCGCTCAACCTGACCAAATTTTTATGCGGTATCCAAACGCCCGTGTTCACGCGCCTGAAAATCAGGAATCTGCCGCATTTCGGTGACTTCGAACGGTACCCTTTCGCAGAAGTCAACGCGGAGGCTGCGAAACGGTGCTAAGCGAACACTGATTGGGCTGATGAGACTGATTATCCCTGATCAT
>CAZMEO010000300.1:0-4792 GCA_964565315.1 uncultured Candidatus Moduliflexus sp. | reverse complement strand
AAGAGGTCTTTGAGGTTGTCGATAAAAACCGGCAGTTTTTGCGAACCTGGCTGCCCTGGGTTGATGGCAACACCCGCGTTGAAGATTCAAAGGAATTCATCAAAAAGACGCTTCAACAGGTGAGCGACGAAAGCGGCCTGCAATGCGGCATTTTTTATCAAGACCGATTTGTCGGCATGATCGGGTATCACACGATCAAGCGCGAGATTGATATGGGAGAAATCGGCTACTGGCTCGCCGAAGACGCGAACGGGCGCGGCATTATGACACGCTGCGTCAAGGCGATGATCAATATCGGCATTCAGGAACTCGGCGTGAAAAAAATCGAAATTTTCTGCGCCGAAAGCAACCATCGCAGCCGGGCGATCCCCGAACGGCTCGGTTTTACGCAAGAAGGCGTCATTCGCCGCGCAGGAAATCTGTACGGCGAATGCGTCAGTCATATTATTTATGGCCTGCTTGCCGAGGAATGGATACGCTGACGACAGAGGATTTGCGCTAAATTTGTTAAATTTAGCGCAAAAACAAACAACGGCCAATGAATCGTCGTAACTATTTATAGTTAATAGTCTGATTAATGAGATAAAAAATAAGTGTCGATTTTTTTTACACTTATTATAATAATAGCTATTTTATTATTTTATAGTTAGTTATAATGCCATACATTAAATTAGATACAATGGTGGTGTCGAAAATATTTACACCTTTGCTCCACATTTTCAGGATCGTCAGAGCCAGGTCGTCTGGGAATGTCAACAAAAATAAGTCATTTCTTCTTGAAAAATAAGATGTTACAAGGCTGATGTAAAATCTTTATAAAAAAGCATTGAGAATGGTATATTTTTTGCTTGACATATTGATAATATAAGCTGCACGTAAAATAAAGCGCGAGTATTATTGCATTGCGTCATTTTTTTTATTCTGAAAAAGCCAAACTCATCGCAAGATGAGGACGGAAAGCCACGGGTCTTTCAAAGACAGCCGGGTTGCCTGGAAAAGGCATCCCGGCTTTTTTATTGGGAATACGACAAGGAGGTGATGTCTTTGAGGGGAGACATTTGAGCAGCGGTAATCATCTACTTGTTTTGAAGACTATGGTTAAATTACATTTCTACTTCATGGAGGAAGAAACCATGTGTAAAAAATTCAATCACACTGCATATTGGGTGATAAGTGTTGTGTGGATTTGCCTGGTGATCTTCTGGACATCAGCGACATTTGCTCAAATTATTGTGCAAAATGGCACGATTTCCGGCACAGTTCAGGATACGAATGGAAATCCGATTGTCAACCTTCAGGTTTTTGCAACCGATTATACGACCAATGCGTGGATGAGCGGCGCGAATACGGATTCGAATGGAAACTATACCATTGCTGGCCTGCCAACAGGGAGTTATCGGGTACGTGCATGCGCCTCGTGTGATGCCTTGCCGTATGTTGATGAATTTTATAGCAACCCCGTCGAAGTCACCGAACCCAATAACACGCCGAATATTAATTTCATTCTGGAAACGGGGGGCACGATTTCCGGGACGGTACTTGATACTGCCGGCAACCCGATCAGCAATCTCTCCATAAATGTCAATGAGTATGTGACCAATCAATGGACAGCCGGAACCAATACGGATGCAAACGGCAGTTACTCGCTCCGTGTGCCTACCGGAACGTATCGTGTGCGGGCATGCGCCTCGTGTGATGCCTTGCCGTATGTTGATGAATTTTATAGCAACCCCGTCGAAGTCACCGAACCCAATAACACGCCGAATATTAATTTCATTCTGGAAACGGGGGGCACGATTACCGGCATGGTTCAGGATACGGAGGGAAATCCGATCACGAATCTTCAGGTCTTTGCGACAGACTATACGACGAATGATTGGATCGCCGGGACCAATACCAGCGCTGACGGCAGTTACTCGTTACGTTTGCCAGCGGGAAGTTACCGGGTGCGTGCCTGCGCCGAATGTTCGGGGGGAACCTATCAGGATGCGTTTTATCATGATGTGTTCGATTATGGGGATGCGACGCCTGTTGAGGTTGTGAAGCTACAAAATACGCCGCAGATTGACTTTACGCTGAATGCTGTGGCGACGATATCGGGAAGGGTCTATCAGGCCGATGGCATGACGCCCATCACAGGAATCAAATTTGGCATTGAGGCATTACAGGGAGAACCTTGTGGCGAACGGCAACAGGTGGCTCATGCTGAGACCGATCCTGTGAATGGCACATATACCATCAAAGTTCCAGCGGGCGCGAATTATTTACGAACCTCTCATATCCAGAGTGGGACACAAATCCCATATCTCAATGAATGGTGGGCAGTTTCCGGAAGTTCGACGGCGTGTAACCAGGCTGAATTGCTTACGCTAAATGGCGGAGAAACGCGCGAGGCGACCAATTTTCAACTTAATGCCGATGTTCCTGTGGAGGGCGGCTTTGATCTGGCGGACGGCGTCGTTTTTGTTCAATCGAAAACGATTGTGATTGACGGCAACTACGCTGATTGGGAAGAGACTGATCGCGTGTATGTTGATACCAATGGACCTGAGTGTAACAACGTTTCTGGCCGGGATATTAAAGCGCTCTATGTTGCCCAGGATGCTGAATATATTTACTTGCGTTACGTGTTGAACGGTACATTAGATGACACGTTCGGGTATAAACTGGTTGGCGGCCAAGGAGATCAGAAGCATCTTTATGTCAGTCAGGATGTGGCTGGGAATGGTTACATGTTTTATGCAATTCCTCCCTCTGACGGAAATCCCAGTTGGTCAAGTGAAAATTTGCCGGCGGATTTTGTGCATGTGGACGGGAATCAATTTGAGTGCAAAATTTTGAAAACGGATGTCCAGGAAATATGGCGTGATAAACCATTATATGCCTGGCTTGATCAGGGATATGAAACTGCTTGCAGCGATCATGTGCAATTGCCGACCATGAATCTCTTTTCCTCAGAAGAAATCTCGGCCTACGCGCCTTCTGCCGTTCGTCCCGCCCGAAAATACACCTTATGGCTGGAGCAGGTGAATGTGACTGAGACTGAGATTACTATTCCTGACTTTACGATCTTCAATGATTCCAATGCGCCCATGAGTCTAACAAAAGACGGAATATTCCAGACCGGGCTGCTGAGAATACTTGGAACTGGAACGCTCGCTCCTAGTCAGGTATTGCGTACCCCATTCTATTTTGAAGTGCCGGGTGATTTACCGTCGCACCATATCATTCACTTTACGGTTGAAAAAGTGATTGATAAAGAAACTGGGGAAACCATGCTTGCCGCTACGGCAGAGTCAGAAGTGATTCGGCCTGACGATCCCAATGCCAAAGCTGCGCCTGCCGGAGTTGGAGATCAACATTACGTATTCGCCGGAGACAAGCTGAGTTATACCATTTTCTTTGAGAATGTGGCGACCGCTTCGGCTCCAGCCCAGGAAGTATTTGTCACAGATGTCCTGGATAGTGGGCTTGATTGGAACACCTTCAGTTTAGGCGATGTGGCATTTGGCGATCAACTTGTCAACGCCCTGGCCGGGAATCAAAGTGGCACAACCCGGGTGATCCTAAACGCGAATCTTGCTGTGGATATTATTGTGGCGTTTGACACAACGAATGGCGTTGTGCGCTGGACATTGCGCACGATTGACCGGGCAACTGGCGAGGTGCCAGAAGATGCGACTGTCGGTTTCCTCCCGCCCAATGACACGAATGGTCGTGGTGAGGGATATGTGACATTTACCATTCGAACTCGCAACGATCTTGTTGCTGGGACGGTGGTTCCTAATGTTGCCACAATTGTCTTTGATACAGAGGCGGCCATTGCAACGAACGAAGTGTTTAACACGATTGGCACCCCAATTCCAGGAGTTCCATTTAATCCAGGGATTAGCGATGGCGCTGCTGATGTGCTGGTTTCAACTATGCTGAGTTGGGCGGCCTCTGAGTACGCAACATCCTATGATCTCTATCTGTGGGATTTGTTAGATCTACAGAGACCTGATCTTCCAATTGCGTTAGATTTGGAAACTGCGTCCTATGAACCTCTGGTTGATTTGAAATATGACACGACCTATTTCTGGCAGGTCGTTGCGAAAAATGTCATGGGCGAATCCATCGGGCTGATGTGGAGTTTTACAACCGAAGCCAATCCAGATAAGCCTCCTATTCCTGAACCGACCACACTATTCCTGATTGGTACAGGTCTAATCGGAATATTCGCTCTTGCCCGAAAGAAAAGACAATAATTCCTTAACATAGGGCATGTAAAAGAATGCCGTCATTCTAAATGACGGCATTTCTTTTACATGTTGCCATAGGGCGAAAATAGCAAAACGCTCTCGTTATCTATGGCCTGCTCGTCGAGGAATGGAAGGCGGATTGAATCGCGGTCATGACCGCCGCTTCTTCATGAACGGCGGCGGACAGGTGACAGACGTTCGCGAGAATATGATCGAGTCCTGCCGGGAAATCGTGCGAAGCGAAGGCGTCGTCAGCCGGGAACAATTTGCCATGTTCATCGGCAGCGCGGAAATGACAGGCTGCGACGACGGCTTCGGCCATCAAATCGCAGGGGCAGTGCTGGCGCGTCGACATCAGCATCGCGCCGACTAAGCGGTCGTTTTTTTCCAATTTTCGCGGCAGATCGCGCCCGACGCGAAAAATCGTGTCGCCGAGCGCTCGATTGCGAAAACGCTCTAACAGATCGTCAATATGGGCGACCAAATCCGGCATGGTCAAATCGGCGGGATACGCTTTATTCAAGGCGACCGCCGATTGCAGCATCGTCGCC
>CAZMEO010000299.1:0-4797 GCA_964565315.1 uncultured Candidatus Moduliflexus sp. | reverse complement strand
ATGAAAAAATCCTGAGCGCGTTATCAGCGTTTGCAATCGCCTGACATTCCCAAGAGCAGGGCTGTAACGTTCTCCGCGTCCGTTCGTGGTGAGCGTGTCGAACCACGACCCGCCTTCATGCGGCAGGGCTGCGTCCATCCGCCTCAGATTGTTCGAGAGAAAGTGTTTCCCAGGTCAAGCTGCTGACCAGCGCCTGCAATGCTTCTTTTTCCTTGATGCTTTTGCTGATGTCGCGCCCAATGCCGATAATGCCGCGAATCGCGCCTTGTTGGTCGTAAAACGGCACTTTGGTGGATAAAAACCAGCGCTTTTCCCCGGTTTGTTGATCGATGCCAGGCTCGACGCGCTCAAGCAGCGGCTTCCCGGTTTCAAGCACGGCGCGTTCGTCTTCATAATAGCGCGTCGCGAATTCCGGCGGAAGCAAGTCAATATCCGATTTGCCGATCACCTCATTGTCGTTCTGAAACCCCATGTGTCGAACTAAAGCGCGATTCGCAATGACGAAACGGTGTTCTGTGTCTTTGATGTAAATCAAATCGGGCAGCGCGTCAACCATCGCATGCAGCAAATGGCGTTCTTCGTCGGTCGAAGACTCAGGCTTCTGCGTGGTCTGTTCCGATGAAATCATGCGTTCTTGCGATGTCGCAAGCATCCGCCAGAACAACCAGCCGCCGCCGACCGCAAGCGCGACCATCATCAACGCCGCCGCTGCCCAGCCGGTGACGACGCGGCTGAATGCCGCCATCATTACCAACGAAACGACATATACTGTCAATAACTTTACTTTCGCAGAAGAGGACATAGCATATTGTTCCGTAAATTTTCAGGAGCGCGTCAGGGTCGGCGCACTCCTGAAGCATCTCAACGATAGAGCGTCATCGCCAGCAAAAACAGCAGAAGCGAGACAAGCGTGCTGAGCGACAGCGTATTGACGACATAATGCCGGTTGGCGTGATCGTCGTCTTTCAGAAACAGCGCAATCACGAACGGCGGCGGCAGCAGAAACATCGTCAACGCGGCGTATTCATACATGTAGTCAAGGCCGAGCAGCCGGACGAAGACGACTTTATTCAGCAAGAAGACCAACCCGATGAGCAGCGCCGAACGAATCGCGATGGTTTTCAGCGCGATCCGCGCCATATCTACATCAACGCGAAATTCATACCCTAATGTCAGACAAATCAGCGGCACGGTCAAATTCCCAAGCATGGAAACCAGCGTCTTGAGATATGTGACGATTCGCGCATCAGGAGCGCTGATCCGCCCTTTCAATACGCTGATCAGCAGGCCGAGCAGAATTGCGATCATCACGGGCGACGTGAGAAACATGCGGACAAGCTGCGCCGGGCGCTGCGTGCCGTCGCGCAGCTTGATCAGCATTGCCATCAGCACGGAAAAAACGAAGATGACCTGTCCCAAATCAATGATTGCCAATTTATCAAGTTCTGCCATGCCATACACAGCGAGAAAAATGGCGTAGCCGAGCATGCCGGTTTCGAATCCGCCCAACAGCAACGGAAAATATGGCGACGACATCTTGAGTGGCCGCGCAAGCAGATGACCGAGCAGAACCATGACGCAGCAGATGCCAAACACCAGCCCGATCACGATCAGAAATTTCGCCTGAAGCCGAAGCGACGCAAACGCCTGAAATAGCAAACAGGGGAGGGCGATTGAGACCACGATCTTTTTGATGTCCTGAACAGATTCCGCGCGGAAAAAATGAGCGCGCTGCAAGGCATACCCAATCAAAAACATCGTGATAACGGGCAAGACGCTTAAAAAAATATTCACCATAATTACCAACGCATGTTACGCAGCGTCACCGACCATTCCCCTCCAGGGAAGGGAGTTCGCGGTCATTCGCATCGAATCGGCTGCGTAACATCAGTTATCAATTCTGTCAATATCACAATTCCAGATTTACAGCACTTTCAGCGTTTCGAGCCACCCGCCGCGCTCCTGATTCGCCTTGTCAATCGCCTCCGGCGACCCCATCACGACCACCAATCCGTGCTGATTCGCCGCGTCAAGCACATCGGCGAACCGGCGAAAATCATCAACCGTTGTGGACAAGACCTCGTCCCGAATCCGCTGCCGCACGTCGTCGCTTTCGCCGAGCAGATGCCAGACCATCGCGGTATAACCTTTTTCGTCCGGGAGCATGTAATCGTCAATCTGGCCGATCACGCCGATAATGCTTTTCGCTAACTCGTCGTCGCTGATCTCGGCTTCCCGCAGAAAACGCGCCGTCTGATCGTAGTTGTCCAACGTGCTCAACAGGTTCGGGTCGCGATACGACGAAAACGAGAACAGGCCGGAACGCCGGTCAAACCCGCAGTACCCGCCATACGCGCCTCCTTGCACGCGCACTTTTTCCCAGAGCCACGTTGTGCGCAGGTAGTTGTTGATCACGCTGATTGAGCCGTGATGACGGTAGTTCGCGGCGTACAGATTCGCGCCTTTGATGACGTAGTTGACCTGCGTCGGGATGGTGAAGGCTTCGTTCGGCGCAAGCGTCTCCGGCGTCCAGGTCGCCCAACTCACCGGCGCAGCGGGCAGCGTCTCCACGAAGCGCGTCAATTGGGGCAACACGGCAGCCCAGTTTTCGCGGTCAACCGTCACGTTGCACAGCAGCGCGTTGCGATTGATAAGGATGCGCCGGATCGCTTCCAATTTCGCGAATACGGACGGCCAGTCGCGTTCCACCTCATCGGCAAGCCGGCGCGTAAAAAAGAGAGAACTCACGCCGTGCGTCTGTTCGGAGAGCCAGCCGGATTCGTGAAAATGCGCCCCTAACCGCATTCCGGCGAAATAGCTGCCGGATGAAGCCAGGCTCGATTCTTTGCGAGCCTTGTTTTCCAGCACCAATTGCTTGAAGCGTTCCTGATTGTCGAGTTTGAGGGTCAGCAGGATGTCGCGCAGAATATCAAGCATCGCGCCGCTTTGCGCCACTGTTGCCTTGCCGCGCAGCACGAGCCGCGCCGCGCTCGTCGCTTGCCCGGTGACGGCGGAATTGAAGAACCTCGGCCAGATGCCGCCGGTTTTGCAGCCGATCCGCTGCTGTAATTTCACGAAATCCTCAGTCTCCGTGCCGAGATTGATGAGCGCTCTGCCGAACAGCGGCGCGTAGGGGAGCAATTCCTGCGGCAGCGTATGCAGGTCGAAGGCGAGATCGAGATAGACAATGCCGTTCGTGAACAGATCGTGATGTAAAATTTCCACGCTGCCATGCTTCAGAAGGTCTGTCGGGATCAGCTTATTCTGTTTGTCCATATCTGCCAGCGTCAGCATCGGAAGCATGGCAAGCGCTTCCGGCGAATCGGGCGTTTCCTGCATCCGTTTCAATTCCTGCGTCTGCGTCACGACTGCCTCAATTTCGGCGGGCGTCATGGCGGCTTTTGCCTGCGCCAATCGCGCTTCTTCCGCCGCGTTGCGCTGCTTGCCGAACTCGGCGTCCGGGCGCAGCAGCACCGTAACGCGGTGTGGATTCTTCAACAGCTTTTCGGCGATCATGCGCTCGAAATAGCGTTCGCCGGATTGCAGCCGGGCTTTGATGGCCTGAAGCGGCTTGTCAAATGCCAGCGGTTCGATTGGATCGCGTCCGTGCTGCCAGGTGGACAATGCGCCGAACATCAGCACAATTCCGCGCGGCCAGTCGCCGGTATTCATTTCGCGCAGATGAAATTCGGTGGTGTTCACCGCCGCTTCGATCATGTCCGGCTCAATGCCCGCTTGCGCTAATGTCGTTAAGGTGGAAAACGCGACCTCTTCGACACGTTCGGCGTCTTCCGGCGCAATGCCTTTCAATCCGGTCGCAAAACACAATTCCCGCATGTCGTCGCTCAGCCCGCCGGTGGTGTCTTCGCCAAGCCCGGAATCAATCAGCGCCTTGCGGAGCGGCGACGCGGACGTTCCGACAAGAATATGGTTCAGAATCGTCCAGCCGAGCGTTTTTTCAACGTCATCGGCTTCCTCCAGCAGCCAATTGATCTCTATCATCGCTTTTCTCGCCATATCGCCGCCGTCTCCGGCATCATACGGCTTGACGATGCGTTTCGGCGCGGCAAAGCGTTGTTGCAGGCCAATGTTTACCGAAATCGTTTTCTGGTCGAACTCTTTCAGCCATTCATTCAGATAGCGCAGCCGTTCCGCCGGGTCGTCGTCGCCATAAAAAAAGAGCAGGGCGTTGGACGGATGATAATACGTTTCGTGGAACGCCTTGAACTGTTGATAGGTCAAATTCGGAATTTCTTCGGGGTCGCCGCCGGAATCCACGCCATAAATAGTATCCGGGAAAAGCGCTTGCTGCGACAGGCGATAGAGCAGGCTGTCCGGCGAAGAATAGACCCCTTTCATTTCGTTGAACACCACGCCTTTGAAGGTCATCGGCGCGTCCGGCGCATCGAGTTCGTAATGCCAGCCTTCCTGCATGAAAATCTGCGGCGTGATGCGCGGATAAAACACGGCGTCGAGATACACGTCAATCAGGTTATAGAGGTCTTTCACATTCTGGCTCGCCACCGGATACGTGGTTTTGTCGGTCGAGGTCAACGCATTCACGAAGGTTTTCAGCGAACCTTTGACCAGTTCGACGAACGGCTCTTTCACCGGATATTTGCGCGAGCCGCACAGCACCGAATGTTCCATAATATGCGCGATGCCGGTCGAATCGGCGGGCGGCGTGCGGAAGGAAATGCCGAACACTTTGTTTTCGTCCGCGTTTTCAATTGAAAGGAGTTCCGCGCCGCTTTTGTCATGGCGGAATAACTTCGCGCGGGCGTTAAGTTCAGGGAT
>CAZMEO010000298.1:0-4799 GCA_964565315.1 uncultured Candidatus Moduliflexus sp. | reverse complement strand
TTCAATATGCGAATCTGTTCTTCCGTATGAAAATAATGCTCGCCACCTTTTACGACCTGAACACGCGCCTTAAATCGTTTGGCAAAATCCTCGAGCACGCTCCGCTCCGTCAAATGATCCTGATCGCCATATAAAATATGTGTTGGAGTATTCCAAACCTGAATAGGATGATTTCTGACATATTCATAATAATCCCATGAGAGCGTTTCCCCCATTGGCGTAGAGATTTCCTTCTCCTTCTGCAATTGTTCCACTTGAACGCCAGCCCATTGCATCATGTTGTGAATCAGGCGTTCCATATCAAGAATAGGGGATAAAAATAAACATTTATCGAAGCGAACACCATTATACGTCAATAAACTGAAATACGCCCCTAAACTACAGGCAAAGAGGCTGATGCGCTGCCAGTTCTTTTCTGTATATTTCAGTATGTGTTCTAAATCATGAACTCCATTTTGAACGGTACATGGATACGTGTTCGGCAGTCGTTCTCCATGCTCAGGCAAATCAAAGCTGATCACCTGAAATCCGCGACTGGTCGCGATTTCGGCGAAGCTTTCAGCCTCTTCTTTCTTCGACATTCTTCCATGAACAAAAAGATATACGGCATCTGATGGGTCTCCCCAGATAATCGTCGGAATTTGCTCGATCATGATCTTGGTTGTTTTCATTATTTTTACTCCTTCATTGGGATTATTTCTGATTTGATATGTTCGCCAGCCACAACAATTAAAATGGAAATTCCTCAGACGGCTGTTGTGGCGAAGTCGTCTGCTCTGTTTCTGAAACAGGCTCTTGATCGTAAAACGGCTCTTTGGCGATGGCGTGAACGCGGCTGGCTTCAATCACAATCGCCTTCGGCCTGACGGGGCAGACGTACTGACACGCGCCGCAGCCGATGCAGAGGTCAAGATTGGTTTCCGGGTAATGAATGTAATTTTCTTCTCTCGTATAAACGGCGTGAGTCGGGCAGACTTCGGCGCACGCGCCGCAATTTTCGTGGCGCGTATGCACAATGCAGCGCTCTTTCATCAAATTCGCCGTGCCAATCTGCGTCAGTTGCTTTTCAGGCAGCGACAGCGGCGCAATCGCGTGAGTCGGACAAATCTGGCCGCAGACATTACACTCGTAATTGCAGAATCCCACATCGAAATTCATGGCGGGCTGCATCACACCGCGCAGCCCATAGCCGCCATGCACAGGCTGAATCACCTGCGACGGGCAGGCCGACACACAGAGATGGCAGCCGGTGCAGAGATCAGCGAGACGTTCGAGGCTTTGCGCTCCAGGCGGCGCAATCGGCAGGCGGATGCCGTTCGAAAGCAGCGGCTTTGCCCAGGAACGCAGCGGCAGACTTGCAGCCAGTCCGATAAGCGAAAATGCGCCGAACATGAATTCGCGGCGCGTCGGGCTGATGGCCTGTTCCACGTGCGTTCCCTCTCCCGCAAGGTTGCGCGTGTAGGCAATCGCATGCGTCGGGCAGACCGCCACGCAATCAAAACAGGCGACGCATCGGCTGGCGTCAATCTGTTTTGTGGCAATGTCAATGCACCCGGCGCGGCAGATGCGTTCGCAGCGTTTGCAGGAGATGCAGGCGGCGGGCTGCAATCGGACATTCACGAACGAACAGCGCGAGACGAGGCCAAGCAGCGTCCCGACCGGACACAGCGTGTTGCAATACCATCTGCCGCGCAGAACAACAGCAAGAGCCAGCAGTATCAGCGTGATGGCCGGAGGAACGAGCAGCAGCGGCGACACGCGGACAATGTTCTTCACGTGCATGCCGTAGATGTCGAAATGTTCAAGAATCGCCACCACGAAATTATTTCCCACCACACCGAGCGGACGAACAAGATGCGTGACGATGCGCCCGAACATGCTGTACGGATCGAGCAGATTCAGCAGGAAAAAACTTCCGGAGACCGCGCTGAAGGCGGTGATAAGCGCGACGACATACCGCAGAATACGCGACGGCGGGTAGTAGCGCGAATGTGGTTTCTTACGGAAGAGCCGCGTCAAAAAAAGCAGGCCGTCTTGCAAAATGCCGAGCGGACAGAGCGCGGCGCAGTAAATGCGCCCGAACAGCAGCGTCAGAATCAGCACCGCTGCAAAACCGAGTGACAAATTAAATGCGCCGCTGAAAAGGAATTCCACTAACGATGGCGTAAATTGCCAGAACAAGAGCGGCTTTGCAAGTGTTTCACTGATATCGCTATTGAGGAATATTGCGAGAAATAGAAAAAAAACAAGCGTGGCAACGATAAGACGAATTTGCTTCAAGATGTGCTTCTGCAAACATACCCCTCACAAGCTGCAAGCAGCTTGTGAGGCATGTTCTCCTTTAGTTCATCCACTTGTCATAGATTTTCTGATACGTTCCGTTCATTTGAACGAGATGCAGCCATTGATCGACAAAATGCTTCAGCATCACGTCACGCGGCATCATGTAGGCTTTTTCGGCAAACGTGAACGGCTGTTCTGGATGCACGGCTACCAATTCTGGGCGCAATTTCTGTTGGAGAATGGTTTCAATCGCGTCGGTAATCATTAAATCAGCCTTCCCCTGCACGATTTGATCGAAAATCGTCACATTATCTTCATAGACGACGATCTTGGCTTTTTTGATATTGGCGCGAGCAAATTTTTCATTCAGGCCGCCCGGATTTACGACGAGCGTGACGCCCTCCTGATCGATCTGTTCCAGCGTTTGGAATCTCTCCGCGTTTTCTTTGCGCGTAATCGGCGTTTTCCCGTCTTTCAAGTACGGAATGCTAAACAGCGCGACTTTCTGGCGTTCCATGTTGATGGATGTGCCGCTCATCACGATGTCGAATTTTCCGGCCTGAAAATCTTGCATCAACGTTGACCAGGAGGTTTGGATGAATTTCACTTCCACGCCCAACGCGTTGCCTAATTCGTTCGCCATGTCAATGTCAATGCCTTCGAACTGCTTGGTTTCTGGATTGAGATAGGTGAACGGTTTATAATCGCCTGTTGTTCCCACTAAAATCGAGCCTCGCGCAATAATTTGATCTAACAGCGTTGCCGCCTGACTCACTCCGGCTGTTGTGGCTGCTTGATCTGCCGAGACCACAGATGTCGTGAAGAACACGATCATTGCCGCCACCAGAATCGCTTGAATCAGCCCTAAAAAACATCTCATCGTTTTCCGATAACCTCGTGTCATCACTTCCTCCTTCTTATGCAACATAGATTCGACAATAAATCAGGATACGTCAACCATTGCAGGTATTTTTACCCCGGATATTTTGTCAAATAAAACCGTTACAGAGCGATTCGCTCGATCTTTAAGGCGTCTAAATTCATGTTGCCGATGCCGAGATCATGCCCTTGTTTGATGTAGGAAATATTGGCCGGGTCAGTGCCGAAGACTTTCGTGGCGACGGCGTCAATCGCGACAATGTCCGGCGACACCAGCAGCGTTTTTTTATAATCCAAATCCTCTTTTCTGGCGCGATGCGGCCCGTTTTTCATCGTCACTGCATACGCATCCACGATATTCAGCGTCGGTTTTTTGTAGAGGCAAAAATCCGCGATGCACGCGTTCAACCCTTTGGCATGCCAGTCATTACGATCCCAGACGACGCCCATCAAATTTTTCATGGCGATAGTCAGCGACGATGCCATGTGATGTTTGAGCACCGGCACGTTGATCAGCACGTCGCTTTCGAACACCAATTCATGAACACTCGTCTTTTTCAGTCGCGTCGCGTTTGGAATTTCGACCTCCTGATAATATTTTTTATCGTGCGCCGGAACGATGACCGCGCCAGCCGCTTTCGCCGCGCCTTCAATGCCGCTGGTCACATACGCTTTTTCTGCGGTGCTATCATCGACAGGATGGTCGAATACATATACTTTTTTCGCACCGGCTTGCAGGCAATGCTCAACCACACGCTTGACGAGCAGCGGATTCGTGTTTGCGCCGGTTTCCGGCTCGCGATTCCAGCCGATATTCGGCTTCACGATGACGGTCTGCCCTTGTTGCACAAAGCGCGACATGCCGCCGATGGCTTCCATCGCTTTATCGAGCATCGCATCAGGCTCGCCGTTTTTGACGGCCACCAAATCAGGAAACGCGCCTTCCTGCGCCAGCAGGTTTCCCGGCCATCCGACCAGAGACGCGCCATACGCTGCCGCGCCGAACGCAATGCTTTTCTGAAAAAATTCTCGCCGTGATAATGATGATGTTCCTTTCATGGCCTACCTCCAAATAGTAATTGGAATGTTAGTTCTTGCGCTGGATTATTTCTCCGAAATGTTCTATCTGCTACTTTGTAGTAAATGTGCGTTATCAGAGTCAAGTAAATTCTCTAAAAATTAATTCAATCTTCACCACGTCTGGCAAACATCTGGAATGAATCGCATTTGCCATGAAAAATATCAGGATGTTATGTATTTGTATTGACAAAGAATGACCATCTTCAGAAAAGATATGCAAGAAAATCACGCCTTGCTGATTTCGAACACCTATGAGGTTTTCATTGTTAAAATATGAATATTGTTGATAACAGGAGGCAAGAGGTCGTGTCGCCCCATGATGCTCTTATCTTTTGTGGAATGCCTATGATGAAATCGTTTTGCCGCACACTTATGTTATTGTTGCTGATGCTAAGTCTTGTTTCTGGCATGGCGCAGGCGCAGCAGGAAGCCAATGCCTTTAATTTCGCGTTTAATCTGTATCAGGATGGAATGTATGATTTAGCGCTGACTGAATTGGATAAATTTATCGGCGAATATCCGAAAAGCGTCAAAATGCCGGATGCGATGCTCTATAA
>CAZMEO010000297.1:0-4813 GCA_964565315.1 uncultured Candidatus Moduliflexus sp. | reverse complement strand
CCTAAATCTTTGCGCAGATAGCCATCGCTGAATTTCTCGGAAATCACGTTCAACACGCAATTCAGCACCGGCCAGAAATCCTGTTCTGAAAGCGGCGCAATCGGGTTCGTTTCCGTCGTTTTTTTGATTGCTTGCAGAATATTCGCAATGGCGACGGCATTCGGAAACACCTGCGCTAACGGCTTTTCCGCCAACGTGCGGATCAGCAATTTTCCGTCGTGAAACATGTTGAGGGAAATATTGATATGCTCGAAAAAAGTTTTCTGCGCCCACTGCCGCCGTGCCCGCCAGACGCCGACGACCCAACCAGAACCGACCAATCCGGCAGACACCGTCGCTTCGAACCAGTATTGCGACAATCCGCCTGCAATAAGATCAACAATCGAATGACTCATACCCATGATAAGAACCCTGCCAGGGTTTAAAACCCTGGCAGGGTTGGCTTACTCACATCATATTTTACCAACAATATATTTTCAGAAAGCAATACATGCGACCTCAGGCGCAGCGAGCAATCGAGCTGCCCGTTTGTCAGGCGTGTTCCCGCTCCGAACAGGCGCGGCTCGATGGTCAGCCAGAGTTCGTCAACGAGATGCCGCGCAAGAAACATCGTGTAAATGTCGCTGCCGCCGAGAATCGCGCAGCGCTGCTTTCCGCGCCGCCGCAAATCTTCCAGCAGCGCTTCCGGCTGCGCGCTCGTAAATTCGAGCCGGTCGGCGTGATGAAATGCGGCATAACGCTCCGGCGAGCGCGTCATGACAATGCGCAGCCGCTCAGAGGCAAGATGTTCTAAAATTTCCGTCTGACTGACCGCAAACGTGTTTGCGCCAAAAACACAGCAATCGAACGAGTTCAGCACTCTCCGAAAAAACTGCTGATCCGCCGCCGACGCAAACGTCGTGCCTTCTTCGTCATGCCGCGTGATGCAGCCATCAAGCGACATGACGGCAATCGCGATAATCTGCATAATTCGATAATGAACGTTTTTAATGTTATAAGAGACAGAAAACAGAATATTTCGATGCGGAGTTGCTGGCAAGAAAATTCGTCGCATACGGCGTCAACTCCTGAAAAATCGCGATATTCACGCCCAATCAGCGCATTCTGCGTTTCTTGATGATTTTTTGTTTGACTTCTTTGCCGTCATTTTTCATAAAAGGACGGAAAATCACTCAATGAACTAAAAATCGCAGTAGGAGCGGATGATGAAAGAAGACGTGCTTCGCCAAATTACCGATGTCGAGCAGCAAGCGAACCAGATTGTCCATAATGCGCGAACACAAGCGGAAACCATCCTTCATGACGCCCGCCACCAGGCCGTCGAAGCGCGCATCACGCGCGAAGAAGACGCGCGAAACAGCGCAAAACATCTCATCGAACAGGGCATGAACGAGATCGAGCAAGAGATCGCCGCGCTGCAACAGCGCGTGCAGCAAGAGATGGCGCATGATGTGGAGCGTGCGAATCGTCGCCGCCAAGAAGTCATCGCGTTTGTCGTCACAAAATTTGGAGAAGCCTTAAGGAGTGAAAAATAGCCTATGGCCGTCGCTCGCATGACCAAAGCGCATATTGTCATTCATGGCGCAGATGGAGACGCCGTCATCAGCCGCATTTACGACCTCGGCGTGCTTCAAGCCATCGAAGTGACCGATCAGGCTGAGCCATCGCGCCTCAGCCCGATTGTGGCGGACAGCGCTCAGAAAATCGCCGCGCTTGACGCGCAATTGCGGGAAGTCTTGCGGGCGCAAGAAGCGCTGGCGCAGCATGATGACAGCGGGCGCAAATTCATTGAAAATTTTATCACGCTGAAAGAACGCCTTCCCCGTCAGGAACTCGCCCGCGTGCGCGACACCTTCGATTTTTCCGCCATCGCGCATCGGCTGCACGATCTTACCGAAAAAATCAAGCATTTGGAAGAAGAAGAAGGCTGGGTGCAGGACGATATTCACGAGTTGACGATCCTGTCGCCGCTCCCCTTCCCATTAAGCGAATTACACGAAATGACCTGGGCGAAGCCGATGATCGGACGACTGCGGAAAGAGCAGCTTGCTCCGCTGCGTCTGGCGTTGCGCGAATGTGAAGATCGCATTTACTGGGAGGAAATCGCATCGGAAGGGCAGTTGTTCTATCTGTTTTTCATGTATTACCATCCTCGCCATGAGCAGGTCTGTGATATTCCGGCGATTCTGGATGAACATGGCTTCGATTCGCTTGATTTGTCGTCATTTTCGGAGCGCATCCCGGATGAACTCACTCGCTTGCAGCAGCGCCTTCCAGAGCTTCACGTCGAAATCGCCCAGGTTGAGGCCGAACTCAAGGAATTAGTGTCACAAAAACAGTCGTTCAAAATCATCGAAGAATATTTGACGAACGAAATCGAGCGGCTCAAAGATATGCAGCGCTTCGCCGAAACCCGGACGATTTATTTTGTCGAAGGCTGGATGAAGGCGACCGATAAACACGCGCTCGAACATGGCCTGAGCGCGTATGCCGATTCGGTCGAAATCTTCTACGAAGCGCCGGACAGCAGCGACACGACTGTGCCGGTTATCCTTGAAAATCCGCCGCGCCTGCAACCATTCGAAATCGTCACGCGCATGTTCGGCATGCCGAAATATTACGAGCCTGACCCCACGCCATATTTAGCGCCGTTTTTTTTCATTTTTTTCGGTTTATGCCTGACTGACGCGGCCTATGGCGTCGTGTTGGCGCTGCTGATGGGTTGGTTCATGCGGACATACGTCGTGGACACGGGAACGCAACAACTTGCGAAACTCCTCTATTATGGCGGCATTTCGACGATCATCTGCGGTGCGTTGACCGGCGGCTGGTTCGGCAATATTCTTGATTACATGCCTGAACCGCTGGCCTTCGTCACCACCATCAAAAACAGCATCATCGTGCTTGATCCGATGAAACAGCCGCTCGTCTTTCTCGGCATGGCGTTGATGCTTGGCTATATTCAGTTATGCTACGGCATCGCGCTGAAAATGCGGCATCGCATCCGCAGCGGCGAGGTGCATGACGCCTGGCTCGATCAGGGCATCTGGCTGCTGTTCATCAACAGCCTCTTTTTCACGGCAATGTTGTCGGCGCTCGGCGCGGGCAAGTCGTTGTTCGGCCAGAGCATGATTGTGATGTGTCAGGGCGTTGCGATTCTGAGCGGCGCGGTGCGGGTCTGGATGAATGATCGCGGCAATCCGCACACGGTCAAGCGAATTTTAGTCGGGCTGTACAGTTTATACGACATCGTCGGCATTTTCAGCGACGTGCTGTCGTATTCGCGCTTGTTGGCGCTTGGGCTGGCGACCGGCGTCATCGCGATGATCATTGACATGTTCGTGCTGATGACCGGCAAAATTCCGGGCATCGGCTTCATCGTCGGCATCGTGATCTTCGTCGGTGGTCATGCCTTCAACCTGATTATCAACACGTTAGGCGCGTTCATTCATTCAGGCCGCTTGCAATTTGTCGAATTTTTCTCGAAATTCTTCGAATCCGGCGGGAAACGATACAAAGCATTTCGATTTCACAGCAAATATTTCGAATTCACCGAATAACTGAAAAGGCACAGGTCGAATGCGCGACGGCGCAGCCGCCTGTGAAAACGTATGCTTGGATTGGCGTTAGCAATTATCGGAGCAGCATTGGCTGTTGGAGCAGCGGGGACGGGTTCTGGGATCGGCGTTGGGATTGCCGGGCAAGCGGGCGCAGGCGTGTTGACTGAAGACCCTGAAAAATTCGGGAAAGTTCTCTTATTGCAGGCGATTCCGGGAACGCAGGGGATTTACGGCTTTTTGGCCGGATTCTGGGTAATGATGAAACTCAATATGCTTGGCGGCACGGTTCCGGATATTGCCCCGATGGTCGGGCTGCAAATTCTCGGCGCATGTTTGCCGATTATGATTTCCGGCTTGAGTTCAGGCATTTATCAGGGCAAAGTCTCGGCGTCCGCAATTTTTATGGTCGCTAAACGCCCGGAAGAATCAGGCAAAGGGATGATTCTCGCCGCGATGGTCGAAACCTACGCTGTGCTTGGCTTATTAGCGACAATCCTTCTGCTGAACGGCATTCAGGTGTAACCATGTCACTCTCCACGATTATTGAAAAAATCGGCGAAGAGGCGCGGCGGCAATGCGACGAGATTCTGGCGCAGGCGCATCTTGAGGCCGAACAGATCGCCGAACATAGCCGACAAAAGACCGATGAAGAAATCGCGCATATTCTGCGCCACGCGCAGGAAGAAATCGAATTAATCAAGAGTAAGCGTGTGGCGACCGCGCAGCTTCATGCCCGCAAAGAGCGGCTGGATTGCCGCCAGCAAATTCTGGATTCGGTGTTTGAAGAAGCGCTTCAGCGCGTCTATGCCCATGACAACGCGCATCGCCTTGAGTTGATCAAAGCCATTTTGCTCTCTGTTCCTGAAGAACGCGAAGGGGTCATTCTTCCGGCGTGTTGCGATAGAGACCTCTTTACGCCTCAATTTCTCCAGGAAATCAACCAGGAATTAGCGGCGCGGCAACGAACATTGACCTTTTCGCTGTCACCCACATGCGCGGATATTCGGCAAGGATTCATTCTCGATTTTCACGAGTTCGATGTCAATTATTCGACAGAAACGGTCTTTTCCGGCCTGTGGGAAGAGATCAAAGGCGACGTGTCGAAACGGCTGTTCGACGAGGCATAATAAACGGATAGCTGTCAGACACGTTCAAAGTGTCTGACAGCTTTTACATCATGGCACGGGTAGATCGGCACTATTTATTCAGTATCGGGCGCGTCAGGGAATTGGAAAAAAGCCTGCTGAACAGCA
>CAZMEO010000296.1:0-4816 GCA_964565315.1 uncultured Candidatus Moduliflexus sp. | reverse complement strand
GCGGCAGTTTCGCCGAGCGTGGTCGGATGAAATTGTCCATCCTGAATCTGGGCATGGCATTGCGCGGCGTGGTTGGCGTAGTTTTGCAGCAGCGCGAGAAGTTCCTCGGAACTCTCGAAGAAGCTTTTCGCGCTTGCGCCGGGAAAATAGCGATGCTCTTCCTGGCTTGCAAGCGGGCTTTTCAGGCCGAATTCATGCGGCGATTTGACCTGATAATACGCGCCGCCGATCACGTCGAGCGTGTCGCCGAGCAGTTCCCGCAACGCCAGCAGATGCAATGGCAATTGAAATTGCTGATAATGTTTGATCTCTTTCATTGATGGCACTCCGCCGGTTTTATAATCCACAAGCGCCGCTTTAGGCCGCACCGCGCCATCGTTTCCAGCGTCCGCGTCAATCCGGTCGATCTTTCCCATCAGTTTGATCCGCTGTTCGTTCCCGTTCGCATCAAGGCCGCGCAGAGTATAAGGCGCGTCAGATAGGCAATAGGCCGCGTCCCTCATGCCGAATGCGGCGTCGAGATAACACGGTCGCGCCGCGTTTAACCTGCGGGATTCCTGCGCCACGAATTTCGAGAACACGCCTTGCGCGTCCGTCTCCGCCTCGTCGTCGGAAAATCCCGGCAAGCCCGCCGACAAACCGAACACGACCATGTCCCAGAACGCGCCGCTGAAATCATGCTGCGCCAACTCCGCGCGGAGCGCGTCCGCAATGCGCTGCCGCGCTTCGATCAGCCATGCTTCAGGCTGTGCCGCCCGCCGCAAAAACGCCTCATCCACCGCCGCCGTTTCCCCCGCATAAAAACGAAACAGAATCGCATGAACCAGCGAACCGACTGTCTGCGCCGAAAACTCCTGACCTGTCGGCGGCAGCGTCGCAAGCTGAAGAATGCGCTGAAACATGAATTTCATCGGACAGCGGACATACACATCGAATTCCGTTGCGTGATAGACATGCTGAGCGTACCTGTTTTTCAACAGCGATTTCGTCCAAGTCGCCGACAACATCCCGTCGAACTCCGAAAGCGCCATGCCGCGCCGCCGCGCTTCGTGTGTAATCCCGTTCAACAGATGTGCGACCGCCATGCCGCCGCGCTGCTGGCGGAGCGTTTCAAGAGCGGCGCGAATCACTTGCGGCGGCTCGTCGGAGTTCAGCCGTTTTCCAATCCATTCCGCGAGTTCGGAGAAGGTATAACATTGCGCGAGCGGGAAATCCGCCTCCATGCCCTGAAAGGGCGCGGGCATAAAGCCAGAGGATTTATCCTCTGGAAGGGCATCGGAAGATGCGCCCTGAAAGGGCAAAGGGATATAGGCTGGGGATTCATCCCCAGAATCAAGCATATTAGGCCGAACGGCGGCATCTTTTTCCAGGGGATGAATCCCCTGGCTATATTCCCCAGCCCTTTCAGGGCAAATATCATTTCGCTGTCCCACCTCAAACCTGTTCATGGCAGTTGGGTTGGGCAATTCCGCCTTGACGCGCTCGATGTAGCTGGACGGCAGCAGGTCGCTTTCGTCTTCCTGACGCGGATACGACAAATAGAGCCGGTCGGTCGGGTTGTGAATCGTCAGGTAAAACAGATAGGCGCTTTGCTTGAGCTTGTCGGCAAACGTCGGCAACCCGACGATCTGCGCGTCTTGCTCGGAAAGAAAGATTGAGGCGTCTTCCTGCCCTGGAAAGTCTTTTTCCGCCAATCCGCCGAAAAACAGATGGCGGAATGACGTTTGCCGAGCGTCCTGCGCCGTCATCACGAACACCGCGTCGTCGAACTCCTGCCGCACGTAATAGGTCTCATTCTGTGCCGTTAATTGCAGCAGGTCGAACAGGTCGCGCAACGTCATCTCAGCGCGTGTTTCAGCGGATTTGCGAAGTTCCTGCCGCAGCAGATTCAGCAGATTCAAAAACCGCTGCAACGCCGCGCATTCCTGCTCGCGAATGGCGCGATTCGGCGCGTGCAGAATCCGTTCAGGAATGCGCAGCCGGTGAATAAGCGCGCCAAGCGCGTGCAGCGTTTCGACGGCAGAACGCGGTTCGGTTGCGTCAAATGGGGCGAGCAGGTCGAAAAAATTCAGCAGCGCCGGAAGGAGCGCATATTCAACAGGATAAACCGCCGCTGCGCCGCGTTCATCCTGCGCGAAAGCGGTTTCGACCTGCTGACGATACGCCGCGATCTGTTCAAGCCATGCCGCTTTTCCCTGCGTGACGCCGAATGAGCGCAGCAGCATATCCAGTGCGGGATAGCTCGCGGAATCAAGCGGCGGCGTCCCGTCAACTTCGATGAGCGGCGAGACAAAACAGGCGCGAAGCGCGTCGTAACTGTAGTCGTCAAGAACGACCTGCATCAGGCGGAAGATCGCGGTCGCGACCGGCGACGACGCGAGCGGATTTCCGTCGAACATCGTCAGCGGAATGCCGTAACGCGGGAAAATTTCGCGAATCAGCGGCGCATACGGTTCGAGTTTCGGAAACACAACGCCGATGTCGCCAAATGCGGCGACGTGGCGGTCGCGATAGAGCGTTCGGATGCTTGCCGCTATCCAGACGATTTCCGCGTTCCGATCCTGCGCTGAGCGGATGACAACGGAATCGGGCGGACGATGCAGCAGCGCGGCAGGCTGCTCCTGCGGCTCGGCCTGTTCCGAGGCAAACAAGCGGCGCTGCGGCGCATACAGGCGCACGGAGCAGCCGGAGCGTTGCAGGAATTCGCAGACTTCGCGCAACACGCGAAACGCCTTCGCGCAGCGTTCGTCTTTCGGCCAGTTATATGGGTTATGCGGCATGTCGAGCGTGAAGATCGTCTGCTCGAATTGCGCGAACAGGGCGAGAACCACCTGTTGATCCGGCGCGGGAAGTTCGTAATATCCTTCCAGCACAAGCAATTCCGGCGACGGCACGACGCCGCGGATGTCAAACGTTCCGGCGGAGGCACAATCGGCGGCGGTCAGGAAGATGCCGGGATGATCCGTGAGATGCGCCTCGGCTAACTTGCCGTTGTAGAGCCTGAGCAGCGCGGCGAGTTCCTGATATACCTTGCGCTGCCGCCCCCGACAATGTTGAAACCGCTCAGCTAATCGCTCGGCGTCATGCAGGCCGATGCGCCGGATGTCCACGATAAATTCCAGCAATTTCGCGACTAATCCCGGATGTTCGCGGACGTGACGCAAATACAGCGCCTCGCCAAACTCGCTGGCATGACGCCGGAGCAAATCTTCCAGCAGCAATTTTTGCTCCAATCCACCAAGCAGCCTGCGGCGGCCTGGCAATTTCTGATGCCACTGCCGCAGCAGCGCGGACAGCGTTGAAATCGGCAACAGAAAGCCGCCGCCCGTCTCGCGCAGCGCTCGCTGCCGAAGCTGCCGCGCGCGGGCGTCGCCCCGCGCAAGATAGAGGCATGATTGCCCGTTATGCGCCTGAAGATAGCTGAGACAACGTTGAAACGCTTCTTCGTTTTTTCCATCGTATGCTGCGCCGTACAGCGCGGTGACAACTGCCATAACGTCGATTCCTTTCGCGTCCGAAACGATTGACTGACTCTGGTTGACGAGAACGGATATTACGGAAATCATGCGAAAGAAAGACAATAAAAAAACGCGCTGATTCGAAATTTTCTGCGAACGCTGCCGGCAGCACAGGAAAAATCGCACGGTGTATCGCGCCATCACGCCATGCGGCAGGGCGTCGCGGGCATGGCCTGACTCATGTTCGCCGCGCATCATGCGCTGAACAAAATACTTGACAGAACCGGTCTCTTTTCCATAAAGCCGCGTCTGTCACGACCATTTACAATCATCAATTTACTCTACCGTATGGAGGTTTGTTATGAAAAAGTTATTGGCGTCGTTGTTGATGTGTGGCGCAATAATCAGCGCGTCGGCGTTTGCGGCTGATCCGATTAAAATCGGCGTGTATGAACCGATGACCGGCGATAAAGCGGCGGGCGGACAGCAGACGATGGAAGGGGTCAATTTAGCGAATGAACTGCGCAAAGAAGCGCTCGGCAGACCGATTGAAGTCGTGTTAGTGGATAACAAAAGCGATAAAGTCGAAGCCGCCAACGCGATGGCGCGGCTGTTGGACAAAGAAAAAGTCGTGGCCGTGATCGGATCGTTCGGCAGTTCGCTCTCAATGGCGGGCGGCCCATTAGCTCAGAAAGCGCAAGTGCCGGTGATGGGATGCTCCCCGACCAATCCGTTGGTGACGAAAGATAACCCGTTCTATTTCCGCGCCTGCTTTATTGACCCGTTCCAGGGGCAAGTCATGGCGCAGTATGCCGCGAAAGACCTCGGCGCGAAAACCGCCGCCATCGTGCAGGATGTGGCGCAGGATTACTCGGTCGGGTTGGCAAGCTATTTCAAGAAAGCCTTTACCGAATTGACCGGCGACCCGAACAGCATCGTCGCGGAAGTGTCGTATCAGAGCGGCGATTCCGATTTCACGGCGCAGTTGACCAATATCGTCGAAAAAAATCCTGACGTGATTTTCGTGCCGAGCTATTATCAGGATATGGCGCAGTTTGCGATTCAGGCCAGACAGCTTGGCGTGAAATCCGTGCTGCTTGGCGGCGACGCGATTGAAGCGCCGGAATTGATTTCCGTCGGCGGCGAAGCGGTGGAAGGCGTGAAGTTCAGCACGCACTATACGGCAGACGCGGCAGAACGCGAAATCTCCAAAAAGTTCGCGGAAGCGTATCAGCAGAAATACAACAAAATCCCGAATGCGTTTGCCGCATTGGGTTTTGACGCCTACAACCTGTTAGTTGACGCAATGGAAGCCGCGAATTCCGCTGATTCCGTTGTGATTCGCGACACATTGGCGA
>CAZMEO010000295.1:2087-4817 GCA_964565315.1 uncultured Candidatus Moduliflexus sp. | reverse complement strand
GATTGGTCGCAGCAGCTTTACCGGGAATTTCGCCCTAAAAATGGACAGCCGTTTAATGTAACCTTCATTCCGTATTATGCCTGGGATAATCGCGGCCTTTCGGAGATGACGGTGTGGATGCCAGTCCGATGACAACATTACGCAGTTGTGAACATTGCTTGCATTTCCAGCGGGAAGAGTTGAGCACAGGTTTTTGCGAACGGCATGAAATGTTTGTGCTGAAAGATTTCGACTGCGAGAAATTCGAGCAACGTCCGCTGACTGTTGAGGGAGGTGAAGTGCATTCTGATAGGGTTGTGCCAGAAGAAACAGCGTCTCATGTCGTGCCGTATCGAGAGTATGTTTAAAAGTCCGAACCATTTATCGTTCAATCAAAGGAGTCGCGTGTATGAGTAAACAACGCATCATGCTCAGTTCGCTTGCCTGTCTCATGTCGCTCCTGCTCGCCTCGTTCGTCTGGGCAGAACAGCAGGTCGTCACCATGGTTGCCTCGCAGCCGGAATATGAAGCGCAGGAAAAACAAATCTGGTCGGAGTTCGAAAAACAGAACCCTGACATCAAAATCAACGTCATCTCCATCAATGAATCCGACACGCCTGCGTTTATTACCCGCGTCGTCGCGGGCGATCCGCCTGCCGACATCCTCGGCAACACGGCGGGCATCATGACGAAAGAGACGTATCAGCATTTCGTCAACCTGCTGACAATTGATTTCCCGTGGTGGGATAATTATCAATACGATGTCAAACATCAGTATGAAAAAATCACCGGCATCAAGGATTACGTCCCAACCGCCAACCCATTTCAGGGCTTCAAATTCAGTTTCATTTTCTACCCGGACATGATGAAAAAAGCCGGACTTGACCCGAAAGCAAGCGTCCGCACGCTCGACGATCTGCGCGACTTGTTAGCGAAACTGAAAGAATTTGCCGACAAAGACCCGCAAGTGGAATATGTCTGGGACCTCGGCTGGCATGGCTGGGTGGTGATGTATGCCTTCATAAACTCGATGACGCTGACCTTCCCGGACGGCGGCTATGACAATCAAGTGCCGCTTTGGATGGGCGAACGCAAGTGGACGGACGTAGAAAACAATCCGTTCCGCAACTTCTTTGTCGTGATGAAAGAGTTCTATGATAAAGGCTATCTGCCGGAAAAATGGTGGACGCGCCGCTGGGAAGAAGATTTCGAAGCCGGGTTCATCGCGCAGAAATCGATTCTGACCTATCATGGCCCCTGGATGTGGGATAAAGTCGAAGCCGCAAATCCTGATGCCGTGTTAGACGGCTTTCCGTTCCCGTCCGCATCGGGCAAAGTCTGGTCGTATGCCATCAGCCCGCGCGACGCAACGGCGATGTTTGCCGCAAGCATGAAGAAGCCGAACAAGGATGCCGTCATCAAGGCGTTCAATTGGTGGCATAGCCCGGAAGCCGTGAAAATGCGGGCGGAAGCCACCGGCACAACCCCGGCCTATGACATGAGTTCAGTCGGCGATCCGGAATTGACCAATAGCCAGTATGTCCAGTATATTAAGCCGGTAAACGACGGCACGTTTGGCAAATTAGAATGGGAAAATGGATTTGCCGGACAGGATTTGGCTGCCGGTTATATGAAAAGCGGCGCTCCGGCTGTGTTAGACTCTGACGATATGGCTGAAGTCGTCGGAAAATACTTCGAAGGGAAAATGACGCTTGAAGAATTCATGCAAGTCGTCCAGACCCGTTGGGAAGCCGCGTATCCTGATTTAGTGAAGAAATAAGGAAATCTACCCCACCCCTGCCCTGCCCCAAAGGGGGAGGGAATCTCTCCCCCCTCTCCTTTGGAGAGGGGGCAAGGGGGGGAGGTCAGGGGAGAAAGTCTCATGTCTATACAGCTTACCCGCAATCAGCGCCGCAATCTGTGGAATATCGCGTTTGTCGCGCCGCAATTTCTCCTTTATGTCGGCTTAACCATCCTGCCGTTTTTCGTGGCGCTGCCGATCATCTTCACTGACCGCGTCAGCGTGATGGCGACCGATGCCCACTGGATCGGCCTTCGGAATTTTGCCACCGTGTTTCAAGGCGCAATTGGCGAGGAGTTTAAACCGGCGTTATTACGCACCATCAGCTTTACGTTTTTCAATTATTTAACGGTCTATCTCTTTGGCCTGACGTTAGCGTTATTCATGTTCGAATTCAAAACCCGTTTCCAGCGAATCAAAGGCGCAATTTTCACGATTATTTACCTTCCCTGGATGATTTCCGGCGTGGGAGTCGGCATGTTATTGATCATGCTGTTCAGCCGCGATACCGGTTCGATGAATTTACTGCTGCTGAAACTCGGCCTGATTAAAAAAGCGGTGGATATTCAAGGCAGCGAATTGGTGGTGCAGACCGCCATGCCGCTGATGGTCGGCTGGCGAGCGGCGGGTTTCAATATGGCCTTATTTTTGAGCGGCCTGCTCTCCATTCCCGAAGATACGATTGACGCGGCGAAAATCGACGGCGCGGGTTACGTGCAACGCCTGATACACATTTATTTCCCGCAAATGATTCCGAATTTTATCATGGCGACCATCTTCTGTCTGATCGGGTCGTTCGGCGTGATTGATGAACTCGTCGGCATGGGCGCGTTTTACGGCAATAAAAAGGCGCAATTCATCTCCATTATTCTCTTTCGCCTCGGTTTTGCCTCAGAAGGGAGTTGGGCGCTCGGCACGATGGCCGAAGGCATGACCCTCACGATCATCGT
>CAZMEO010000295.1:0-1987 GCA_964565315.1 uncultured Candidatus Moduliflexus sp. | reverse complement strand
TCTACTGCGTGATTACGCTGCTCCCATTTTATTTTTTGGTCATCCGCAGTTTCGTGCCGACCAAAGACAGCACGCAACTGCATGTGTGGCCGCCGAAAATCAATACCGACAGCCTGCTGAACGCTAAATTGGGCAGCATGGCGACATTTTACAATTTAGACCTCGATACATTCAAAGCTGAATTCGGCATCACCGATTATCTCAATCAGAACATGCGCTTAAGCCAGCTTGCCGCAAAATACAATATCCCCGAAGAAAAGATGATCGCGTATTTACGCCCGTTTGTGACGTATAACGGCTGGTATAATATTTTAGGCGACAGGGCATTTTTCCGGGCGATCTGGGCGAGTGTCTATATCTGCGCGATCAGCATCCTCCTCGGCGGGGCGTTAGGGATATTGACCGGCACGGGGCTGGCCGGATTGCAGACGCGCTGGCAGACCTACATCTATCAAAGCTATCTGCTGCAAATGATCATTCCCCCTGTCATGGTGATGGTGCCAACCTATTTGATTTTTAACCGTTATCTGCATTTATCGAACAGCTATTGGAATCTGATTCTGCTGAATATCAAAGGCGGGGCACTCTCAACGATGGTCTTTACCTCCTATATCGCGACGATTCCGAAAGAGATCGAGGAATCGATTGAAATTGACGGCGGGAACCGGCTGGTCTATCTCTGGCATGCGGTGCTGCCGTTAGCCAAGACGCCGTTTGCCGTCTTTGTCAGCATCATGCTCCCGTTATTTTGGAATGATCTGTTGAATGGCCGGATTTATCTGAACCCCGATAAATACACCTTAATGCCGCTGATTAGCTCATTTGCCGGGCAGTTCACCACGAATTTCCAGGCGATTTACGCCGGTCTGCTATGCGGCTTGCTGCCGATGATTGTTGTGTATTTAGCCTTCCAGAAGCTTTTCGTGCGTTCGGCATTAGCGGGCGCGGTCAAAGGCTGACAGTATAACACAAGACATTGTGCTGAGAAAACAGGTGTCAGACATTTTTAACGTGTCCGACACCTTCTCTATAACGCTCTATATCATGACATGTATTCACGATGATGAAAAATTGATCTCCATTTTGCTAAAAAAATCTTCGAGGATAAAGCGGGAATCTATCGTGTTATATACCCTGATCGCTCGATGTTGCTTGCCATGGAGATAGGTCATATCATCAGAGACGGATGGCGCAGGCACGGTATCATAACAAAAATCCTGATCGTCCATCAATAATCCGATGGCCGCTGAATCGCCTAACACCCACGATTCTCCTAACGGCCAGATCGGGTTCTTTCCTAAGGCCATATTAAAGTCCACCATTTGCTGAAATAAATACTGTCCTATTTCTCCATACGGCTGAACTTTTTTCTGCAACTCGGCCAGGCTGACTCGCATTCGACCATAGATGTTCCTCGGAACTTGCCACATAGGCGCATTCGATTGATATACGATATTGGCGGCGAGGATATCGTTGCTTAAGTTGAACTCGTCTCCCCCGATCGGCCATCGGCCTCCTCCAATCCAAAGCACCGTCAATCGCGTTTCTATCTCAGGGCATTTCAAGAGGGCGATGGCCATATCGGTCAATGGCCCCAGAAAGATGCAAAACAAGGGATGCGGATCATTCGAAAGTGCTTCCTGTATAATCAAATCGCTGCCTTCCGAGGATAGGATGTGATGTTCGTCAGAGAGCGCTTTTTCATACCCATGAGCGACGGGAATTTCATCTCCGATATGCATGATCTGAAGGATTTTTCGTATTTCAGCATAACTCTCCACCATCGAGAAATTATTTCGTCGCGTGCCGAAGTGTGCGGCAATCAAGCCCTTTATGATGAACTTCGGCGTTAACAGGGCATGCACAATTGCAAACTGATCATCGGCTTCATTTTTGGCATCGGTATCAATGATCAAGCGAATCTTTTTATCATTTGGAACCGTAAATCTGTATTTCGTCTGCATTGACGTTGTTCTCCTTTTCTTGT
>CAZMEO010000294.1:0-4818 GCA_964565315.1 uncultured Candidatus Moduliflexus sp. | reverse complement strand
ACATGAAACAGGTGATAAGGCGTTGGCATCAAAGCATTCACATCCAGTTAGGCTTTTCTCTGCTGGCAATCATTACGGTCATGCTTTCGATTTTCGGCGTCTATCAATATGAAAAAACCCGTTCCGATTCGCTTCGAGAACTCCATGAGTTGGACGGGGTCATCCAAGCGCGATTAAGCGAATACCTGATTTTTCCGCTGTGGAACTTGAATTTCGAACTCATCGAGCGGACGTTGCTGGCGGAAATGCAAGAACAGCGCGTCTATGCCCTTATCGTGAAAGAAGTCAGCAATGAGGCCATTCTGAAAGGAAAAATCCGTAATCGCCAATGGGAGATTATCGACGTTGAGACTGCTGTCCCCCCTGATAATCTGCTGGTCAGCCATTGCGATATTCTGAACGAGGGCGAAAAATTAGGTTCGGTTGATATTTATCTCACCACAAAATTTATGCATGACCGGCTGCGGCGCGACATTGAAAAAAGCATTCTGACGATCATCACGCTGGATATCGCCCTGCTGTTCGTGCTGTTCGTTGCCCTGCGCCATCTCTTAATCTCGCCGATTACGCATATTTTACAAATGGCAAAAGCGATTGCGGCTGGCGATTTCCGTCAGGATATTCAGGTGCGAGGGCAAAACGAAATCGGCGAATTTGCCGAAGCATTCCGGAACATGAAAGAGACGATCAATCAAGTGTTAGTGGAAATGAAGGCCGTTAATGACGCGATTCAGGCCGGAAATCTCCGCAGCCGCGGCCATGCTGACGCCTTTTCAGGCAAATGGCAGGAATTGGTGATCGGGGTGAATCAAGTCATTACGACATGCGTCACGCCGCTCAATATAACCTCAGCCTCCCTCGAAAGACTGGCAAAAGGAGACATTCCCGCACGTGTCACCGAGATGTATCACGGAGACTTCGACACGATGAAACGCCATTTAAATATGCTGATTGACGCGACCTATCAGACGACTCGCATGGCGGAAGAAATTGCGAATGGCAATCTGACGATTGAAGTGCATGAACGCTCAGAGGCTGATCTCCTGATGCAGGCCTTAAATCGGATGATTCGGTGTCTGCGCCAGATTCTTGGCGAAATGGATGCGCTGGTGCAGACTGTGCAGACCGGTCGCTTAGACGTGCGCGGCCATGCGGAGGCCTTTTCCGGCGGCTGGCGGGAATTGGTCGCTGGCGTGAATAATGTGATCAATGCCTTTATGCAGGTGACGCAGTTGAGCGAACGACTCGAAATGGATAACCTGCGCATGAAAACCGAGATGGAACTGGCGCAGCGCATTCAAACGTCGTTGCTGCCGAAAAACCTTGAGACAATGCACGCCGATTTCGAGATGTCTGCCACGATGCTTCCGACAGAAGAAGTCGGCGGCGATTATTATGACGCGCTGCTGGATCAGGCGGGCAATCTCTGGCTCGGCATCGGCGATGTCTCCGGGCATGGCGTCACGTCCGGGCTGATTATGATGATGGCGCAGACGATTCAGACCACCATCGCGACCAATTATCAGGTCACGCCGAAAGACGTGGTGATCGCCATGAATAACGTGTTGCATCACAACATTCATACACGCTTAGAAACCGGCCACCACATGACGTTTACCGCCTTAAAATATCTTGGCGGCGGCACGTTTCAACACGCCGGAATGCACGTGGATTTGCTGGTCTATCGCCAGCAGTCGCAGGATTGCGACCTGATTGATACAGATGGCGTGTTTTTGGGCTTTATCGAGGACATCGCGCATGCGACAGACAATCGGACGTTCCAGTTAGAACTCGGCGATGTCCTGGTGCTTTATACTGATGGGATTATCGAAGCAATGAATGCCCGCAACGAGTTGTTTGGCGTCTCCCGGCTTCGAACCTGCGTCAACCTGCATGCAAGCCGTCCGCTGCCCGAACTGCGAAACGCCATTTTGCGAGAAACGCTGGAATGGAGCAATGAGCAGAAAGACGATGATATGACGCTCCTCCTGCTGCGGCGGATACGGTAACACCTCGGACGTTACGAAAGCTGCGATAACTGCTGTTCAATCTTCTGCATCTCCCGTTCTAAATCGTCAAGCTGATTTTGCAGTTTCACCTGATTCATGGTGTTCAAGTCGTTTATTTTCTGCCGCGAAACAACTTCATATTGCTGCTGATAGAGCGCTAATTCCTGCTCAAGCCGCTTGCGTTTCAAATCGCTGACGCTGGAACGCGGCGTGGCAATCGGCGTTTCTACGATAGACGGCTCTTGCGCAACCTCGGCGCTGATTGCTTCCGGCACGCGCCCAAGCCATTCGATAAAAATCGCGTCGCATTGCTGCTTGAATTCCTTGCCGCCGAGGCCGCGAACAGCGGTCAACAGCGCTTCAAGCGCGTGGCGATCATTTTCCATTGTTCCATGATTGGCAAGAAGTTCAACAATGATCGGCACAAACGTGCTAACGGGCTGGCTGACCTCGATCTGGTCGATCAGCACCCGGTCTAACTGGGCGTTCAGCATCAGAGCGCGCCGACCATTTTCAGTTTGCAAGTTGCCAAGAGAGCGAAGCAATTGCGAGACTTTCGCGATGATCGCTTTTGACGGCGCGACAATCGGTGGAGTTTCTCGCATGGACGGTTGCATGGGGGGCTGTTTTTGCGCAGCGTTCGGATTGCTCAGCAGCACCGGCAGAAGATGTTGATCTTTAATTCCCGCCATCTGAATCGCGTTGCAGGCAATGTTAAACGCAAACGGAATCGTTTTGCCTGCGCCGAGCGCATCATAAAATCCGGCAGAGAATTCGCAGGCCGCCTTGTCGCCGATGGCATTGCTCATGCCGATCACGTAGGGAATATACTGTGAGATCGCTTTCGCCTGCACTTCGGAATAGCAGGCGTTCAACACGACGCATTCAACGGAATCAGTAAATTGTTTGAAAAATTCGCTGAGCGCGTCGGCGTTGACCATCTGCGTCTTGCCGAAGTCGTCTTGCAGCATGATGCCCGATTCGCCCGCGCCATGTCCTGAAAAATGGACGATCTGCGGAGATTCGTTCATCATCATGCAGCGCAGTTCGCGGATGCTGAGATTGGTTTTGGTGAGAAATTGAAATTGGTCGCGATGTTGCGCCGTGCTTAATCCTTTGTGAATCGCAACAATTTCGTCATTTAGTTTTAATGTAGCCGTATCGGTCGGGTTGGCCGTCATCATCAAAATTTTGCGGGGCATGGCGTTACTCCTTTGTTGATCGTGCGTAGGTCGAAACTTCAGTTTCGGTATACAGTATGCAAACCGGGCGGGAATGTCAACAGCAAAATGCCGCGATTTTCGGAATCCGCCGCGCTTTTGCTTGACATCAACGGCATATTTTTATAATCTATTGGTAGCGCGGGGCTGCGTCCCCGCAGCTTTAGAGGGAATGTCGAAATTATATTGGATTGTTCACGGGGACGCAACCCCGTGCTACCGAGGAGAGATTATGCGGAATTGGGGCGTGCTGACAGGGTTGTTAATGTTGTTGAGCATCGGAACGGCGCAGGCGGGGCAGAAAAATGACTGGGCGTATCCGCTGGAATTGACGGGCGCGGGACTGTCGTCGAATTTCGGCGAATTTCGCGGCAATCGCGTCCATACGGGGATTGATTTTAAGACGAATATGCAGACCGGCTACAAAGTGTTTGCGATTGACGGCGGCACGATTACGCGCCTGAGCGTCAAAAAGCTCGGTTTCGGCAATGCGATTTACATCGAGCATCCGAACGGCCTGATGAGCGTGTACGGCCATTTGGAGCGTTTCTCCGACAAAGAACTCGGCGTGCAGCGCGTGGTGGAACAATATCGCCAAAAACGCGGCACGAAATATCCGGGCGATATTTCGGTCAATATTCCGGTGAAAAAAGGGCAGTTGATTGCCTATTCGGGCGAATCAGGCTACGGCCTGCCGCATCTGCATCTCGAAGTGCGGCGCGGCGGCGCCACGCCGATTGACCCGTTCGAGCATGGCTTTTCATATAACGACACGATTGCGCCGACCATCGAAAGCCTCGCCATCGAGCCAGTCGGCGCGGAGTCATTCGTCAATGGCGAGCATACGTTTCAGGAATTTCCGCTGAAAAAAGCGGGCGACATGTTCACGACGCCGCAGATTCCGAAAATTTCCGGCAAGGTGCGTTTCACGGCGTCGGCCTTCGATCAAATCGGCGCGGAGAATCGCTGCGCGGTGGATGAAATTGACCTCTACATCGCGGCCAGTGGCGTAGATCAGGCTGATTTGTTTATTGACGAGCACCATGTCTTTCATAACCAATTCGATGTCGTGACCTACGACACGAATCAGCGCGGCGGGCTGGTCTATGACTACAACCTGACGCGCCTGAGCAATCCGACGCACTATTATTACCGGCTTTACATGCTGTCGTCGGCGCTTTTCCCGTATCGCAAGGCGTTCGCCAAACAAGATGGCGTTTGGGATGCAACAACGGCGCAAGCCGGGCTGCATACGCTGATGCTCCAGATGCGCGACGCCACCGGCAATCTCAGCGCGGCGCAGATGCAGGTCGAAGTCGTCAACGACGCAGCGGCGACCTTCGCGCAAACGCCGGTCAAATTACCGCAAGGCAGCACGTGGCAGGCCGAATTGCGCGAATTCGACGGCTTTATCGAAATCACGCTCTTGACCGCCGCGCCGCTTTCCGCTGAACCAGCGCTGACGCTCCGCCCGCAGAATGGCGCGGCGAAAACGCTGGCCATGACGCAGGCGCAGCCCGGCGATTATCGCGCCGCGTATCCGCTTTCCGCGAAAGAAGCAGGCGTGTTGATTATCGAACTTGCCGCCG
>CAZMEO010000293.1:0-4824 GCA_964565315.1 uncultured Candidatus Moduliflexus sp. | reverse complement strand
CGCCATATTTTTTCATGGCCTCCGTTCCAGCATTCATTGCATCGCGAAACGCTTGTCCATAGAGAAATTTGTGAAATTGATGATGGATGATTTGTTTGTCAGGATGATACCAGAGCGTGACGTATTCGTTGTCAAGAATCGTGATTAAAGACATTGTCCTCCCTCCTTATTATTGTTTTTCCAACCAGGCCATCGCCTCATCAGGAGTCGCGAACTTCGCGGTAATAATGCCGCGATCTTCATAATATTTCGCCTCGCGGTTCATGTTCATCTGGCCGATGATTTTTTCCGGCAGCGCAAGCGCCCAATATTTCCAGCCTGAAAGAACGGTGCGGGCGAACCATTCCGTATGCGCCCATTCAGTATCAACGCGCGGCAACGCGCTATTTTCGCGATCATCCGACAGCCATTTATGGGCGCCATATTTTTTCATGGCCTCCGTCCCGGCGTTCAACGCGTCGCGAAACGCCTGACCGTGCATGAATTTATGAAATTGATGGTGAATGATTTGTTTGTCGGGATGATACCAGAGCGTGACATATTCGTTGTCAAGAATCGTGATTGGAGACATCACGAGACCTCCTTTTTTAAAGGTGTATTCACATTGTTATCGCATTCGGTAATGCTCATTAATAAATAGCGCTTTCGGAGCAAACATGTCAAATAAAATTTATGGCAGCGTTCCGATAATTGTCGCGCCGCCTCGAACAACATCATTCAATCGGATGCGCAACGCCGTCTCTTTCGGCAGGATCAGGTCAACCCGCGAGCCGAAACGAATCAGGCCGAAACGCTGGCCGCGTTCGTAGGTCGTGCCGGGTTTGGCGTAGCAGACGATTCGACGGGCGATCAATCCTGCAATTTGTTTCACAAGAATTCTGATAGGCTTGCCATTGACGGTTGACGCGAGAATCACCGAATTTTGTTCGTTCAGCAGCGAGGCTTTGTCTTCGAACGCGGCGAGAAATTTGCCGGGATTGTAGATCACCTGCTCGACCGTACCGGAAATCGGGGCGCGGTTGATATGCACGTTAAAGACCGACATAAAAATGCTGACTTGCAGATATGTGTCGTCGCCGAGCGCAGGGTAGCGCGTCTCTTCGATTTTGACAATTTTGCCGTCCGCCGGACAGATAATCAAATTGTCTCCTTGCGGGATCGCGCGTTCGGGATCGCGGAAAAAGCCCGCCACGCAGAACGCGAGAACCGCGCATATCCAGAACCAGACGCCGAAGCGGGTGTGCGGAAAAAACAGAAACGCGATGGCAAGCAACAATAGCGGAAATAAAAACGGGAAACTTTCTTTAGCGAGAGGAAATCGCATAAACAGGGAAATAGAACACTGATTAGGCTGATAGGGCTGATTTTCACTGATATTCTTAGAAACGTTCGTACATGCTTTTTATCAGTGATCATCGGTTTCATCAGTCCAATCAGTGTTCTATTATCAATACAAAAGCCTCTCCGACAGACGGTGCTGTCAGGAGAGGCTGAATACATTGGGTTTTATGGAAGCCGAATTATAATTTTGGGCTTTCTTCTTCTAATTTTTCGTCATCCCAATCCATGCTTTCCGCCGTGATATTGGAATCGCGGAATTTGGCATGCAATTTCTTAATCTGGGCTTTACGATTCGGGTCTTTTTCGAGTTCGACAAAGCGGGTCAACACATATTCCAGAATTCTGCATTCGTGCATTGAAAGCTGAGGCGTCATTTCCATAGCATTCGCTCCCTTTTCATAATTTTTGATTATCTCTAACGCGACCTGACCAAGCCTATCTTTGCCGTCATGAGAATATCTCTTGAGAATGTCAAGAAATTTCGCTGCTTCGACCTCACAGGTTTCCAAAACCAGTGAGGTCTCTGGTTCTATGCCCTCGAAGCGTCGAGCACCGCGCCGTTGGCGGCGCTGGTGACAAGGCGCTGATACCGGGCTAACCAGCCTTTCGTAAATTTCGGAGGGCGTGGTTTCCATGCGGCGCGGCGTGTTTCCAATTCCGCCTCATCAACCATCAGATTAAGCTTTCTGGCCGGGATGTCGATTTCGATTTGATCGCCGTCTTTGACGAGCGCAATCGCGCCGCAATCCGCCGCTTCCGGCGACACATGGCCGATGCTCAGGTTGCGCGTGCCGCCGGAGAAGCGTCCGTCGGTAATAATCGCGATTTTGTCGCCGAGTCCCGATCCGGCCACCGCCGCCGTCAGCGCAAGCGATTCGCGCATGCCCGGCCCGCCTTTCGGCCCTTCGTTGCGGATAATCAGAATATCTTTCGGCACGACTTTGCCCGCAAACAGGTATGCCATCGCGTCATCTTCGCATTCGAACACGCGAGCCGTGCCGACGAATTGCAGCATCTCCTGCGTGACCGCGCCGCTTTTCACGACCGCGCCTTCCGTCGCTAACGAGCCTTTTAACACGACAATGCCGCCCTCTTTGCGAATCGGATTGTCAAGCGGACGAATCACCGCCGGATCGCCGACCGGCGTTTTAGCGAGCAGTTCGGCGACGGTCTTGCCGCCGACTGTCTGGCATTCCGTGTTCAACAGCGGTTCAAGGCTTTTCAGCATTGCTTGAATGCCGCCCGCATGTTCCAAATCTTCCATCATGTCTTTGCCGCCCGGATTCATCGAGGCAAGCTGCGGCGTTTCGCGGCTCAGGCGGTCAAAATCGGCCAGCGTGATATTGACTTCGGCAGCGTGGGCGATTGCCGGAATATGCAGCGTCGTGTTGGTCGAGCCACCCAACGCCAAATCCATGCGGATCGCGTTTTCTAAGGATTCCCGCGTCACGATCTGACGGCTGGTGACATTCTGACGCACTAATTCGACAATCCGTTCTCCGGCGGCCTGCGCGATCCGCGCTTTTCGTGCTGTTCCGGCCAGCGCCGTCGCCGTTCCCGGCAGGCTCAAGCCCATCGCCTCGCTCAAACAGGCCATCGTGTTCGCCGTGTACAAGCCCTGGCATGAACCTTCGCCCGGACACGCTTCGATTTCTAATTCGTCGGCTTCCTCGGCGCTCATTTTCCCGGCCTGGCACAGCCCGACCGCTTCGAACGTATCGGTCACGAGCGACAGGCGGCGGCCATGATAATAGCCGGAGTGCATCGGCCCGGCGGTCACGACAATCGTTGGAATATCGAGACGGCATGCCGCCATGATCATGCCGGGCGTAATTTTATCGCAGTTCGTCAGCAGCACGAGGCCGTCAAGCTGATGCGCCTGCACGATGGATTCGATCATGTCGGCAATCAGTTCGCGAGACGGGAGGGAGTAGTGCATCCCGGAATGTCCCATCGCGATGCCGTCGCAGATGCCGGGGACAGAGAAGAGGAACGGCAGGCCGCCGCCGGAGCAGACGCCCCATTCGATTTTGCGTTCCAATGCCCGCATCCCGATATGGCCGGGAATCAGGTCGGTAAAGCTTGAGCAAAGGCCGATGAACGGCTTGCTGATTTGCTCAGGGCGAACGCCGGTCGCATAGATCAGCGCCCGGTTCGGCATACGTTCGAGTCCTTGTTTTGTTTGATCGCTGCGCATAAAAAGAGAACGACAGCGCATATCGGCGTGAACGATCAGCCCTGCCAGGGTTTCAAACCCTGGCAGGGCTATAGGTTTCCCCGCTGTATGCGCTGCCGTGATGTTAACCTGTTAATAATCAATAACCGCGTCCGGCAACGCCTTTGGTGCTGCCAGTGATTTGTTTGGCGGCTTCATGCGGGCGAAGGCTGCGGGTCGCTTTGCCGGCTTGCCACATTTCGGAATTGCCCATTTCCGCCAGTTCTTTGCCGAGGTCTTCATTATAGGTCGGCTTGCCGCAGGTTTCCAACACGCGAGCGGTTTCCGCGCCGGAAGCAACGCGCTGATAGAGTTCTTCGAACACTGGCAGCACGGCGGCTTTGAATTTCGGTTTCCAATCCAACGCGCCGCGCTGCGCCGTCGTTGAGCAATTGGAATACATCCAATCCATGCCGTTTTCGCCGACTAATCGGATTAAGCTTTCGGTCAATTCCTCGACGGTTTCGTTGAACGCTTCGCTCGGCGAATGGCCGTTTGTCCGCAGCACTTGATACTGCGCTTCCATGATGCCCGCCAACGCGCCCATCAACACGCCGCGTTCGCCGGTCAGATCGCTGAACACTTCTTGTTTGAAGGTCGTCGGGAAGAGATAGCCCGAACCGACGGCGATGCCGACAGCGAGGCAGCGGTCTTTGGCGCGTCCGGTGAAATCCTGTTCGACGGCGAAACTGGAATTGATGCCCGCGCCGGAGAGGAAATTGCGGCGGACGGACGTGCCGGAGCCTTTCGGCGCCACCATAATCACATCCACGTTATTCGGCGGAATCACGCCAGTTTGATCTTTATACACAATCGAAAAGCCGTGCGAAAAATAAAGCGCGTCGCCCGGATTCAAACACGGTTGAATCACCGGCCAGATAGCGCGCTGCGCGGCGTCGGAGACAAGCATTTGAATAATCGTGCCGCGTTTGGCGGCTTCTTCCATTTCGAATAAGGTTTTGCCTGGTTCCCAGCCGTCGGCGATAGCGCGATCCCAATCCCGCTGGAACTTCGAGGATTGCCCGATAATGACGTTAAAGCCGTTATCGCGCATGTTTAACGACTGCGCCGGGCCTTGCACGCCATAGCCGATGACGGCAATCGTTTCGTTTTTTAAAATTTCGCGAGCCTTTTCCATCGGAAACTCTTCGCGCGTGATAACTTCTTCTTTCACTCCACCAAAATCAATAATCGCCATACTTCATGTCCTCCTCGTAATGGTGTATCTGTCAGTGAACAACAACGCCCGCATCGAGCGGGCAGGGAAT
>CAZMEO010000292.1:0-4828 GCA_964565315.1 uncultured Candidatus Moduliflexus sp. | reverse complement strand
CAGGTCGAGGCTTCGCAGCGGAACGCCTGGACGCGCCGCGCCACAAGGCTTTGATAATGTTTGGAATTCAGCGACTCCTGTCCGCGCAGGCGTAAAAATCCCGGACGTTCGGTCAGCGACAGCCACGATGACGTGGCCGGAACGCGCAACGTCTGGAAATGAATGTTCAATTCCGGCGCGTTGAAATCGTCGCGAGCCGGTTCAGCGGCAAACGGATGCGCAGGGAGATTCGGCGCAGGCACGCTCGCTTTCGGATCGTTGCCGCCGCCTTCCAATCGCAGCCAGCCGTCCTCCGTCCAGACGCATTTTTGCAGCGCGGTTTCGCGCCCCAACATGCAGCGGCGTTCCGCGCCGACCGGACGTCCGCAGAGATGCGCGAGATACCATTCGCCTGTCTGCGTTTCGACAAGCGAGGCGTGTCCCGCTTTTTGCAAGGTCAACGACGGCTTCTGATACGATGTGACAACCGGATTCTGCGGATCGACTTCATACGGCCCCGCGATGTTTTTCGACCGCGCCATCGTCGCCGCGTGTTCGTATTCCGTGCCACCTTCGGCGGTCAGAAGGTAATAATACCCATTATGTTTATAGAGATGCGGCCCTTCAGTCAGGCCAATCGGCGTGCCAGTGAAAATCTTGCGAATCGGGCCGATGAGCTTTTTCGAGACGTGGTCATACTCTTGCAGCAGAATTCCGGCAAACAGCGCCTTTTTGTCGCGCCCGCGAAAATCCCACAGCAAGTTGACGAACCATTTGCGGCCATCATCATCATGAAACAGCGACGGATCGAAGCCGCTGGAATTCATGAAAATCGGCTCTGACCAGGGGCCGAGAATATCCGGCGCAGTGACAAGATAATTATACACGTCTTTGGCGTTAAACGGGTCATTCCAGAGTTTGACATCCGTATAAATCAGGTAAAACAGGCCGTCATGCCACGAGAGGCACGGCGCCCAGATGCCGCCGGAATCGGGATTGCCCAGCATGTTCAATTGCGACAGGCGATTCAGCGGGCGCGTGATGAGTTTCCAGTTGACCAGGTCTTTCGAGTGATGAATCTGGACACCCGGAAACCATTCGAACGTCGAGGTGGCGAGAAAATAGTCGTCGCCGACTCGTAAAATCGAAGGGTCGGGGTTAAAGCCCCGTAAAATTGGGTTCGTGATTTGTTGCATGGTTCGATTGATACGTGTCAGACACGTTCAACGTGTCTGACACGTTTTTTCCTATTCCATAAACGTGATTTCGCCGAGGTTCTTTCCCTGCCAGCTATCGTTAATACCGTACATCGGGTAAAGCTGATCATCGCGAGTGCCGCTTGCGCCAGTGTCATTATCCGAAAGCGCGATATTCCAGCCCATCGTTTGTCCAGTCAGGTCTTCGGTCGGGAGTTCTATCATAAATTCAATCACTTTGCCATCTGCGCTCCAGACAATTTTGCGAAGTCCCGGCATATCGCTCGTCTCCCAATCATGCCCGGCGACGCTGCGCAGTTGGGCGAATGAGCCGTTGAGATTGTCAAACACTTCAATTGCATCATTTTCCCAGCTATTGGCATGATCGGCGACAGTCACGTCATCTTGCCGGTTGATCAGGCCGAAAATCATATTCTGCTGATATACGATCTTCCAATCGCCGTACAAGTCGTTCTGGTCGAGCGGCGGGCGTTGATCCTGTGAATTCAATTGATTATACGCAAACGGATAGGTGACGCCGCTGTCCCATTCACCGGGCTGAGCCACGCCGTCAATTGTCGGGGCGGTTGCCGCGCAGGCAGCCTGAAATGCCGGGGCGAAATGGCGCTGATCCGCAGCGCGGGGACTGTCGCCGACGCAGGTCAATTCGCCCAGCCCTTTGCCCTGCCAGCCTTCATTTGCGCCTGGAATCGGATAGACCTGCGAGCTGCGCTCTGCGCCGTTGTCGTTATCTGATAGCGCGATGTTCCAGCCGAATGTCATTCCGGCGAGATCGTTTTCCGGCAGTTCCACCATGAATTCAAGCGCCGTGCCATCCGCGTTCCAGACCGCTTTGCGCTCGCCGGGAAATTCGCTTGCGCCCCAATCCTGCCCGACAACTGAACGTAACTGGGCGAACTGGCCGTTCACATCCACGAAAATTTCGACGGCATCATTCTGCCAGACATCCTGATGATTCGTGATGGTCGCGTCGTCAATCCGCGTGAGCAGCCCATACAATTTGTTGCCCTGATAACGCACCATCCATTCACCAGTCAGGTTTTGCCGATCCATCGGGGCGCGTTGATCGGTCAGGTTCAACTGGTTGTACGCAAAACGATGCAGCACACCGCCGTCCCATTCGCCGTCTGAAATGACGCCGTCAATGACTGGCGGATTCGCGATGGCGAGCGCCTGAAACGGCAGGCTGATATGCCGGTTCGCTAAGGAAGCGTCAATTTGCGCGGAATAGCCGAGTTCGATTGGCCCTCTTTCAAGCGTCTCTTGCAGGCTATAAAACGCGGGTTTGGCATGATATTGCTCGTCAAATACCAGCGCCGCGCCAGTATTGGCGAAGAAGCCCGGCACCCAGGAATGCGCGTCAGTGAAACCCCACATCACATAGACGCGGCATTTCGGAATCGCGAGGAGAATCTGCATCAATTTGGCATACACGTCGGCCTGCTGGAGCAATTTCTCGTCCGTCACGTCGCCGCGAATCCGCACGTCGAGTTCGGTAATATCGACATCAAGCCCTAATTCGGCAAAGCGGGAGATGTTGGCAAACACGCTGGCGTAATCGAGCGGCTGACCGAGTTCGAGATGGAATTGCAGGCCGACGCCATGAATCGGCACCCCTTTTTCCAACAGCGCTTTGACAAGATTATACATGGCGGTGGATTTGAGGTTGACATCTTCCACGCCGTAATCGTTCAGATAGAGCTTCGCATCCGGGTCGGCCTCATGCGCAAGGCGGAACGCCTGTTCGATATATGCTTCGCCGAGCGTCTGCTGCCAGATCGTGCTGCGCAGGTTCGCGCCATCCAGCGCCTCATTCACCACATCCCAGGCGTACAGGCGGCCTTTGTAATGGCCGACGACTTGCTGAATATGGTCTTTCAGAATTGCCGAAAGTTCCTCTTTGCTCCAGGTTTGCGCGGTGAGCCATTCTGGGTTCTGGCTATGCCAGACGAGTGTATGCCCGCGCACCTTCATGCCGTGCTGCTTGGCAAATTCCACTAATTTGTCGCCGCCGCTGAAATCATATTGATCCCGCGCCGGATGAATCAGCGACCATTTCATGTGGTTTTCCGGCGTCAGGTAATTGTAATGCGCCGCGAGCGTTTCAGCGTATTGCGCGTCGTCGAGAAAGGCGGGATCGACGGCTGCGCCGATAAAGACGCTGTATTTCTCCGCAAGCGTTCGCAGCGGTTTCCCAAAGACTTGTTTTTTGGTTTGCTGGCCTTCGGCAAGGTTTCCAAGACACAATAAGGCAACAAGCCCCACGATAAGAGAATGTAATCGTTTCATCAATTTTCAGAAGCATGCGCTTTAGCTTGCGCGGACAAACTAAAGTGGCACTCCATTTTTAATCTCAATAACGCTGTTTTCACTTACAGCGTTATTTTTGACATCGGATAGAGACCTCACAGGTGATCAAAATCTGCGAGGTCTGGGACAGGGCATGAATGATTCGCCAAACAGGATGACGGTTAGAAGCGTTTCAGGATTTCTTGTTCAAGTTTGACGATGTCGGCGCTGAAACCGCGAATGCCTTCCGCCAATTTTTCGGTCGCCATCGCGTCGTCGTTCAGCATCCAGCGAAACATTTTTTCGTCAATCTGCACGTTTTCATCGCGGCAATTCTGCGAGGCATGCTCCGGCGAGAGAACTTTAGGAAGTTCCGCGTTTTCCTGCTGGAGTTCTTTCAAGAATTTCGGGGCAATCGTCAGCGCGTCACAACCGGCCAGCGCCTTCACTTCCTCGACATTGCGGAAGCTTGCGCCCATTACGACGGTGTTATAGCCGTATCTTTTATAATAGCTGTAAATCCGTCGCACCGATTTTACGCCCGGATCGTCGTCCGGCGCATACCCGGACACGCCTTCTTTGGTTCTGTACCAGTCGAAAATTCTGCCGACGAACGGCGAAATCAGATAGACGCCGGCCTGAGCGCAAGTGACTGCCTGCCCGAAGCCGAACAGCAGGGTTAAATTACAGCGGATGCCTTCCTGTTCCAGCACTTTGGCGGCCTGGATCCCTTCCCATGTTGAGGCGATTTTGATCAAAATCCGGTTGCGTTCGTACCCGGCTTCGCGATACAAGCGGATGAGTTTCCGCGCTTTTTCAATCGTCCCTTCCGTATCGAACGAGAGGCGGGCATCGGTTTCGGTGGAGACAAAGCGCGGCACGATCTTCAGAATTTCCACGCCGAACGCGACGAACAGCTTGTCAATCGTATTCGTCAGTTGTTCGGCCTTGTCGCCGCTGCTCTGCTTGCCATAGGCGACGGCGGCGTCAACGAGATGTTGATATTCCGGCATTTGCGCGGCAGCGTAAATCAGCGACGGGTTGGTTGTCGCGTCGGTCGGGGCGTAGGCTTTGATTGAGTTGATGTCGCCGGTATCCGCGACGACAGTGGTCATCATTTTGAGTTGTTCAAGCGCATTGACAGGCATGGAATCCTCCTTTTTGTGGGTTATAATTCGCCAGGCGTACCGGCAAACAGCATTGTTCGCCGGTAAGCATCCATCCATTATCCCTTCACCGCTCCAGCGGTTAAACCTTCAATCAGCTTTTCTTTGAAAATGCCATACAATACCAATACTGGCAATGCGGATAACAGCAGCGCGGTCATCATCGCCGGGACATCC
>CAZMEO010000291.1:0-4841 GCA_964565315.1 uncultured Candidatus Moduliflexus sp. | reverse complement strand
TATTACTGGCGTTATTTCGACATCCGACACGATATGAAATTGAAGTCTTTTGGCAGCTATTTTAAGGAAGCAAAGAGAATGCCAGGTTGACAATGGTTTGTAAACGATTGGTTTTTCACAAGTTCAAAATCACCTGTTTCGACGGTGATGGGAAACAATCAAAAGATGGGACAATTTGTCTCGTCTGCGAACGGATTCTCTCATCTATCTTCTTGAAAAGAAATGCGTTCGGCGCTTTTATCGTTTCGCGTCCGAATATCAGACAAATCTGGCTGATTTTTTTTAACGACGCCGTCCAGACCTGACAGGTCTTCAAGACCTGTGAGGTCTCTAAAATGCTACTTTTTAGATCAATTGATATTTGGTCATCTTGCGGTGAAGGGTTCTGGTGGGGATGCCTAATTTCTGGGCGGCTTTGCCGCGATTCCAATGGGCGCGGTCTAACGTTTTTTCAATTAAAAACTTTTCGACGGCCTCAAGCGCATCCTGAAGCGGCAGTTCGCCATTCGCGACGCTTTCGCCGAGGCATTCTTTCTCCTGCGCCGGGCTGGCCGCGATTGAGCGGTGGAGTTCAAGCTGTCCGGTCGCTAAATAACGATGCAATTCGTTATGCAATTCTCGAATATTGCCCGGCCAATCATAATTCAGCAGCGCCTCAAAAATTTTGTTCGGCAACTGCTTCAGCCGCAAACCCTCCCCATGTTGTTGGAGGAAATATTCAATGAGCAGGGGCAAATCCTCTTTGCGGGAACGGAGCGGCGGCAGGTTGATCGCAATGACGTGAATGCGATAGAAAAAATCTTCCCGCATCACTCCCTTGCGAATCTGCTCGCGCAATTCCTGATTCGTGGCGGCAATCACGCGCACATTTGCCCGCTGACTGACATTATCGCCCACCGGCGTGTATTCGCCATTTTGCAAGGCGCGGAGCAATTTTACCTGCATGGTCGGCATCAATTCGCCGACTTCGTCCAAAAACAGCGTTCCCTGATGCGCAAGATCAAGAAACCCTTTTTTGTCCGCTGCCGCGCCGGTAAACGCGCCTTTGCGATAGCCGAAAAACTCGCTTTCGAAAAGCGTTTCTGGAATAGCGCCGCAATTCACCGCGACAAATTTCGCGTGTTTGCGGCGGCTCATCTGATGAATCGTCTGCGCCACCAACTCCTTGCCCGTGCCGGATTCGCCGTAAATCGCAACGCTTGCCTCAGTTTCCGCCGCGTTCAGAATAAATTGATACACGTCCAGCATCGCCGGACTTTTCCCGATAATGCGGCCAAACCGTCCGCTTGCGGCCACATCAGCCGCCAACGTCTCCACCAGCGGGCTTGCGGGATGAGTTCCGGCGCCAGGGCTATGCAGAGCGCGTTCGGCTTGCGTCAGTTTCGAGAATCGTTCCTGATGCTCTTCAAGAATGCGAAGACGAACCCGTAATTCTTCGACAGATAATTCTCCATACAAGATGTCATCTGCTCCGGCCTCAATCGCCGCGTTGAGCGCCTCGCTCTGATGGCGATGCGCGACGGCGACAATCATCGGCAGGTAGCCGGAGCGCGACCGGGAAAGCTGGCGGCAGAGTTTCACGCCGTCAATGCCTGGAAATTTCAGCGCAATCAACACGAGTTCATGCGAGGCGCTGCGCAATTCTAAAAGGGCTGACGCTGCCGATGAACAGAGCGTGACCTGATAGCCTGCCAACTTCAGCGACGCGACAATGGCATGTTGTCCTGCGGCTTCATGAATCAGGCATAACGCATGTTTCGCAATAGCGCCAAATCGTTTGAATGGGATGCTCATACGCGAGTGTTCGACGAATTGTTCCTTTTGCATCAAAAATTCCAATCGCCTATTTGATCGCGTTCGCATGAATTTGGTTGACAGAACTTTTCAGGAAAAATCATCGCATATAACAGGGAGTGTCAATGTTATGCCGCAAATTCTTGTTGAGAATCTGACAAAAACTTTTCACATCGCCGAACGCCGCGCCGGAATGCTTGGCGCGGTCGCCGGTTTGTTCAGGCGCACCTATCGTGCGGTGCATGCGCTCGATGCGGTCTCCTTTTCCATCGAACAGGGGGAATTGATCGGCTATATCGGGCCGAACGGCGCGGGGAAATCTACGACGGTCAAAATCCTCTCCGGCATTTTGACGCCGGAAGCGGGCGAATGCCTCATCAATGGGCGCGTTCCCTGGAAACAACGTATCGAACATGTGCGCGAAATCGGCGTGGTCTTCGGGCAGCGCACGCAGCTCTGGTGGGATTTGCCGGTGATCGAATCGTTCGACCTGCTGCGGGATATTTACCGCCTTCCGGCGGCGCAGTATCACGAGGAAAAAGAGCGCTTGATCGCCCTGTTGCAGCTTGACACGCTGCTCGATGCGCCGGTGCGCCAACTCAGCCTCGGTCAGCGGATGCGCTGCGATATTGCCGCCGCGCTGCTGCATCGCCCGCGCATCCTGTTTCTTGACGAGCCGACCATCGGCCTCGACGCCGTTTCCAAACTCGCGGTGCGGGATTTCATCAAGACGCTGAACCGCGAGCGCCAGATGACCGTCATCCTCACCACGCACGACATGGACGACATCGAGGCGCTTTGCTCGCGGCTCATTGTCATCAGCGAAGGTCGGATTATTTCCGACGGCTCGATTGACGACCTGCGGCAGCGGCTTTCGCCGGAGCGCCGCCTGATGATTGACGTGGAGAATGCGCCGCCGGAGATAGTGGACGAACAGGCGCGGCTGCTTCGGCGAGAAGGAAGCCGCCTGCATTTCGCGTTCGACCCGCGTCAGGTGTCGGCGTCGGAGTTGGTGCGGCGGCTGATGGATCGCTATGCCGTGCGCGATCTCTACCTTGAAAACCCGTCAATTGAAGAAATTATCGCGCAACTCTATGCTCAACACTGACCGCCCCTCCGCCATTGCCGCCTATTTGTCCGCCTTCGGCCTGCGCTTCCGCCTGCTGCTGCAATATCGTGCCGCTGCCTGGGCGGGCTTCGGCACGCAGACCTTTTTCGGGCTGATTCGCGTGATGGTCTTTGCGGCGTTTTTCGCCTCCTCCACGCAGCCGCAGCCGATGAATTTCGCGCAGGTGATGAGCTACATCTGGCTCGGCCAGGTGTTGTTCGCCGTCCTCCCGTTTCGCGAAGACCACGACATTGCGACGCTGATTCGGAATGGCAATATCGCCTACGAATTCGTCCGACCGGTGCAGTTGTTCTGGTTCTGGTTTGCGCGGCAGATTGCCAACCAGAGCGCCCCGGTGCTGCTGCGGGCGCTGCCGATGCTGATCGTTTCAGCGGTGGTGTTTCCGTTGATTGACTTGAATAAATGGGCGCTGCATCCGCCGGAATCGGCGGCGGGGTTGTTCTGCTTTGCGCTCATGCTGCTGCTCGCGATCCTGTTGAGCGGCATGCTCAAGCTGCTGGCAACCGTTTCGCTCTTCTGGACAATCAACGGCGAAGGGCTGTCGCTGCTGCTCCCCGCGCTTGTCTGGCCGCTCTGCGGGATCATTCTGCCGCTGTCGTTTTACCCCGACAGGGCGCAGCCGATCATCCGCGCCCTGCCGTTTCGCGGGCTGATGGACGTACCGTTTCAATTTTATATCGGCAGCCTGCCGCCGTCAGCGCTTGTCGGGGAAATTGCGCGGCAATGCGCCTGGATTGCCGCATTAGGAATGTTGAGCTATCTCTCATTTCGCGCCGGAACGCGCCGCGTGGTGGTGCAGGGAGGGTAATGCATGTTTTCGTAAAAAAGTACATACAGGTCGCCCCGCCCTACGTGGCGGGAAATGGCGGCGATTTCCCGCCACGTAGGGCGGGGCGACCTGGTGTCTTCTCCTGTGTGTGCATTTCCGCCCCTATGGGGCTTCCCCCAAAAACGGTGTTTCTGGCTACACATATCACGCTCCTACGGAGCTAAAAAACTATGAACGCGCTTCGGCTTTACGCCCGGTATATCGGCATTTCCATCCGCAGCCAGATGGAATATCGCGCCTCGTTTGCAATGCAGACTCTCGCGCATTTTCTGCTGACTGGCATCGATTTCGTGGCATTATGGGCGCTCTTCGAACGCTTTGAGACGATTCGGGGCTGGTCGCTCTATGAAGTCTGCGTCTTTTACGGCATGATCAGTGTGGCGTTTTCCATCAACGACGCGCTGACAAGGGGCTTCGATGTGTTCCCGCGCCTGTTGAAACAGGGGGATTTCGACCGTTATCTGCTCCGCCCGCGCAGCACACTGCTGCAATTGTTCGGCTATGAATTGCGCCTGACGCGGTTCGGGCGCTTTTCGCAAGCGTGGATCGTGCTGCTGTTCGGCCTTTGGCATCTTGACATCGTCTTGACGATTTCCAAACTTGCGCTGATTGCCTGGACGATATTCGGCGCAGTCTGCCTGTTTATGGGCTTGCTGCTGCTTCAGGCCACCGTCGCCTTCTGGACGACCGAATCGCTGGAAATCATGAATACGCTGACATACGGCGGCATCGAAACCGCGCAATATCCGCTGACGATTTATCACGAATGGTTTCGGAAGTTTTTCACCTTTCTCGTGCCGCTCGGTTGCGTGAATTATTTCCCGCTATTATTGCTGTTGAATCGCTATGATCCCGCCCGCAATCCGGCGTGGCTCTACGCCCTCTCTCCCGCCGCCGGGATTGCGTTTCTCTGCGCGGGCGTCCTCGCCTGGTGCGTCGGCCTGCGCCACTATGCCTCAACCGGGAGTTGAGCGGCAGCCGTCAGACACCGTCATGAACATTATTACATTATTCACGAGGATTGAACCCAACCCTGCCAGGGTTTCGAACCCTGGCAGGGTTCTTCAGGGTCAATGCTTCTGCATAGTA
>CAZMEO010000290.1:0-4895 GCA_964565315.1 uncultured Candidatus Moduliflexus sp. | reverse complement strand
CGATGTGAAGTTACAAACCACGCGCCGCCAGTTTGGCGGACGAATTGAAAAAAGCCCTCGGCCTGGACGCCACCTTAATTACGGGCAGTGGCGGGGCATTCGAAGTTGTGGCCGACGGCAAATTGATCTTTTCAAAGTTAGCGCTTGGGCGTTTCCCCAATCCCGGCGAAATCGTCGACATCTTGAAGTGAACACGGCTGAAATAACGTGTTTATGGGCGTTTCGCGATGGGGGCATGTTCCGGCGCGGCCATTTCCCCCTCAGATTCAGCGACCACGACGCTGACGCAGGTGTCGCCCAAGACGTTGATCGTGCTGCGCGCCATGTCGAGAATTCGGTCAACTCCGGCAATCAGCGCGATTCCTTCAATCGGCAGCCGCGCCTGATGCAGAATAATCGGCAGCGTCATCAAGCCCGCCCCCGGAATGCCCGCCGTGCCAATCGAAGCGAACAGCGCGGTCAGGATGATGGCGGCATATTGTTCGACGTTCAGTTCGATGCCATAGACTTGCGCGACAAACAGGGCGCAGACGCCATGGTAGAGCGTCGTGCCGTCAAGATTGATATTCGCGCCGAACGGCAGCACGAAACTCGTAACATTGCGCGACACGCCGAGATGTTCTTCCGCGCAGTGCATCGTAATCGGCAGCGTGGCGGAACTGCTGGACGTCGAAAACGCGACGGTCACTGCCTCAAATATGCCTTTGAAAAAACGGCTCAGGCTGAGATGCCCCCAAATGTGCAATAACGTGCCATATACGACAAGCGCCTGCATCAGATAGCCAAGATACATCACCGCAATCAGCTTGAAAAGCGGCAGCAGCACGTCAAGGCCATACTGCCCGGAGACGCTGGCAATCAGCGCAAAGACGGCATAGGGCGCGAAATCCAGCACGAGCGATGTCATCTTGAACATGATTTCCGCAAATGCCTCGAAGAATTTCTCGACCGGCTTGCCGTGAAATCCCGCTAACGACAGGCTGACTCCGAACAGAATCGCGACAATCAGGATTTGCAGAATATTCCCTTCGGCAAAGGCGGCAATGATGTTCGTCGGCACAACGCGCAGGAGCGTATCCACAAGCGGCGGCGTCTCGGTCGGCGCAGCCTGCGCGTCGGGCTGCAATTCCACGCCGACGCCCGGTTGCAGCATATACGCGAGCGAGACGCCGATCAGCAGCGACAGCGTCGTCGTCAGCAGATAGAGCAACACGGTTTTGCGCCCAAGCCGCCCCAAGCGCTGCACGTTCCCCGCGCTCGCCGCGCCGATAATCACGGTGGAAAAGACGAGCGGCACGATTAACATGCTGACAAGGCGCAGAAAGAGCGTCCCGACCGGCTTGATCATGGTGGCGGCTTCGCCGAAGATCATTCCGGCGAACAAACCGGCAACCAGCCCGATCACAATCCGTTTCCAGAGAATCGCGTTGCGACAGCTTAAAAAGCCGAGAAACGGAATCGCGAGCAGCACGGCGATTTTTGTCATTTCACCCGCGTCGCGCATGACCTTTTCCGTCGAACCGATCACGAACGTGAGAACAACGATCAGCAGCAGCCGGTACAAGACCGGAACAAGATGTTTTGCAGTGTCGCGATTCATCATTAAACCTCCGAATTATAAGGCGATGTGAACGAGCAGACCTAAGAGCCGTTCAAGCTCTTTGATATAAATCCGTTCGGGATCAATGGACAAAAAATGGTCATCCAGGCGGAGAAATTGCCAAAGTTCTCCTGTGGTGACGCAGCCATAGATCGGGCGATTTTCGATTCCTTCCTTTTGATTGAAGCGCTGGGCGGCGATCATTTCGCTGGCACACTGCCCTAACCCAAGATCAATGTCGTTTTTCTTCGCTTCCAGCATCACGAGCAGCGGCGCTTGAAGCGTGGGCAGCGGCGGCGTTTTGCTGACAATGAAATCGCATGTGCCTTGCAGCCCTTCTTCCGGCGCAATATCGAAACGAATGCCAGAATAGATATTGATATGCTGCTGGACAAGTTCGCGCCATGCAAGCAGCACGGGCGCGACAATAAATTCCGAGCGGGCTTTTTCGCTAATTAAGGGTAAAGGCAGCGTTTTTTCCAGCAGCATCGTCAGCATCTCCGGCGGCGCAACCGGAGGCGCGATGTCCGTAAAAATCGGATGGACGCCGATGGTCACACCAAAGTGTTTCCGAATCATATCCAACGTGAAACTGCTGTATGTCAATTTATGGCGATGCGATGACAATTCTTCCGACATACGTTGTTCTCCTCTAATATCAGGCGCATTGCCGCGCAGATTCGCGTAGCTCTTCCTGCGTTGCGTGAAGCATCTGCTGGCGTTCGCGATACTGTCTGGCAGCATATTCCTGAACATCAGTCGGCAGCAGCCCTAAACGAATATCTTCACGCGGAATGCCCATCTCAACCAATTCATCATCAAGTTGTTCTTCCGTGTTGTTTGCTTGAATAATAATTGTATTATTTCGAAGCTCGATATGCACAAGGCAAAGGTGAATTCGTTTGTGATGTACCCATCCCACGCGCATTACCAGATAGCGTTGCCGCTCGTCGTCGAAAATCAGTTCAATATCTGTCTCTTCGGTTCGCAATGATTCATATTCGGAGAGAAGATGTTTGATGCAGTTTTGATAAAATGTTACGGTGTGATCCATTGTAATGTTCCTCCCTCTGAGATGGCATATACGATCAATTTCATGCCAAGTTTTTTCAGCGCCATTTGTCCGACCGGCTGCGATAAAATCCCATGATACGCATACGTCGGAACTGCAACAAAAAGTTCGCGATCAGGTTCTTGTTCTTGCAAGAGCCAGGAGTACAATTCATATTGACCGATAGCCTTCTCGAATTCTGTGATTTGAGAGGCGTGTAAAAAACTTTTGATTTCAACGGCGATTTTTTGACCTGACCGTTCAGCCGCAATTGTCCGTTCCGCGCCAAGATCGGTCGAAAGTTCAGGCTCACTCTGAAACATATACGGATCATGCGTAATCTTCCAGCCTTCGTTGATTAATGCGTACTTTACAATGTCATGATAGGTATCTCGTCGAGACATGCACCCTCTCCAGATTTACTTCTGTTCATGTTGCCATCTTATCTGTTTTCATTGACGCTCTTTTTATCAAGATGTCTCCTACACCTTCGCAGAAGCGTCAAGAAAAAATTTGCGCTTTTCGGGCGCGGCGAATTTTTCCGGTTGACAACTTCTGGCGCGTGCGTGACATGCGTCCCCGTCGTGTTGTTGTAAAATCAGGATTCAGGCTGAGCGAGGATAATTATGGGACGAGTTGAAGTGATTGCCGGGAGCATGTTTTCCGGGAAAACTGAGGAATTGATCCGCCGCTTGACGCGCGCGGAAATCGGCAAGCAGAAAGTCATTGTGTTTAAGCCGAGCATTGATAACCGGTACAGCGAACATCATATTGTCTCGCACGATGTCTCGAAAATGTCGTGCGTGACGATTGATAAGGCGGAGCAAATCCTATCGCAGATCGGCGAGGCAACAGTGATCGGGATTGACGAAGCGCAATTTTTTGACGAGGGCATTCTTCCGGTTGTCAACCAATTGGCTGATATGGGCAAGCGCGTGGTGCTTGCGGGATGCGAAATGTATTCCAGCGGCGAGCCGTTCGGTCAGATGGGGGCGCTGATGTGCATTGCAGAGCAGGTGGATAAGCTACAGGCGGTCTGCATGGTCTGCGGCGGCGAAGCGTATATTTCCTACCGCAAAGAACGCCCGCAGAATGGCAATATTTTGATTGGCTATTCGGATATTTACGAGGCGCGCTGCCGCAAATGCGCCCATTTGAATGGGAAGAAAAAATAACACCACGAAACACACAAAATACACGAAAAATAAAGAAATACACGCCTTTCAGCCCTGTCGGGGTTTAAAATCCTGACAGGGCTGTTGAATAATTTTCGTGTATTTTGTGTGTTTCGTGGTTTATGTATTACGCGATTTCTTCTTTCGAGGCGACGCGGAAGCATTCGCGCACGGTCGCGACCGAGGCTTTATCGCCTTTGATTTTGATTTTGCCGAGCATGAAGCCGACACGCCCATCCAATTTGCCCATCGCTAATTGGAGATAGGTTTTCGACGACATCTTCGCATGCGTCTTGGCTGAAGGATTCCCGCCTTCTCGAATTTCGCATTTGCCGTCTTTTACAGTCAACGACCATTCGCCGCCGCCTTCGCCCTCAATCGTATAAGAAATTGCGGCATCCACGCCTTCAGCTTTTTCTGGCAAAAAGCGCGTATGCTGCGTTTCGAAAAAGTCTTTCGGCTGCAACGGACGCGGACGATCTTTTAACGGCACGAATGCCGGGGCTGCGGGTTCTTCTGGCATTTTAGGCTCTTGCGCGGCAGCCGTTGGCTTCGCGGTCGGCGGCGCCGATGGAGCGGCTTTCGGCTTTTCGGCGCGCGGTTCGGCTGGTGGCATCAGCGATTTTGACGCAGCTTCCGAATCTTCTACGGTAAAAATCGTCTGGCATTTCGGGCATTTGACTTTTTTGCCGATCTTTTCTGCGTCAACTTTCAATTTTGCCTGACAATTCGCGCACTGGGCGATAATTTTATCTGGCGCAGCCGCTTTCGGCGCAGGTTGAGGAGCAGCTTTGGGCGCTGGCGCTGCGGCTTTCGGCGCGTCATCCACAGGCGCGACCTCAAACACCGTCGCACATTTCGGGCATTTCACTTTTTTGCCGATCTTTTCGTCATCAACTTTCAGTTTCGTCTGACAATTCGAACATTGCGTAACAATCTTTTCCACGACGTGTTCACCTCCGACAAAGAGGGTTGGTAAAATAACGCTCATCTCAAGTATGTAAGAAGAATTGCAATTACATATACCAGATAATTGAGATTGCTGTCAAGAATTCTCTCTGTTTTTTTA
>CAZMEO010000289.1:2539-4913 GCA_964565315.1 uncultured Candidatus Moduliflexus sp. | reverse complement strand
AACATTGCCAATTCCGGCGGCAATGTGTATGCTGAAACCCGTTATTACAATTATGGCCCTGTCTGGGTAAATTGTTTACATCTGTTTGTCAACATTTCTCATCTGTTTCCGGCGAATCATGACATTATCTTCAGGTGGATGCTCGTGGGGTTTTTAGCGCTTGCGGATGTCGGGATTTTTGTGATCTTATGTCAGCGCTTTTCTTTGGGAATTGCGTCAATATTTTTCTTGAATCCGATTTCGGTAATTATTACCGGCTATCATAACCAGTTTGACAACGTCGCCATTTTCCTCGGCCTGTGCGCCGTCATCCTGATTGGCGACGACAGCGTTCCTCCGTTTGTGACAAAACGAAAATTATTGGGGCTGGCGCTCCTGGGATGCTCATTGATGACAAAACATATTTTCTTTTTTTCCCGGCCTGGATTGCGGTGAAACAGAAAACGCGCCTGGCGAAACTGTTAAGCCTGAGCCTGCCAGTGATTATCTTTCTGCTTGGATTTTTGCCATACTGGAGTACCGGAAAAGCAGGCATTCTTCGGAATGTGTTCCACTACTCATCAGCAGCGTTTCCCGTATTTTATGATCTTTTTCTTCCCGATATTATCAAAATTTTTTTCACGAGCATGCACGTTTGGTTGTTCTTATTAGTATTTTTTGCGTTTTTTTGTAAACCAACCTCAGAAATAGAATCACTGTTATTTTATACGGGGGTTTTTTTTATGGCATCTCCTTCGACAGCCATTCAATATTTAGTGATTCCGCTCCCGTTGGTTGCGCGTTACTACAAGAATGTCTTTTTTATCACGTATCTGATCTTTGGTGCTTCGCTGCTTCTCATTGAACCAGCCGAGCTTCACTACACAATTCCGATCTTGATGACCATTTCTGGCAGGCGTTATGCTGAAATAATTATCACGGCATTGATTTTAGGCGTATTGTGGGAATTTTTCGCTCCTCATGCCCGTAAAATATATCGCAAAATCACCGAAGAAATTGCCGAACAACTCACAGCATCATCAAAACAATAATCCTCTTTTGAGCGGAGAAACTCTATGTGCGGAATTTGCGGCATTGCGAATTATACAGAAACAGAGGCGGTCGAAGAACGCCTGCTGATCTCGATGCGCGAAGCCCTGACGCATCGCGGGCCGGACGATAGCGGCTTGTTCCTTGACGGGCGCGTCGGCTTAGGGCATCGGCGGCTCAGCATTATCGACCTGTCAACGGGCGTACAGCCGATTCATAATGAAGATTCGTCTTGCTGGATCGTCTTCAACGGCGAGATTTACAACTATCGCGCCTTGCGGAAAGAGCTTGAACAAGCCGGGCATCGCTTTTACACGAATACCGACACCGAAATTCTCCTGCATCTGTATGAACAGGACGGCGAAAAGATGCTGCAAAAGCTGAACGGCATGTTCGCGTTTTGCTTATGGGATCGCCAGCAGCAGACGCTTTTTTTGGCGCGTGACCGGCTCGGCAAAAAGCCGCTCTATTATACCCTGAATTCCACTGCCTTTCTATTCGGCTCAGAATTGAAATCCTTGCTCTGCCATCCGTCTGTCAGCCGTGAAATCGACTTGTTTTCGCTGAGTAAATATCTGACCTATGAATACGTGCCTGCGCCGCATACGATGATCAAAAATGTGCAGAAGCTTGAACCCGGTCATTCTTTGACATATCACGTGCAGCGCCATGACCTGACGATCAAAAAATATTGGGATATTCCGATCAGCGAAGACGCGATTGCGTATATGTCGGAAGAAAGTTATGTCGAAGAGTTGCTTCAACTCTTGCGCGAATCGGTGCGCGACCGCTTGCTGAGCAGCGACGTGCCGGTCGGCATTTTTCTGAGCGGCGGCCTGGATTCCAGCACAGTTGCCGCGCTCGCCTGCGAAGTGTCGCAGCGAGTCAACACCTTTACGATTGGCTTCGACGAGCCATCGTTCGACGAGTCGCGCTACGCCAATCAGGTCGCCGAGATCTTAGGCACTGATCATCATGTGGATGTGTTGGATATTCGCAAAGCGCATACGCTGCTGCCGGACATCATGAATTATCTTGATGAACCGATTGGCGATGCGTCGATCATTCCAACGTATTTACTCTCACGATTTACCGCGCAGCATGTCAAAGTCGCGCTCGGCGGCGACGGCGGCGACGAACTGTTTGCCGGGTATCCGACCTTCCAGGCGCTTCGCATGATTCATTATTATAACGTGTTCCCGCCGGAAATTCGGAATATTTTCCACCGTCTCGCGGCCAAACTTCCCGTTTCGCATACAAACGTCAGCTTCGATTTTAAAATTAAACAATTGCTGCGCGGAACGGGCGTGTCGCATGAAATCATGTTTTTCCGCTGGATGGGATC
>CAZMEO010000289.1:0-2439 GCA_964565315.1 uncultured Candidatus Moduliflexus sp. | reverse complement strand
GATACGCGCTTCGTCGAATTTGCCGCGAAATTGCCGACGCAATACAAACTGCATCGGCTGACGACGAAATATCTCTTGAAAAAAGCAGCGCTCAAAGTGCTGCCGAAGCAGATCGTGCATCGCAAGAAAAAAGGGTTCGGCATTCCGGTCGCCAAATGGATTTGTGAGGATATGAAAGGGATGTTCTTGCATTACTTGAGCCAGGATCGACTGAAAAGGGATGGCCTGTTTCAATATCCATTTATTGAACAACTTCTTTATGAACACTGGGCGCGTAAAAAAGATAATCGGAAACTCCTCTGGACGCTGCTGATTTTTCAAATGTGGAAAGAACGCTGGATTGACGGGGAATAAGAAATATTTATGCGACAACACGCGCTTGACTATTTGGTCTGTCCGTTGTGTTATCATGCCTTTGAACTGCGCGTCATGGCGCAAGATCAGGAACACGTTCTTGACGGCGAATTGCGGTGTTCCGGCTGCATGACAACCTATCCGATCACGAATGGCATCCCGATTCTCCTGAACGCGGCGCAGATACATGCGCAGAACGCCCGGACGGCGGCGCGTTTCGGCGAAGAATGGGATCAGTTTGATTTTATTGACGCCGAACGCTACGCCGCGCAATTTTTAGATTGGATTGCGCCGGTGACGCCCGAATTTTTCAAAGGCAAGCTCGTGCTGGATGCCGGATGCGGGAAAGGGCGGCATTGCATCGCCTCGGCGGGATTTGGAGCGCGCGAGATTGTCGGCATTGATTTGGCGTCCGGTTCTGTCAGGGCGGCCTTCAGAAACACGAAACACCTCCCGAATGTGCATATTGTGCAGGCCGATCTCTATCATTTGCCGTTTCGCCGCCAGACATTCGACTATGTCTATTCGGTCGGCGTGCTTCACCATACGCCGAATCCGCGTCAATCATTCTCCTGCCTTGTCGAGACCGTGCGAGTCGGCGGCTCGATTTCGGCGTGGGTCTATGGGCGCGAAGGCAACGGCTGGATTATTTATGGATTGAATCCGATTCGAACGCATGTCACGTCGAAACTGCCTCTGCCGCTGGTGAAAGCGCTGGCCTTCGTGATCTCCGTGATCTTGCAAGTGCTGCTTCAAGGCGTTTATGCTCCGATGAATCGGTCGAACACGCTGCGCCCGATTGCTGAAAAATATTTGTTTTATAATGACTATTTATTCTATATTTCCCGCTTTCCGTTCCGGGAAAATTATTCCATTGTGTTCGATCACCTGCTGCCGGAAATCGCGCATTATATCAGGCGCGAAGAATTCGAATCCTGGTTTGCGGAGAATCAATTATCAGACGTGACGATTACGCCAAAATCAAGCAACAGTTGGCGCGGCGTGGGCGTGAGGTGTGGCGATGAACAACCATGTTGATGTCGTGTTGGCGACCATTCCCAATAACATGAACAAAGTCGTCGGCTGGGGCGCGAAATTTGTGACGCCGCTTGCGCCTTACGGCCTCATGTATTTAGCCGCCTCCTTGCGGCAAGCCGGGATTGGATGCGCGATCTTAGATTCGTATGGATTAGGACTGGGGATACAAGAAATCGGGGAATTCGTCGATGAGGTTCAGCCGAAAATTATTGGCCTGTCGATTATGACCAGTCAGGCATTTATCGCCTGTGAATTGATTAAAACGCTGCGAGCGCAGCACCCTGATTTGAAAATCGTGTTGGGCAATCTTCATGCCGATATTTTCGCCGAGTGGTTTCTTTCGCAAGGTTTCGCCGATGCCGTTGTGCATGGCGAAGGAGAAGAGACGTTCACAGAACTTTGCCAGGCGTATCTGCATGATGGCGATTGCTTGTCAGTAAAAGGAATCAGCGTGTTCGATCCAACAAGCGGAACGGTGGTCAAAACGCCCGCCCGCCCGGTCATCGTTGATTTGGATACGATCCCGCTCCCTGCGTGGGACCTCGTTCCTCAGCATATTTATCGGTTTCCATTTTATTATGGCTATCCGAATGCCGTGAATCCCAAGACGGCAACCCACATGTTCACCTCGCGGGGATGTCCCTATAACTGCGTGTTTTGCACCGTTCATAAACAAAAAACGATTCGTTATCACAGCGTCCCTCGCGTGTTAGAGGAACTCACGCTTCTGACGACGCGACTCGGCGCGAAATATGTCTTTTTTATGGATTCTCTTTTCACCACCACGCCCAACCGCGTGAGTGAAATCTGCGAGGGAATCTTGCGCCAGGGCTTGCGCGTTGAATGGGGATGCGAAGGGCGCGTGAATTTTGCCGCAAAATTTCCTGATGTTTTGAAATTGATGCGAAAAGCGGGGTGTGTGCAAATTGCCTACGGCATCGAGAGCGGCGACGAAGAGGTGTTGCGGCGGGCGAAAAAACAGTTGACGATTGCGCAAGTCGAACAGGCTGTTTCGAATACGCGGGCGGCAAACATCGAATCTATCGG
>CAZMEO010000288.1:1823-4939 GCA_964565315.1 uncultured Candidatus Moduliflexus sp. | reverse complement strand
TTTCTCATATTCGCTGTTGTTTTTTCTGAAAAATCCCTCCGAATTGTTCAAAACATCCTTGTGGATAACATTGTGGAAAAATCCGCAAAACCCTGTGAATACGTGAGAACTCTTGTGGATAAACGTTAAACAACTTCACAAATGCTTGTGAACAAGCTTCTGGAAAATCTGTGAATCTTTTGTGAATCTCTGTGCATCGAAATTGAATAACGACACCGTTTCTCAGCGCCATTCATGCGCATCCCCAAGTCATTCGCCTGCGTTCCCCAGAGAACGATATACTTGAAACCGCGATAAGAACGGGAAAAGGCGTGTTCATCCACATAATCCACGCCAACTACGACTACTACTAAAAAAAATTCTTTTTTTCTTTATTTTTCAGAAATAGAAATAGCAACTGTGGATTGTGGATAAAAAGACCTCAGGTTTTGAAAACCTGTACGGTCTGCATGACGTAGAAAAAAACGAGAAAATGAGTTTGTATCTTGAAAAAATAGTTGCCTGAACAACAGGCTTATGATAGGGAGTTCATAATTGTCTCTTTAAAAAATATAGACGCAGCTAAAAATTTCGTGAACACTGTGGTCGCGAATTGCGCGGTTCGTATGAGTCCGATTTCATGAACCCTTTGGAACAGAAGGAAGGAACGACGTATGCAAATCAGAATTGAAAAACAGAATTTACTTGATGGCGTTCAGCGCGTCCAGAATGTCGTGGACAAAAAGAACACGATTCCAGTGCTCTCCAATATTTTGTTCGAAGCCTCACAAGAAGATAATTCATTGAAACTGATTGCCACGAATCTGGAAGTCGGCATGTCAACGGTTCTTCCAGTCAGCGAAACCACCGGCGGAAACATTACCGTGCCGGCGCAAAAAATCTTTGAAATCCTGCGGGAACTGCCGGAAGCGACCGTGACGCTGACGGTTGACGAAAAGAATTGGATTACCATTGAATGCCTCAAAGCGAATTTTCGGCTGGCCGGGCTGCCCAAAGCCGATTTTCCGGAATTGCCGACGCTGCCCACGCAAGACATCGTGATGCTGCCGCAGGCGACGTTGCGCGAAATGATCGGCAAAACGTCCTTTGCCGTGTCGCATGACGAATCGCGCTACGCGCTGACCGGCGTGTTGTTTTCCATTGGCAATCAGGAGCTTTCGATGGTTGCGACCGACGGCCATCGGCTCGCATTGATCAAACGTCCCTATCAACTCGAATTGGCAGGCGAAAACGCGAAAGATGTCATCATTCCATTGAAAGCGATGAGCGAGGTGAAAAAATTGTGCGAAACCGACGGTTCGATGTCGATTAACCTCGGCGATAACCAGATCGCGTTCCGCAAAGAAGGCACGATGCTCGTTTCTCGCTTGATTGAAGCGCAATTCCCGGATTATCGGCAAGTGATCCCGTCCGATTCGCGCTTTTCTATCGTGGCAAATCGCGAAGAATTTTCGCGCGTCCTGCGCCGCGTGGCGCTGTTGTGCAGCGATACGCGCCTTGTCAAATTCCACGTCAGCGAAGGGCAGCTCGCCCTCACCTCGAATGATCCGAATCTCGGCGAAGCACGGGAAGTGATGCCGGTTGAATACAGCGGCGAAGAGATGACGATCGGTTTTAATGCCCGTTATATCATGGATTTTCTCAGCGTTATCAGCGGCAACGAAGTGCGGGTCGGCATTAACGATTCGCTCAGCCCCGGCCTCTTTTCGTCGAACGGCGAAGATGACGCCGGTTTCGCCTGCGTCGTCATGCCGATGCGGGTGTAAGAAGCCGTTGCTCTGGGGAAAAAGAGAACGCTGTCAGACGACGTGTCTGACAGCGTTCTTGTTTGCAAGGCCGCTCCTGATTATTAAGGAATTCCGATTGTGTTTCTGACATCGCTCGACATTACAAACCTCCGCAATTTTCAAACAAAGCAGTGTGAGTTTTCGCCAGGCATCACGCTCTTTGTCGGGCCGAATGCCGCCGGAAAAACCAATCTTCTTGAAGCGATTCATCTGCTGTCGAATCTCCGGTCGTTTCGAACTCATGCGTTGCGCGAAGCGATTCAGTGGGACGAACGCGAAGCCTATATTCGCGGCGTCGTGCAGCCCGGAGGACGCGATGAAAATGCCGGGAATCCGAAAACGCTGGCAGTCGGCCTGAAAGCGAATACGCGCATTCCGGCGATTAACTCCAAAATATGCCGATCATCAAAAGACTATCTGCGGATTCTCCCCTCTGCGACCTTTGTGCCGGACGATTTGAGTTTGGTGAAAGGCGCTCCGGCATTCCGCCGCTATTTTTTAGATCGCGGCACATTTCAATGCTTTCCGGCTTACTGGGCGTTGTTGACGGATTATAACCGCGTTTTGCAGCAGAAAAACGCGCTGCTGAAAGAATCGCAGAAAAAGGCGGACGCAAAATTTGACGCGGCGTGTGATGTCTGGGACGCGCAATTGCAGGCGCTCGGCAGCAAGATTATCGCAGCGCGGCTCGGTTTTTTGTCGCGCCTTCAGCGGCAGATTCAAGAGGTGTATGCCCGCTGGCTCGGCACGGAAGAAACTGCGACGCTGCACTATGAGAGCAGCATCGGCGCTCCTGCCGAAAAAATCGAATCATTGTGCCATGATGACTTCGAACAAGAGCCGGCACTCCTGCAACACATTTCACGCCATTACGAACAGGCGATTGCGCGGCATCGCGACCGCGAGCGGCGGCTTGGCATCACGCTGATCGGCCCGCATCGCGATGATCTTGACGTGTTGTCGAATGGCCGTCCGCTTCGCGCTTACGGTTCGCAAGGCCAGCAGCGCACCGCTGTGTTAGCGATGAAACTCGCGGAAATTCAGGTCTATTACGAACAATATGGCGAATATCCGATTCTCTTGCTGGATGATGTGACTTCGGAATTGGACATGCAGCGCAATGTGAAGCTTTTCGAATATTTGCGGCAAGGCATGCAGGTGTTTTTGACCGCGACCGACCGGCTGGCGCTCGGCGGCCTGCCGTGCGATGTGGTTGAATTGTCGCGCTGCGGCGCTGCGTAGCATTAGTTATTCATATATCTATTCAATAATCCGTGTTTGAGATGATAAATCGTCACCTGCGCGTTTTTGCAAGTGCATGAAGACGAT
>CAZMEO010000288.1:0-1723 GCA_964565315.1 uncultured Candidatus Moduliflexus sp. | reverse complement strand
GATGGCTCTCGCGAGCGATTCAGTATTGACGAGCTTCAATCTTTGTTTCTTGCCTGGCTTTACGGTGAAACTCCTCCCCCCATATAGCGTAGGTCAGTCAATCACCTCTTGAACAACCTGCATAGAAGGGGGGACTTGTTTGTAGCAGACGTAAACAGTCTTGCATTTTATTTATGGGTTCACTCAAGCCTGTATTTGGTTCCGACCGTGTTTAAAATAAACTGCTCGGGCATTTCTCTTGCAAAGGCCGCAGTCACACCAAACCCCGTACAATGGAGTGGGATGATATAATCCGGGTCAATGGCTTTGATGTCCGCGATGGTTTTCTGAATCTTTTCGGGTGAGGCTGTCGCTAAATGGAAGCCCCCAATGATGGCGTAAACTTTCTGAAGCCCGGTGATCTGTTGGGCATGTTTCACGATGTTGACAATACCGCGATGCGCGCACCCCGAAAGTACTACCAAGCCTTTGCCCTTGACATTCATGATGATTGTTTGTTCTCCGATAAACTCATCATGTACAAACTGGCCGTCTTGTTTCGTCATCAGATGGGGCGGGATCTTTTCGTACTCCGTGACCTGCGGAACGTGGCCCCCATCAGAATATGCTCCCGTGACAATTGGCGTGGGGGTGGAGATTTCCACTATTTTGATCACACCTACGCTTTCCAGGGCATCTTTGTTCAACATTAGAAGATCGATCATACTCCCATTGGATTTTTTTTCATAGGCGCCTGCAAAAAATTGTTCGCCTACATAAAGAGGAATTCCCTTTGGAATTTCCCCGCGTTTCGCTTGAAGAATCTCCTTCAACGCGACGGCACCATGGTCAGAGTGGTGATGGCTTATTGCTAAGGCGTCCAGTTTCGAGAAATCGATCTCGAGCAACTCCATGTTGCGCATGACCCCTTGAACATTCACCCCGAAATCAAACAGAAAAGCATGCGATTGGCCATTTACGACCGTTTCGACATGAAACGCCAGCCCATGTTCCCCATGCAGAACACAGTCAAGCGGGTTCGGCCTGTCATGTCTCTTGGCAATTTTCTCATCCTTGACGGTCAGACTCGCAAAACTATCGGTGATATTCGTGATGATGATTTTTTCCGCCTCTGGAATATTGACCAGAGCCTGGGCGGTAGCTCCCGTACTCCATATTTCTACCATAGAAACGATCTCCTTTGTTTGAAGAAACATCCCGGCGTGAGAGAGTCTGATGGATTCCCCCACGCGGCATCCATCCTGGTTCATTTGGCTTCAGGTTTTGACGCGTTTTCCGACGATGCAACCTCTTTTTCTGATAACAACGTATGTTACACTCCCTGATAATGGCAAGTATGGGCGAATAGCTCAGCCGTTTACGGTCAGGCTATTTCAATCTACATGTCCTTCCTTGAATACAACTCGGTGTCCTGCGGACGATCTAAGTGTGGAACTTTCCTCTGTTAGCCAAGCATCATCTCCTCCATATCTCTGGAAATCGCTGCTTTCAGACGATTCCGTCGTGACAATTTATCATCTCAAACACGGATTACTGAATGACTATATAAATAAAGAACCGAGCAACCCGACGCTTAAAGTGGTTTTGCATGAGTCCTGTGATGGTACTTTTGAATAATGTGTAGCATCTGTATGATTTGGTATAGATGCTATACTGTTTAGTATCTATACCATGTCAAGTATTTTTTTAGATTGCATGATAAATTCTTGAAATGCATTCTCGA
>CAZMEO010000287.1:3353-4974 GCA_964565315.1 uncultured Candidatus Moduliflexus sp. | reverse complement strand
CGATGCTGAAAAAAATCAGCTTTGTCAAGAAATATCCGCGCGAAAAACCCCGCTCGCGTCACGCACAATAAAATGAGCGAAATTAATTCTTGACTTTCATCGAATTTTACGGTGTACTACTGGAATTACGATGAATTACGGTCAATTTTACCATCATTTTATTGCATAAAGGAGTTATCACTATGAAAAACATGCAGAGGCGTTTGTCTCTTTTTTTATGTATCAGCATTCTTGCCGCAATCGAAGCAGAGACCTGTTTCGCGCAGCGGATTCTTTCGGCGCAGCAGCGTCCGATTGCCGGATACCGTTCAGGAGAGTTGATCGTCAAAATTCGCAATGAATTGCCCAGTGTCACGCGCAGCCTGCTTTCGAATTCGCGCAGCCTGGAAAGCCGCAACCTCGACGCGCTGAATCAACAATTCGGCGTCACGGGCGTTCAGCCGGTCTTCGACGCGCAGGCGGGCGGACGCATGTTGCAACAAGATAGCCCGTTGAATAATGTGCTGCTGCTGAATCTCGCGCAACCCGGCAATGAGACCGCTGCCGCGCAAGCCTATGCCAGTCTGAGCGAAGTGGAGTATGCGGAATTGAACTATTTGTATTATGTGTTCGGCGTCCCGAATGATCCGTTCGTCAATTCTCAATATGGCTTGTATAGCGGCAGACAGGGCATTAATGCGTTTGGCGGCTGGGATATTGAACGCGGCAATAATTCGGTCATTATCGCGATTGTAGATACCGGCGTAGATTATACTCATCAAGATTTAGCCGGAAAAGTAATTAAAGGGTATGATTTCGTCAATGGAGATTACGACCCGATTGACGACAACGGGCATGGAACGCATGTAGCGGGCATTGCCGGGGCGCTGACGAATAATGGCGTCGGCGTGGCCGGAGTGTGTCAGGGCTGCTCGATATTAGCAGTCAAAGTCATCAGCGCGGACGGCTCTGGCGCGAATTCCTGGATCGCCAACGGCATCGCGAACGCGGTCAATTTGGGCGCGAATATTATCAATCTGAGCTTAGGCGGGCTGGATAATTCCAGCACGATTCGCCTCGCCGTGCAGCAGGCGGCGCAGCAGGGCGCGTTAGTGGTTGCGGCAAGCGGCAACGACGGCAGCGGCGTGCCGCTCTATCCGGCGGCGCTGCCAGAAGTGCTGGCGGTCGGCGCAACGACTCAGTCTGGCGATAAAGCCTCATTTTCTAACTATGGCAATCACCTTGCCTTAGCCGCGCCCGGAGAAGCCATTTACAGCACGTTGCCGAATAATCGCTATGATGCCTGGAATGGCACGTCAATGGCGAGTCCGCACGTTGCTGGATTAGCCGGGCTGCTGCTTTCGCGCAATCGCAATCTGACGAACGCCCAACTCCGGCAAATTATGATTGATTCGGCGCAAGACCTCGGCACATCTGGACGCGACACCTATTTCGGCTATGGCAAGATTGATGTGGCGACGGCGTTAAGCCGGACTCCTGACAGCGGCGGGAATTATGAATCGCCCGGCACCACGGATCCATACCCGGAGACGCCGGGCGTCGGAATTTGCGGCAGAGGCATGAATTGGTTCTTTGGAATGACCGCGATGGCACTCGGTTTCTTGAACCTTGCGGGATATGC
>CAZMEO010000287.1:0-3253 GCA_964565315.1 uncultured Candidatus Moduliflexus sp. | reverse complement strand
AAAGATGTGCTGACTGACGCATTAACGCGGGCGAAAGCCGCCGGGGAACTCCAATTCGACACGCTGCCGGATATTGCGTTCCGGCGCTCGACCGAAAAAGAACATGGCGATTTCGCCTCCACTATCGCGATGCAATTGGCATCGCAGGCAAAACGCGCGCCACGCGATATCGCTCAAGCGATTTCAAAACATATTCAACTTGAGCATTCTCCCGTCCAGAAGGTCGAAATTGCCGGGCCGGGGTTTTTGAATTTTTTTATCAACCAGCAATACTGGCATGAACTGCTGCACACGATTGTTGCGCAGCAGGCAAATTATGGCAAACTGACCGTCGGCCAGCAGCAAAAAGTGCAAGTTGAATTCGTCAGCAGCAACCCGACTGGCCCGCTGCATGTCGGACACGGCAGAGGCGCGATTGTCGGCGACGTGATGGCGAGCATTTTATCCTACGCCGGATACAACGTTCAGCGCGAGTATTATGTCAATGATGCTGGAGCGCAATTGGAACGGATCGGACGCTCGACCTGGTGCCGCTACATGCAGTTACACGGCAAAGACGAGCCAATGCTGGAAGATGGCTATCAGGGCGACTACGTGTTCGACATCGCCCGCAAAATCATCGCGCAGGACGGCGATAAATACGTCAATTTGCCGATAGAAGACACGCTGCCGTTTTTCAAAAAGTTTTCCTGCGAATATGTGCTGGATTGGATGAAAGCCGATTTAGCCCGGTTTCGCGTCAAATATGATTGCTGGTTCAGCGAGCAATCGCTCTATGATTCCGGCGAAGTGCCTCGCGTGGTGGAACGCTTGAAATCCGAAGGCTGGATTTACGAGCAGGATGGCGCGCTCTGGTTCAAATCAACGGGCGCGGGGCATGACGACGAAAAAGACCGCGTGGTGGTTCGCGCTGATGGGCGTCCGACCTATTTCGCGTCGGACATCGCTTACCATGATAACAAATTTCAACGCGGTTTCGAAAAAATCATCAATGTTTGGGGCGCGGATCATCATGGCTACGTGCCGCGTCTGAAAGGCGTGATCAAGGCGCTCGGCCATCCCGACGCGCTGGAAGTGATGCTCGTGCAGATGGTCAGCCTGCTGCGGAATGGCGAGCGAGTGTCGATGTCCACTCGCGCCGGAGAATTCGTGACGCTGGCCGAAGTGCTTGACGAAGTCGGCGTGGATGCAACGCGATTTTTCTTTAACATGCGGCGCAGCGACAGTCAGCTTGATTTTGATCTTGAAGTCGCCAAACAGCAATCGAAGGAAAATCCCGTCTATTACGTGCAATACGCCCACGCCCGGATTTGCAGCGTCTTCCGCGAAGCCGACAAACAGGGGATTATAATGCCAGAGCCAGCGGCGATTGATTGCTCGCGGCTGGCGCTCCCGGAAGAAATGGAGTTGATTTCCGAATTAGCGCATTTCCCGAAAGTGATTGAAATCAGCGCCCGCGACCTTGAACCGCATCGCGTCACGTATTATGTGCAGGAGTTGGCGGGACTGTTTCACGCCTACTATAATTTAGGCAATAAATCGGCGCAGCATCGTGTCGTGAATGACGATCTCGCCTTGACTCATGCCCGAATGCTGTTACTTTCAGCGATTCGGGTGGTATTGCGAAACGCGCTCGATCTGCTTGGGGTTTCCGCACCTGAGCAGATGTAAGCGGCGGCTCGAGCTATCGCGTTATTCAGAGGTGTCAGACACTTCGAACGTGTCTGACACCCAGTTATCAGGGGGACGGTATGAAAAATTTTCATAAGGTTCGGGGAAAACGAGAATTTCTGTTTGACGATAAAGAATTGTATGTGCTTGGCGGCGGCGCAGCGCTGATCTGCATCTTGATTTTTGTGTTAGGATTCATGTTCGGTCAATCGCTGCAAGAATCAAGCGTTGCCAGCCCGATTTCCACCACGCAGACGCTTCCGGGCGAGATGACGGATGACGTTGAGAATACGCCTGATGACACCGAGATGTCTGACGCGCAGCAAGCAGAGGGAACATCCGACGAAAGGAATGCCGATGCAAACGCCGAGTCTAACACGGGCGGACGTTCCTATTACACAGTGCTGCCGGATAAAGAAACCTACACGCAAGTCGAAGCCACGCCGGTGCGCAAAGAAAATCCAGCGCCTCAGCCGACGATTCAAGCTCCGCAAGAACCGGTAGAAGATGTCGCCGCCGTTGAGCCGCCGCAGCAAGCGCCCGTCAAAGAAGAAGTACCCGTGCCGCCGTCTGCTCAGCCGCAGCCCGTTGCCCAAACGCCGCCCGTCTCCGCCGGAGTCGCCCCCGCGCTGCCGAACGTGCCGAAAGACCCGAACGACGCCATTCATGTCGGACGCCAGCAGCAAGCGCAGCCGGTTGGCGCGAATGACGCAGCGCTTCCTCCCGGCAGCACGATTTACTCCGTGCAAGTGGCCTCAAGCCCAAGCCGGGAAGACGCGGAACGATTGGTGCAGAAATTCGGCGCAACCGGATTTCAAGCGTATGTGATGGTGGCAGACTTGGGAAGCAAAGGCGTCTGGTATCGTGTGCGGATCGGGAATTTTGTCAAACGCGATCAGGCGGAAGCGTTTAAAGAAGAATTGGCGCGCACCTCGCCGCAGATAATTAAAAGCCCGTATGTGATTAAAGTCACTGAATAAGAAATGCCCCGTCAGCGTTTAAAACTCTGACGGGGCATTTCTTTTACACTTGGGGAGCGCCTCGTTCGTGGTGAGCCTGTCGAACCACGTTGCACAACGTCCTGCCCCTATTTCACGTAATTCAGCGGCTTATGCAGTTCCCGTTTCGGCGTAAAAATGTCAAGCACTCTGACATGCTGCTCCGTTGTCACCATCGCAGAATGTGGCGTATTCGGCGGCACGACGAACATCATCCCTTCGCGGCAGACTTTGGTTTCGTCGCCGATGGTATATTCAATCTCCCCTTGCAGAACAATGCCGACTTGCTCACTGTCATGATGATGCATCGGGACATGCGACATCGGCGGGAAATCCACAAACGCAAATGAGCTTTCCTCTGAATCCATTGTTTTCATGTTAATGCCGTTGACAACAGGAATTTCGCGCAAATCGCTGACTTCGTAGAAGAATGACATACCGTTACCCTCCTGTAATGATGTTGATTGATCCTCGTGAAACCGCGGCAACATTCGACAAACGCTTCTGTACTTACCATAAGGAGGGCGGGGAAAATTTGCAAGTATTTCTCTCATAAAAATACAAAAAGCCGGATTTCTTGCAGA
>CAZMEO010000286.1:0-5008 GCA_964565315.1 uncultured Candidatus Moduliflexus sp. | reverse complement strand
ATCAGCCCTGACAGGGAGTGTTTCCCAAGCATTTTATTCAGCGTTCCTCACTCCCCTTTCTTTTGTGACTCCTGAGACACATCCGGCGCGTCTGGCGTCGGCGATGCCTCCGGCGTCGCTGTCAATGCGGGGGCTTCCGGCGCATCTGATATTGCGGAAGGGGCGATAACTCCGGTTTGATTCGGAAAGCTCCAATTTTCGGGTCTCAAGACATCTCCATAGAGTTGAAATGGCTGCTGCCCACTTCCGATGACCACCACTTTCGCATTATTCGACGTTGCCAGCGCCAGCGTGGCTTCGATTCCCCGCCACCGCAACACTTTTTCATCTTGAAGGGCTTCTGCGACAAGCCGAAACTGGTCACGGACGCCCTCTCCCTCAACACGCTTGCGTTTCGCTTCTTGTTCCTCTTGCTGCACTTTATACGCATTGGCTTCGATCAAATGTTTCTGCTCGGTTTTATAGCGGATGGCTTGCGCCACGCTTTCTGGCAAGGTAATCTGGGTAATCAGGACTTTGTCCACGACGATATAGCGCTGCGAAATCTGCTCGATGGCCTGATTGATCGCCTCGACAATCACTTCTCGACCAGTGGTATAGATTTGCTCCGCATCCATCGTTCCGATAATTTCACGCAGCACCGATTCAATCTCAGGAATGATCACTTTCGTGGCGTAATCCGGGCCAACCTTTTGATGGAGCACTCCTAACAGCGCATAATCCGGGGCGTACCGCGTCGAAATGTCTAATGTCACCTGAAGGCCGGTGTTGGTTAAGACATCCAACTCGAACGAAAGTTCCTGGATGCGCACATTGTAGATGTGTATTTCATCCCAGGGGAAAATAATGTGAAACCCTTCGCCATAGACATGCTTAATTTCCGTGCCTCCAAAAAAACGACTCCAAAATACGCCGGCTTCTCCTGGATGAATAAAAACAAATGTGCGCTGAGCAAAATACACAACGACAATTAACGAGATTAACAGCGGGATCGTTAAGTGAAACATCAACTGCCTTGCGTTTTCTCGGATTCGCCGCAAAAATTTTTTCATGTCTCTTCCCCTTCCATGCCTGCTCATTATTTTCGTTGCTCTGTCCGCATTCGAACATGCGGGGACACGTCTTACGATGCTCTATCAGAGGGTCTCTTCTCCGACACCAACAGCATCATAAACCCGACGACTGGCGAAAGCAGCACCGATGCGAATAAGTAGCACCAGAACCCCCCTCTCCGATTTCTTCCGATAATCGCAAACCAGAGTGAGATCACGAAATAGGCTGCTTGAACATAAATAGGGGTACTGAGCACGAAAATAAATGGAATCATTTGTAGCATAATTGTTGATGCTCCTGAAATAATCGGCGTGGATATGCTTCCTATGCTTGCAAATCCGCCATCGCGGAAAACGTATTATTCAGCGCTGACACGTAGTTGGATGTCAATAAATAAATTTTCGCGGCGTCATTTTTTTGTAACTCACGATCTTTTCAAATATTCGCTTTTTATTTACTTTTTATTTTTCTATAAAACGTAAAATATCATCTTTTCACTTGACAAATATCTCGCCAACATCTATTCTATGTTCATCATGATTCGAAGAGATCGGTAAATTTTATCCACCATTTCGGCCAGATTCGCCCATGTTTCGGCATGACGCGAGGCCGCATCGCACAGAGAGGCAGCCAGTATGACCAAACCACGTCAAGCCAGCAAAAGCAGTTCAACGAAAAAAACCGTGCAATACACCAAAACCCTGAAAGAGCGGATGCTCCTGTTTTCCGGCAAAAAACAGCCGCGCGTCAACGCTCGCGACAGCCAGACGTTGTGTTATGAATCATTGATGGAATGCCGGATTGCGAAACATGCCTGATTCGCAACGCGCGCAAAGGAGGCGATCATGCTATGAGAGCGCAGCAATTCGCAGGGATTCTGTTGTTATTCGTGATTATCATCAGCGCCGCCGCCTATCAGCGTATGACGGTGAAACCGGCTGCTCCCGGCTTGAAAGAGGCGCAACTTTCGTATGAGATGGAAAAACTGCACCTCAAGCAGGCCAATTTGAAACGGTACGACACCCTGAAATATTATGCGATCATCGGCATGTTAGGGGCGACGAAACTGTCGCTGCTGTTTTTTGCCATCGGGTACGCTCGCGCCAAAATCAAACAGGCATCGGTGCATACGGCGCACATCGGCCAGCACGGAGAAATTCCGGTACGCTACAACGATTTGCGGGAGTTTTACAAAATCGCAGCCAATCTTTCAATGGCGGAAATTGAAGCGTCATCGCGCAACGCGCACGAACAGGCGTATCAGATGTCGCGCCAGATGATTGAAGACGTGACGATGTACACGCGGGCGCTCGGCGGGCGGCGCGGCTTCGGATTTAGCGGCGATGAGCAGGGTATTCCGGCGCAGGCGGCGCTTCCGGCTTCAACAGTCGTGCCGACGTTTGCGGAATTGCTCCAAAACGGCATGGCTGCGCCGGGGAAGCCGATGATTCTCGGTTTTCATGACGGTCAGCCGCAGCTTCGAATGTTGAAAGACCTGAAATCATTAGCGATTGCGGGCTGGCAGGGAAGCGGCAAAACCATGTCCACCGCGTATCTGATTGCGTCGAGCGTGTTGGCGCATGGCGCGCATGTCTATATCGTTGACCCGCACAAAAACCATGAAGAAGGATTGTACGCGCTCGTCAAGCCGCTGGAAAAGACCGGCCATGTCCATGTGATCAATCCGTTCCATACGCCGAACGTGATTCGGAATTTAGAAAAGATTCTGGATCAGCGGCTTGCCGGAAACGCGCCGAGCGATCCGGGAATTCTGTTAGTGATTGACGAGTTGGCGAGTTTGGCGAAAATGGACTGTTTCGACGTGCTCGTCGCGTTTTTGGAACGCTGCACCGAAGAGACGCGCAAGGCGAATATCACGTTTATCGGCGGATCGCACAAATGGACTGCCCGCCATTTCAAAGGCCGCGCCGACATTCGCGGCTGCATGAATTCGATGCTGATTCATAAAACCAAGCCATCGCAGGCCGATTTGCTGCTGGAAGATTCGCACGATAAAAATTTGGTGAAACAGATTGCGCGTCCTGGCGAGGCGATTCTTTCGACCGATTTTTCGTCCGCCGTCTTAGTGGCGATGCCGCTCTGCACGCGCAAAGATATGGAAACGGTGGCGGACATCGTTAAAGACACCTACGGTACGACCCGACTTTCCTGGGATGATGATTTGGAACTTTCTCCTGTGCAGGATCGTCATGCTCAACAAGAGATAGAAACGCTTGAGGTCGAGTCGCTTGAAGTGATTGACAGCAACGGAGCGGAGGAGATCACGCAGGCCGAATTGCTTGAAGCACGGGCGAGAACACCGCGCATGGCACCGGAGCAGCAGAAAAAATATCCGAACGGCGTCATTCCGTTCGATGTGCATCGCCGCAAACACCTTGACAGCCGCAAAGTCGCGTTTCGTCCCGATCAAATTACCCTGGAACAGATTGTGGAGCAGTTTCGGAAACGTCAGGAGGTCGAACCGGCATTTACCCAGGCCGAATTAGCGCGGCAATCTCGAATCTCTGTGGGGCATTTAGGCCACATTTTACGAGGGCAGCGACCGTTAACGCCGCAGAATAAAGAGAAATTATATAAGATATTGTTTCTTAAAGAGCACCTTAAAACGGCTTCTGCAATGGCATAGTCAGGTCTTTGTCTATCAATCAAAGAAGGCGAGAATAAAATTTTTGCACAAAAAGATTGACAAACCAACACAATCTTTGTATAGTACGTTTCAGGTGATATGCTCTCACCCAACCTGAGACGTACCCAGTTGGTACAGAATATAAAAACCTGAGACCTGACTGCGGGCGTCTCGGATTGTTTCCATACAATCCGAGACAGTCGAAGGTTTTGCAAACAACATTCTCTAAAGTCTTCGCCTTTTGTTTGATTTTATCAACAAAATTATTCACAGCGTGTGGATAAGTCAGGCGTCGAACGAGAATGGGCGAACGCAAGCTTGCGTCGCATTGCACATAAGACCGGATTTCCTCGAAATCCGGTCTTTTTTTATGCCTGAAACCACGAAACACACCAAAAGCACAAAGAGTAAGGCATGGATTGTTTTTCGTGTTTTTGGTGTGTTTCGTGGTTAAATACACTATTCAGACGAAAGGAAGAGCGTCGCCGCAATCGAGAGAAATTTGACGCGCGCGCTGTCGGCGCGAGAGGTGAGGATAAACGGCACTGCCGCGCCGGTGATAATCCCCGCCATATTCGGCTTCAGCATCCAGGCCAGCATTTTATACAGCGTGTTGCCGGTTTCGATATTCGGACAGATCAGAATATCCGCCTTGCCTTCCACCGGAGACGGCACGCCTTTGATGTCATACGCTTTTTCGAACATCGCGCCATCGAACGCCAACGGCCCACCGACAATCACGCCCGCTTCCCATTCCATTTCGGCTAACTCCGCCGCTTCTAACGATGACGGCATTTTCGGATTGACGATCTCCACCGCAGACAAAAATGCGACGCGGGGTTGAGTGATGCCGAGTTTTTTGGCCACCGCAATCGCATTCAACGTAATATTTCGCTTTTGTTCAACATCAGGCGCAATGCTCAGCGCCGCGTCGCTGAACATTTTAATCCGCCCTTCCCATTCAAATAATGCGACATGCGACACAAAACGACGCCCGCCGCGCTCTTTCAGCGTGTCGTCTTTCAGCAGCATTCCCAGCAACTGGCCTGAACCGATTTGCCCCTTCATCAGCACGTCTCCGCGCCCAGCTTTAATCAGTTCGATAGCGCGTTTTCCGGCTTCCCAGATGTCCGGCTCGTTCACGGTCTCGATTCCCGCAATATTCAGGCCGTGTTCACCGGCAAGGCGGCGAATCGCATCCGCATCGCCAACATACACAATCTGCGCCAGCCCTTCCTGCCTCGCTTGCACAGTCGCAGTAAGCACGTCTTCTTCGGCGGCGGCGGCCACCACAATCGTCTTTGGCGT
>CAZMEO010000285.1:2853-5014 GCA_964565315.1 uncultured Candidatus Moduliflexus sp. | reverse complement strand
AGGCAGAATCCCCCGCTTCGGGGGAGAAGAAGAGAAAGAGGCAGGCTCAGGAAATAGCATCGCGCATACCCGCCTTTTGCGGCGCTGACGCGAATTTTGTCATATTGTTGCGATGCTGAGTTCATAACTATTTTCCTGTCCGTCAAAAGATGGTGTAATGAAATGTTGTCACACTCTGTATTCCGTCGTCATGACTGACGTTACATCTAACATAGGAAACGACGTGTGGTTCTGTCAAGAAGAAAAATAAAAAATTTTCAAGGAGTCAGACACTTTCGACGTGTCTGACTCCTGCGCCCTCATTGTTTGCCATGACGGATTGCCGCGGCATTATTTCTGAGGCGTTTTTTTGTAGATCAACATCAGGTTGCGCAGATAAATGACAAGCCCGCCTGCCTGACCTGAAATAAATACGATGTCGCGTTGATGAATGGCGTAAATCAGCAGCAACGCGCCGCCGAACATGCTGAAAAACCAGAATGCCACTGGTACGGTGCTCTCGCCTTTGCGCTCCGAGGCAAGCCATTGAATAAAAAACCTGCCAAAAAACAACCCTTGCGCCACAAGCCCGATGATTGTCCATAGTCGCATAGTTACCACCTCGTTTTCGAAACCAATGTATCTTTTGAAAATTGGGAAAGCAAAAGAAAATTTTTATGCTGGATGCGATACGTTCCAACAATATAAAGCGTTTTTCTGACCTCTTTTCGGATGCGTTCTAACTCTCTTTCTCTGACGAGGCAATAGACCGGAGTTGGCAAGGAAAAAAACGCCTGCTTTTCTTGAGAAGTTTTTAAAACGGGTACATACGGCTCGACATAATATTGAATCGGATAGTATGATTCCCACAGTGCAAGCGTGTTTTCATGATTGCCGACAGATTGCATGTCTTGACGCACCGCCTTCAACGATAACTGCTGATCGAGTGCTGGTACGATATTGAATGCGCCATAGCTCAGGATGAGCGGCGTGATGCTGGATATGACGCCGAACAGCAGGCGCGGAGATTGTTTGATCGCGGCATAGATAAGCAGGCTGCCGACGACATCTACGCAGAAGATTCCGCCCCAATGCGTAAAACTCTCGCCGCCAAGAATCAGAGCGATAGAGGCGATCAGCAAACTCCCGGCAAGAACATAGGCTGGAATCGTCAGACGCATTTTGTTGGCGGATTCGCGCCGCGTGATGAACGCATCCCAGAAATAAGCGGTTAGAATCGCCATTGGCGGGAATAATGGCAGAAGATAGAGTTCTAATTTCCCGCTGACGGCTGAAAAAAAGAGAAAGGTCGCGCTAAACCAGACCCATAAAAATCGCAGGACATCACGATCCTTTGGGGCGACAGGCGTTTTCCGAAGAGAAATGATGGCGCTGATAAAAAATGGAAACCAGGGGAGCGTAATCCAGGGGAGCGTATGCAGATAAAAATACCAGGGGCGCGCATGGCTGAAGGAATTATGCACACGCCCAAGATTTTGTTTGATCGTGATGAGATAGGCGTAATCCCAGCCTTCTTGCACGATAGCTGGAACAAACCAGGCCAAAACGATGAACGAATAGAACAGGCTGCCCCAGAACAGGTGCATTTTTTTGAGAACGTCGAATTCCCTTCGCCAAACGAGAAAAATTAGAATAATCAGGCCGGGCAGGCCGAGACCGACCGGGCCTTTGGTCAAGGTGGCGAGCGCTGCGGCAAAAAAGAAGACGACGGCATAGACATCATCATGCGGCGTCGTCTGAAAATACAGCCGAGCAACGCTGAACAAAGAAAGACTCTGGCAGAACAATAAAAACATATCCATTCGGACAAATTGCCCCACGCCGGTAAATAGCACAGAGGTCATCAGAATCAGCGAACTCAACGCGCCGACACGCCGATTGAAGAACAGCGCGACAAATCCATAGACGACAATGATGACGCCAAGCGCAGACAGCGCGGAGGGGAAAATCATGGCGAATGGCTGCCATGAGCCGAATAACTTCGCGCTTCCTGCCAGCAGCCAGAAATAGAGCGGCGGCTTTTCCGTATAAATTTCGCCATGCAAATGCGGAATCAGCCAGTTCCCGCTTGCGGCCATTTCCTGCGCAATTTCGGCATAACGCGGCTCGTCCGGCAGCCAGAGTTCTCTTGCTTGCGGCGTGAGCAGAAAAAGAGGGAGCG
>CAZMEO010000285.1:0-2753 GCA_964565315.1 uncultured Candidatus Moduliflexus sp. | reverse complement strand
AAAGGTGTTTGGTGGAAGTGATTCGACGAGCAGAAAATGATGATATTTTTCACCGATCCCATCATCATAAAGCGGAGAACCGCCGCCGCCTGTCACGATGTATGGCATCCCATCTTTCAGAGAGGTGTAATATTGATGTTCATGCCCAGAAAACACGGCATCAACGCCATATTGCATGAATAACTGATGGAGTTCCTGCGCATTCGCCAGATCGTGTCCTCGATAATGGCCTTGCGGAAATACCGGGCGATGGGTAAAAACAAAGGTATAGGGGGCTGACGCGGACATTTGCAAGTCTTGCGTGAGCCAGGCCAATTGTTCGCCAACAATGCCGCCTTCCTGACCTGGAATCTCTGTATCAAGGATGATGAAGTGGCTCTCTTTGAGATCAAAACTATAATAGAGTTTTTGTGACGGATCTCCGATGACGCTTTGATAAAGCGCTTGTGACGCGACCGACCCAACATCATGATTTCCGACAACCGCATACCAGGGCATGACGCGAGCAATTGGAGCGGTCATATTCATGAAGTTATTCCATTGCGCCTGATTGCCAGGCGTTTCAATCATATCGCCGACATGAAACATCGCATTAGCGTAGGAAAGTGACGAGGTGATAGCGCTGACGATGTCTCGATAAATGCTATCGCCGGAACGACTGTCACCCACGACGACAAACGAATCGCCAACCGGGCTGGGGGAGGTTATTCCATCGCGGAAAATATGATCATCCCGGCAGCCGAACATGATGTTTGAGAAGAACAAAAAAACGAGAAGAGTTGAAAATGTTCGATAGGTGTATGTGTCATAGGTTTTCATAGATTTTCCCTTTTCTGAGCATTGAACGTGTGTATGAAATGTTTATGCAACACACATACGATACAGAATATTTCTTAAATCCTCCTTAGAAGGAGATTAAAATATTCTAATCTTTCTGGACATGCCGGAATAAGAGGGAAAATATCGCGATACGTTGTCAGGAGAGAACGGGCAAGCTGATGCGGAAGGTTGTACCCCGGTTGATGATGCTGGAAACTGTAATCTCGCCGTGATGAATCTCCACGATTTTTTGCACGATAGAGAGGCCAAGCCCGGAGCCGCCAGTTGCATGGGAACGGGATTGTTCTACGCGGTAAAATCTATCGAAAATCGTGGGAAGCGCCTCGGCGGGAATGCCGATGCCGGTATCGGAAATCGTGAACATCGCCTTTTCTGCGTCGCGGCGCAACGCAAAGCGGATTTCGCCTCCGTCAGGCGTATATTGAATGGCGTTCAGTATCAGATTTGTGAACGCGCGGAGCAATAATCGTCGTTCGCCGTGAATGCTGACAGCGTCAATTTCTTCGAAATGCACGGCCAAATGTTTCTGAGTCAGGCGCGGATGCAAGGCTTCGAAGGCTTCGAAAAACACCTCATTCAGTTCGAGAGGCGCGAATGGCAAGGCGAGCGCCTGTGCATCAAGTTTCGCGAGCAACAGTAAATCTTCGACAATTTTTTGCAACTGCTCGACATCCGCAATGACATGCCGCAAGGCGTCGCGATACTCTTCTGCCAGTCGTTCATGGCGCAACGCGACTTCAGCATTACATTTCAATTCGGCTAACGGTGTTTTTAACTCATGCGCGACATCCCCGGAAAATTGCGTAATCTGTTTAAAGGATTGTTCTAAGCGGGCAATCATGTCATTGAGCGTGGCGGCTAATTCGCCGATTTCATCGCGGCTTTCAGTGGAATCGAGCCGATGGGACAAATCTTCTGCCGTAATCTGTTTCGTCAGCGCCACCATGCGTTTCACAGGGGAAAATACGCGCTTCATGAACACATAGCCTAACAGAGAGAGGATGACAAGCAATGAGGGAAACAGGGCGCTTAAAATTGATAGCAGACGCCGCAAGGTTGTCTGCGTTTCCAGCAATGACACGCTTAATTGCAGGATATACGGGCGTCCATCCCTATCATGGGCTTGCAGACTCAACATCCTCAGCGGAAACGCAAAGAGGTTCGTCACGGTTTCGGCGTGATAGTCGGCGTCTTGAATCGCCTGATATGTCTGCGGAGAAAGCGGGAGCCGTTGCCCTTTCAGCGTCGTTGTCTTGCTGATGAGGGGGAAGTCCGGCGCGTAGGCGTCAGCAGCGGCGAGCAACTGAATATAAGCCTCGTTGATATAAAAAATTTCATGAATTTCTTCGTCTATTTCATCGGCAAAAAACGTATTCTCCTCCATATCATATAAGCTTTGCGGATCATGGGCATTCTGTAAGGTATATTCTGATAGACCGTCAGCCAAAATTTTCCCGCCATTATAGAGCATCAAATCCAGATTGTTCACTAAGACGGATTGAAAACTCACAAACGCAATTCCGCCGAAGATCAGCGCCAACAGGCTGAGCGAACCAATATACCAGAGCGTAAATTGCAGGCGGATTGATTTAATCATCGTTCTCTTTCAGCACATAGCCAAGCGTTCGAATCGTGTGAATCAGCTTTTTGGCAAAGCCTTTATCAACCTTGTTGCGCAAATAATGGATATAGACATTGACCACATTGGTAAACGGCTCTGACTGCATATCCCACACATGGTCAATAATATTCGTCTCCGTCAACACGCGCCCGGTATTGCGCATCAAATATTCAAGCAGCGCATATTCCTTTCCTGTCAGGACGATCTCTTTTCCGGCGCGAGTCACCGTATGCGACACCGGGTCAAGCGCTAAATCCGCCACTTTCAGCAATTGGCCTTTAGAGGAAGACGC
>CAZMEO010000284.1:0-5070 GCA_964565315.1 uncultured Candidatus Moduliflexus sp. | reverse complement strand
TACCCGGAAATAAACAGGTCGGCTTCGCGCCGCAGTTCTGACGACACGTTTTCGAACGCCACGACTTCCACGCGGCAGCCGTTGTTCTGCAAGGCTTGCACGACGCGGACGAAATCGCCGTCGCCGGTCACTAAGACCACGCGATCCATGTTATTCGACTGCAACAGCACATCCACCGCCATATCCAAATCCGCATTGGCTTTTCCAAAACGATTGCCGCTTTCATCAACATACCATCTGACATTTTTTTGAATAACTTTGTACCCGAAATCTCGTAATAAGGAATAAAATCCGTATTGCCCTTCTTTGTAAGAATAATCGAACTCGGCGCGTTCGGCGTCGAAACTGACATACGCATTCAAACGCATCGGCTCGGCGCTGTCACGGCACGCAAATTCGCGCAACACGTCGTAGCGCATGCCGTAGCCGCCATTCATGGCAAGGTTTGCCACGTCAACATATAACCCCACTCTTCGACTCCGCATTGTAGTTTGACTCATGAAATATGTTTTGAAGTGTGACAATGCTACATGTCAAGCCATCCAACACTGTCAAGTTGTACAATTTTGTTCAAACATCGTTCGATTGCCTGAGGCTATTTGGAGAACTTCAGGAAATCGCTGGGATGCGTGTAATCCCTCCTTTACAATAAAAACGTTGTAAGGCTCTTTTTGGGGAAAAGGGGAATTGTCAAGGTTTTTCAGCCTCAAATGGCACGAATATGCACGAATAATAAAAATGCGATCTTACAGCGCATTTGCGCGTATTCGTGCCATTCGCGGCAAACATGTATTTATTCCCACTCAATCGTGGCTGGCGGTTTGCTGGTGATGTCATAGACCACGCGGTTGACGCCCGCCACTTCGTTGACGATGCGGCTGCTGACGCGGCTCAGTAATTCCACCGGCAGATGCGCCCAGTTCGCGGTCATGAAATCGTCAGTCGTCACGGCTCGCAGCGCAATCACATCGGAATAGGTGCGGCCATCGCCCATGACGCCGACGCTCTGCACCGGCAGCAGCACGGCGAACGCCTGCGAGGTTTTGTGATACCAGCCGGAGTTCCAGAGTTCTTCGATGAAAATCGCGTCGGCGTCGCGCAGCGTATCAAGGCGCGGCTTGCTGATTGCGCCGAGCGTCCGCACCGCAAGGCCGGGGCCGGGGAACGGATGCCGCCAGACGATGTGCGGCGGCAATCCTAACGCTTCACCAACCTTGCGCACTTCGTCTTTGAACAGGTAGCGCAGCGGTTCGATCAATTGCAACGCCATATCTTCCGGCAGACCGCCAACATTATGATGCGTCTTGATTTTCGCCGCCGGATCATTCGAATCGCGGTTCGCGCTTTCGATCACATCGGGATAAAGCGTCCCCTGCGCCAAAAAGTCCACTTTGCCTAATTTTTCGGCCTCCGCTTCGAAAATCCGCACGAATTTTTCGCCGATGATCTTACGCTTCTGCTCAGGATCGGTCACGCCAGCCAGCGCCTCCAAAAAGGGTTGCTCCGCGTCAACCGCGATCAGTTTAGCGTGCATTTCGGCGCGAAACGTCTGTTCGACCTGCTCCGGTTCGTTTTTCCGCAGCAAGCCGTTGTTGACGAAAATACAGGTAAGCTGATCGCCGATAGCGCGGTGCAGCAGCGCCGCTGCGACGGACGAATCGACGCCGCCGGATAAGGCGCAGACGACCTGGCCGCCGCCGACTTGCTCGCGAATGCGCTCGATGCTTTCTTCAATAAAATTCTGCGCCGTCCAGCCGCCGGAACAGCCGCAGACCTGATACGCAAACGCTTTCAAAATCTCTTTTCCTAACGGGGTGTGCGTCACTTCCGGGTGAAATTGCAGGCCGTAGAATTTCCGCACAGCATTACCAATCGCAGCATACGGCGCGTTCGGCGAAGCGGCCAGCGGTTCGAATCCCTCCGGCAATTCGGTCACTTTATCGCCATGACTCATCCAGACCGATAATTCTGCTGCCGAAAGCGCCGAAAACAGCGGACTTTCTGGCTTCGTAATCGTCAATAACGTATGACCATATTCGCGTTTTGCGCCCGGTTCGACCTTGCCGCCGAGGTGATACGCGAACAACTGCATTCCGTAACAGATGCCGAGTATCGGCTTCCCGGAATGTAAAATCTGTTCCGAGACATGCGGCGCGCCGTCAGCATAGACGCTGGCTGGGCCGCCGGAGAGAATATAGCCGACCGGATTCAGGCGCTCTAAGCGTTCGAATGGCGTATGATACGGGAACATCTCGCAATAGACTTCCAATTCCCGAACGCGCCGGGCGATCAGTTGGCTGTATTGCGAGCCGAAATCAAGCACGATAATGGTTTCTCGCGGTGCTGTTGACATATTGATAAACCACGAAACACGCGAAAGACACGAAAATAGATAGAACCTTCGTGCCGTTCGCGTGTTTCGTGGTTCTTTTCGAATTTAATCGGCAAAGATGATGCCGTCGCTTGACATCTGCTCAATTGTGACTAACGAATGCACCGGATAGCCAAAGACTTCCAACGCTTCGCGCCCGCCTTCGAATTTCTTTTCAATCACTGCGCCAACGCCGCCGACCTTTGCGCCTGCGCCTTCCGCCAGGCGAATCAGAGCGTTAATCGTCGCGCCGGACGCTAAAAAATCGTCCACAATCAGCACATGATCGCCGGCATGCAGAAATTCCGGCGAAATCATCAATTCCACGATTTTGCCTTTTGTATGCGACGGAGCGCGTTGAATATAAATTTCATCCGGCATGGTAATCGGGCGCGTTTTGCGGGCATAGACCACGCGCACGCCAAGCGCAAGCGCCGTTGTTAAGGCCGGGGCAATCCCGGAAATTTCAGCCGTCAACACTTTGGTAATGCCAAATCCGCCGAATTTCGCCGCCAATGCGCCGCCAACCGCAAGCATAAAAGCCGGGTCAACCTGATGATTGAGAAAACTATCGACTTTCAGAATGCCATTTCCCAGGATTTTCCCTTCCCGGCGAATCCGCTCTTTTAACGCTTCCATGAATTCTCCCTTCTATCGGGACATTCCCCGTAAACTGTCTGTTTATAATTTTCTGATCACTGTCTTATACCATTCCTCTGCCATGATTTCATACCCTTCATCATCAGGATGAAGCCTGTTATAATATACTGAAAAACCGACCTCAGAGAATTTCCGATAATTATCAACCACGCTGACGCCGCGTTGAGACGCGACGGATTTGATTTGCTGGTTCAATTCGCGCACAGCGTCGTCTTCCTCGTATCCCGAAAATGGAATAATCGTGCTCACAATCGGCGTCACGCCCGCATTCAGCGCTTTATCCAGCATGGAGGCGATATGCGTATCGGTCAGGCACGGCGCGCCATAGCAGATGCCGGAATGCGTCACATCATTCGTGCCAATCATCAGCAAGACGATATCCGCTCCTCGAATTTCACGTGAAAAACGGTCATCGGTTTCCGGCGATTTTTCTCCTGGTACCCCGGCATTGCTCACGGTCACATTTTTTCCGGCTTTCCACAACAAGGCTTCAAGTTTTGGCGGGTAACCTTCATCATTGGTTCCACCGACGCCGTAGGTAATGCTATCACCAACGGCAACAATTCTGACTTCATGCCCCGCCGGGCGAGTTGGCCGAGGTGTCGGCGTCGGCGTCGGTTTCGGCGTTGGCGTTGCGGTGGGGAGCGGTTTGGGAATCGCCGCATTGCCGCCGTTGATCAGGAGCAAATCCCCAAACGCTTTATCTTGCTTAAACGTCGCTTGTTGAATCACTTCGACGGTTTGCAGGCGACTCGCTGCCGCAGATTGCACAAGTGTGCCTTTTTGAAGGAGCAGCTTCTGTATCTGATGTTCAGGGAGGATATCCACAATAACGACCGCCGGGCTTGAAGCGCGGAACATCAGGTTGAAGGTGCCGAGATTCGTGGTATAGACAAACCGGTAATCTCCGGCTTCGGGAATATTGGCTTCAAATCCGTGATCAACAGGCTCGCCCCAAAACTCTTTCGAATATTCCGAATCTTCTTGAAGCGAGACAAACGGATCCGGAACGGATGGGGTTGTCGGGCTGCTATCGCCATCATCATTATTGCAACTGCTCACCACGAGCATCATCGTGATTACTGCCATTACGACGTGAATGACCCATGCAGACATCCTTTTCATAACAATATTATCATTCGTTGCGTGCATCGGCGAACAAACCTGTTCGCCGATGCAACGTCATGTGTTGTTTATCAAAAAAATTGAGGCGTCTCTCAAAACGATAAACATACCCTATTTGCAAAACGGCGCTTGGTGTCAAGAAAATCTGAAAAATTCCCCTCCTTTCAGGGGACGCCGCCTTTATTTCATAGAAGAATTGACTGCTCGCTAAAGAATCCGGTTTATTCTCTTGACATGAAATGATCAATCACAATATCTTTGCCTTGATGTTGTCTGAAAAAAAATCACTCATCCTGATTGCGCGTCATGTCTCCAGCATGGAGGAAGTTTATGAAGCCGTTTCATTCTATCGCCGTTCTCCATCCCGTTCTGCTGTCCCCGCGGTTTTCGATGGATGCGTTCGCCGCTGATATCTGGGATGTTTCTCAAGGTCAGGCGTCTGAAATATATGCGACTGCCGAGACGTTTTTTCAGCAGACGTATATGACAGAGGCATTGACTCGATTATTCGCAGCGCTCGAATTACGCTTGCGCGGAAACGGCGGCGAGCCGATCTTTTCGCTTCAGGCGGCGTCCGGCTATGGCAAAACCCATGCCCTGATTGCGGCGTATCACAAGGCGACACAATGGAATGCCCGGCCAATCGTGATGGTCGGCACGGCGCTGCAAGCCACTGAGACGCTGTGGGGAGTGCTTGAAGAACAACTCACCGGCAGCCGTCAATTGTTTCGCGACAACATGCCGCCAGGCCGGAACGCGCTGCGCCGCTTGCTTTCCACACAGGGAACGCTGCTCATCCTGATTGATGAATTATTGGCGTATATCACCAAAGCGGCGGCGATTCAAGTCGGCGAAAGCAACCTTGCGGCGCAAACCTTCGTCTTTTTGCAAGAATTATCCGAGGCGCTTGGCTC
>CAZMEO010000283.1:0-5087 GCA_964565315.1 uncultured Candidatus Moduliflexus sp. | reverse complement strand
CATTATTAATGGCGCAAAAACTTGTTCCCGCAGCGAAAACATTCGGGATCGCGCTCCCCGATGATGCCACCGGCAAAGCGGTGCTGGCGCAGCTTGAAAAAGAGAAAAAAACGTATCATCTCGCCTTGACAGAAGCCAAAACAGCGAAAACGTATGAAGAACTGCTGACGATAGCCGAGGCGTTTGCGCCTACGAGTGACCTGCTGTTTTATATCACATTTGAAGGTTTAAAAGATCAACACGGCCAGGCCATGTCGGATAAGGTAATTCTTCCCGCAGTGTCTGAAAAATTCGGCAAGCCAATTCTCACCAACGCCCCGTTCCGAGTCACGTTAGGGGCGTTATGCGCGGTCGTCAAAACAGGAGATGAACAGGGCGCCACTGCATCGGAAATGCTGTTAAAAGCTATGCAAGGCACGCCAATCTCCGAGATTCCGATTACGCAGAATCAATTTGGCCGCCGCATTATCAACGTAACCGCGCTGAAAGCATTAGGGATTACGCCGCAGCCTGACATGCTGCGCGGCGCGGAATTAGTCAAGACAGAATAGCGCCGCTTTTCGGAAATACGCACGCCGCCATACACCCGGTAATCTTGCCCTATGTGGCGGAAAATTGTGGACGAAAACCGCCACGTAGAGCGGGGTTACCGCTGTGAAGGAGATACCCATCATGTCCAAAATCTTTCGAATTGCCGATTGGAGCATTGTCACCAAATTACTCGCGGTCAATATCCTGATTCTTGTCGCGGTCGCTGGAATCGTCAGCGTCAACCTCTGGTCTGCCGGGCAAATCAAAGACCAAATCCTGACGACCATCAAACAGGATGTCGCCCGCATGACCGCCAATGCCGCGCTCAGCCGCGATGTCAACATGGTGTTTGCCGATACGAACCTGCTGATCAACACCTTCTTGCAGCGACGCGATGTGTTAGAGACAGAACGCGCTCGCTTGACGGCGATTTTGCAGCAGCAGCTCGCCTCGCCCGGCAATTCGCAGGATATACAGGCATCGTTGCAGCAGTTTCTTACGACGCTCGAAACGCTGTTTAGTTACGGCGTCCCAATCATCACGGTCGGACAGGAAATGCAGCAGACGCACGAGGCGATTTCCAACGCCTTAACCGAGTTGGAAACCTCGTTGAGCGATGCAATTATCTCCCGCACTGTGGAAGGCAAAGATTTCGAGATCATCGCGCTCCAGCAGTCCAGCGCGCTCATCCCGGATTATCGCATGGCGCTGATGAAAATGCTGAATCTGCTGGTTATATCGCGTCAGGCGTATCTTGGAACGGCTGACGTGCAGGAGGATTACGAAGGGCAGATCGCGAAAAGTTTAACAGACCTCAAAAATAATTTCGGAACCGTGAAATCAGCGGGAGAAAGTTTTATTAAAACGTCTCGTGCGTTAGAGACGCTGGCAGATACGTATGCTGAGCAGGTGGCGGCCTATCATCACGCGCTGCGAGAGTTTCAGGCGCAGATTATTGCGTTGAACAATGAGCAAAGCAAACTTGCGGCGATGATGAAACTCGTTGATGAAGGCGTGGCGCACACCACGCAACGCATCGAAGGCGAAGTCGTCAGCAAGACCGCCGCCTCGTCGCAGACCACGCTGACGCTGTCTGTCATCGTCGCGCTCGTGCTGATGAGCGCCGCGATCTTTGCCATTCGAATGATTCGACCGATTGTCGCGCTGTCCAAAACGGCCACGCAATTGTCGCAGGGAAATCTGAATTGCGTCATTCCCAAACGCCGCTCTCAGGACGAAATTGGGACATTGTCAGGATCATTCGAACAGTTGGTCGAATACCTTCAAGATATGGCAGGCACGGCGACCAGCATCGCGCAGGGCAATCTGTCGCGCCAGGTGCGCCCGAAAAGCACACAGGACACGCTCGGTCAGGCGTTTATCAACATGTCAACGTACCTCAACACAATGGCAGCCGCAGCAACAGCAATTGCCAACGGCGATATTCGGCAGGTCGTGCGTCCGAAAAGCGATGATGACGTGTTAGGGAATGCGTTTGAACGCCTTGTCGCCTATATTCAAGATACGGCGCGGGTCGCCGAAAAAATCGCGGGCGGCGATCTTGCGGTCGAAGTGAACGTGCTGTCGGATGACGATGTGTTGGGCAAATCGTTCAGCCTGATGGCGCAAACGCTGCGGGGCATCATTGAGGAAATCAACGGCCTGATTTCCTCCGCCTCAGAAGGCAAACTTTCAGTGCGCGGCGACGCCGACCATTTTGACGGTGAATACGCGCAGATCGTCGCGGGCATCAACGCCACCTTAGACGCGGTCGTTGAGCCGGTCAGCATGGCCGCCGAATACATGCGCCGGATGGCGACCGGCGATTTTCCGCCGCCGATTACGGAGGAATACAAAGGGGATTTCAATTTGATCAAACAAAGCTTGAACACCCTGATTGCGAGCCTGCAAGGGCTGATTCAGGTGGCCGAGCAAGTCGCCGACGGGGAACTTTCGGTCAGCGTGCATGTGCTGTCGGAACAAGACCGCCTCGGCAAATCGCTGTCGCGCATGGTCGAAACGATCCGGCATATTGTCGAAAGCATCAATTGCTTAACTGATGCGGTTCAAGCGGGAGCGCTTGGCGAGCGCGGCGACGTGACGCAGTTCGGCGGCGAATATGCCCGCATCATTCAAGGCGTCAACAAAACGCTCGATGCGGTCGTCACTCCGCTGAATGTCACCGCCGAGGCCATCGCGCTGATTGCGAACGGACAGATGCCGCAAAAAATCAGCGAAGCGTATCAAGGGGATTTTAACACCATCAAGCAAAACGTCAATCTGCTGATTGACGCCGTTGACACCACAACTAAGATTGCAGAAGAAATCGCCAATGGCAATATGCAGGTGGAGGTGGTGGAGCGCTCAGAGCATGACCGCTTGATGAAGGCGTTGAATCGCATGATTCGGCGCTTGCAAACCATCTTAATCGAAACCAATGCCCTGATTCAGGATATTCGCGACGGGCGCTTAGAAGCGCGTGGCAACGCTGCTGAGTTTGAAGGCGGCTGGAAACAGTTAGTCAGCGGCATCAATGACGTGATCGCCGCGTTTGTCGCGCCGATCAAAATGGCGTCCGATTCGGTGGAACGCATTGCAAAAGGGGAAAATCCACCGCTGATTACGCAGGAATATAAAGGAGATTTTAATCATATTAAACGCAATTTGAATGAGTTGATCGCCGCCACGAACGAAGTGACGCATGTCGCCGAGCAAATGGCGCAGGGGGATTTGATGGTTGAAGTGAATGAGCGCTCGACGGAAGATGCGTTGATGCGGGCGTTAAACACGATGATCCGGCAATTCAAAGATGTGGTCAAACAGGTGAAAGGCGCGGCGAACACAATGGCATCCAGCAGCGACCAGCTTCGTTCCAGCGCGGAAAGCATGGCAAGCGGCGCATCGCATCAGGCCGCAGCGACCGAAGAAGTCTCTTCTTCGATGGAAGAGATGGTGGCCAATATCCAGCAAAACGCGGAAAACGCCAAACAGACCGAACACATCGCAAAGCAATCCGCCGATTTTGCCGAAGAAAGCGGTCAGGTCGTGGCGGAAGCGATTGTAGCGATGAAACAGATCGCGCAGAAAATTCTGATTATTGAGGAAATCGCGGGGCAGACACGGCTGCTGTCGTTGAATGCCACTATCGAAGCGGCGCGGGCGCAGGAACATGGCAAGGCGTTTTCCGTCGTTGCGGCGGAAGTGCGCAAGCTCTCGGAAGTGACGAAAAACGCCGCCGAAGAAATTAACCGGCTCGCCACCTCCAGTTTCGATGTTTCTACGAAAGCCGGAGAAATGCTGAATACTGTCGTGCCAAGCATCCACAAAACCGCCGATTTAGTGCATGAAATCAGCGCCGCCAGCGGGGAACAGCGCATCGGCGCCGAACAGGTCAACCGCGCGATCCAGCAATTGGATCATATTACGCAGCAAAATGCCGCCGCCACTGAGCAAATCGCTTCGACAGCGAATGCCTTGGCCGATCAATCGGAGCAACTTCAGCAATTGATGATGTTTTTTAATATCCAGACAGAAGAAGAGCGCCTTTCGTCGAAAAACGGCAGCGAGAAGCCATTGCCATCATTGTCTGCGGTGAAAATATCAAGCAAACCGCAGCGTAAACCGCCAGAGGTTGAACGCAAACACGCTACGCTCGCGCCTGAAGTCATTTTCAGCGACGACCGCGACGCCGAATTCGAGCGATATTAAGGAGCAAAGTCATGTCATTTGTGAAATCTTTGCGATGGCAGGCGCAAGCCGGTCGCATCATCGCATTGTCACGAATGCCGTTGGGGAAGAACTGTGCCAGCAATTAAAAAATCGGCCATGCGGCCTGCATGCCAACGCCTGACGCAGCAGCGTTTCGGCTTCGGCGGATTTGCCCTGTCGGAGCAGCGCTTCGGCAAAATGACAACGAAAACTGCGATCATTTATCCCCTCAGAATTTTTCTCTTTGACGGGAAAGTGCGTTTTTTCGGTTGCATAGAGGTCATGGCCGTTCGGATGATTTCATGTAATTCCTCACGCACAAGTTCTTTGACATTTTGAGCAGACAACCATTCCCGCAACGCCTGATTGATCAGCCGTTCATAATCTTGCGCATCTGGCGTCAGCTGCCGAAATTCATCTAAGACATCCTCGTCAATTCGAATCACTTGCCGTCTCTGGGCGGCTTCGAATCGTTGGCGGCGAGCGTCTGCGCCCCGCTGAATTTTCGAGGCATCCGGCGGATGTGTTCTGGTATATGCTTGATAATCAAATTCTTCTTCTTTGATCATACTCATCGAGCCATTCTCCTTCGGCATCATACGCCGTAATAATCCGATAAAGCGGCAATTCTTCTTCCGAATACACGCTCATTAACAAGCGTTCCGCGTGTGTTTTGCCTACCCACACCCAACGATCCTCGTGTCCCGCAGGATCAGGCATTTCATAGCCATGCGGATCGTCGAACGCTGACACCACTTCATGAAATCGAACCCCCGTGTTTTTTCACTGTGAGTTGATATTTGCTCTCGTCCCATACAAAGCCAATATCCATGCTGGATGTCCTTTCT
>CAZMEO010000282.1:1606-5098 GCA_964565315.1 uncultured Candidatus Moduliflexus sp. | reverse complement strand
CGGCGACATTGACGTTTATCGTCTATCCCGCGATTCTCTGGATATGGCTCGGCGGGTTTGGGATGTGTACCGCCGGTATGCTCTGGAAATGTTTTGCGCCATAAAATACAAATTGCCTCTTCGTCAAGTTAAAAAAATAACATCCAAAAACCTCACCCCCTACCCCCTCTCCGAAGGAGAGGGGGGTGAAACCCCTCCCCTTTGGGGAGGGGCAGGGGTGGGGTGCGTAAGGTCAGTAAATAGATCACGAAACACGCGAAACACACGAAAAAGCTGATAAAATTTTTCGTGTGTTTCGCGTGTTTCGTGGTGAAAAAAATGATCTCGAATTTTGCGTTTTTAGCGAAAAATTGGCCGAAACTCGCCAGACACGCCGAGTTCGCCGAGCAAAACCTCTATCACGACCCCAACACCACATTGTCGAAACTGCGTCTGTTCAGCGAAAACATGACTATTCATCTGTTCGACTATCTCAACCTTCAACTTCCGGCAGAGAATACGCAGTTCGAACGCCTGAAAATTCTGCGAAATCGCGGCGTGCTGCCGCCGGAAGTGGACATGATCTTTCATAAATTGAGAAAATTCGGCAACGAGGCGACGCATGCAGGTTTCGATTCGTTCGATGAGGCGAAAATCTGTCTGTCATTTGCGCATAAATTGAGCCGCTGGTTTGCGGTCGTTTATGGCAAGCAGAAAGACGCGGCGCGTCTCGTGTTCACGCTGCCGGAACAGCGCGACCTGTCGGCGGAAATCGAACATCTGCACGCGGAATACGACAAGGCGGCGCAGGAATTAGACCAATTGAAAGCCGAACGCCTGAGCGAACAAAAGCAGGATGAACGCAAAGTCTTATCGTTCGCGGCGGCGCGGCAGTTGAAATTCGACGAGGCCGAAACGCGCAAACTGATTGACGCGCAACTGCGCGACGCCGGATGGGAGGCGGATACGAAATCGTTGAAATGGCCGGACTGTCAGCCGGAGCAGGGAACAAATCGCGCCATCGCCGAATGGCCGGTCGGCGAACAGAATCGCGCCGATTACGCCCTGTTTCTCGGCATGCAATTCGTCGGCATCATCGAAGCCAAAAAGAAAGAAAAAGATGTCTCGTCAGACATCAAACAGGCGCAGAAATATGCGCGGCTCGCCGTCATTCACGGCAAGGAGCAATTTGCGGGCGGCCCCTGGCGCGGGTATCGCGTGCCGTTCGTCTTTGCCTCGAATGGTCGGGGCTTTTCGGAATTGGTGAAACACAAATCCGGCCTCTGGTTTCTTGATCTTCGCGAAGAATCGAACCACGCGAAAGCGCTGCGCAACTGGTACAGCCCCGCCGATCTGCGCGACCTGCTGCGCCGCGACATCGAGCAGGGGAACGCGAACCTGAAGGATGAGCCGTTTGTCTATCTGCAATCTTCAATCGGCGCGAATCTGCGCGACTACCAGATCGCGGCTATCAAAGCGGTGGAAGCGGCGATTCTGAGCGGCAAAGAGCGCGTGCTGCTGTCGATGGCGACCGGCACGGGAAAGACGCGCACGGCGCTCGGCCTGATCTACCGGCTGCTGAAATCGAAACGCTTCAAGCGCATTCTGTTCGTCGTGGATCGCACCAGCCTCGGCGAGCAGGCGGACGGCATTTTCAAGGAAACGCGGCTGGAAGAATTGCAGACCTTGACCGAAATTTACGATGTCAAGGGGCTGAAAGACGTGACGCCGGACGACGAAACCAAATTGCATATCGCCACCGTGCAATCGTTAGTGCGCCGCGTCAGCGACCCCGCCACCGCGCCAGGCGTGGGGCAATACGACTGCATCATCGTGGACGAGGCGCATCGCGGCTACCTGCTGGATCGCGAAGGGGGCGGCGATGAGGAGTTTTTCAGCCAGAAAGACTATCTGAGCAAATACCGCAACGCCATCGAATATTTCGAGGCGACGCGCATCGGCCTGACCGCCACGCCCGCGCTGCACACCACCGAGATTTTCGGCGATCCGATCTATGTGTATGCCTACCGGCAGGCGGTGATTGACGGGTATCTTATCGATTTCGAGCCGCCGTATCAGATTGACACCGCGCTGAAACTCGCGGGCATTCATTATGTCAAAGACGGCTCGGCGCTGATTTACAACCGCCGCACCTCCAGTATCGAAGAGATTGCGCATCTCGAAGACGACGTGGACATCGACATTGACGGCTTCAACACGAAAGTCATCACCGAGCCGTTCAATCAGGCGGTCGCCGGAGAATTGATCTCGCATCTTGACCCGCTCGATGACGGCAAAACGCTGATTTTCGCCGCTTCTGACGAACACGCCGATCTGGTTGTCATGTCGCTGAACAACGCCTATCGCGACGCCGGGCGCGTCGTGCCGGACGAGGCGATTCAGAAAATTACCGGCAGCGTGGCGGACGCATTGGAATTGATTCGGCGCTTCAAAAACGAGCGCTTTCCAAATATCGCCGTCACGGTGGATTTGCTGACGACCGGCATCGACGTGCCGAAAATCACAAATCTGGTGTTTCTGCGCCGCGTCAAGTCGCGCATCCTGTACGAGCAGATGTTAGGCCGCGCCACGCGCCGCTGCGACGAGATCGGCAAAGAGTCGTTTTCGATTTACGACGCGGTCGGGCTGTATGACGCGCTTGAGCCGGTTTCTACCATGAAGCCGGTTGCCGCGAGCATTGCCGAGCGCTTCGTTGAATTGATCGAACAAATGCGCGTGGCCGCATCGCCGCAGGAAATGCAGGCGATTCGCGACAAAATTCTGGCGAAATTGCAGCGCAAAGCGCGGCGCATCGTCAAGGCGGAACAGCGCCTGCAAGACCTCTTTCTGCTGAAATCGAACGACAAAACGCCGGAACACTATCTCAAGGAACTCGCCGCCACGCCGTTCGCGAAACTGCTCGGCAGGCTTCAGGCCGATTGGGAACTGTTTGAGCTGCTGGATCACGAAAGTTTCGCGCCGAATTTTCAGTATGTCTCCACGCTGCCGGATCATGTCGTCAGCGTCACGCAAGGCTATGGCAAAAACAACGCCGCGCCGGAGGATTATCTCGACACGTTCAAGCGCTATCTCGACGAGCAGAAAGACCGCATCGCCGCCTTGACGATCCTCTGCCAGCGTCCCGCCACGCTGACGCGCCACGACGCGAAGGAACTCCGCCTGATTCTCGAAGACGCCGGATTCAGCCAGACGCACCTGAACAACGCCTGGAACGCGGTCACGCATGACGAGATTCTGATTGACATGATCACCCTGATTCGGCATCTTGCCCTCGGCGAGGCGCTCATCAGCCATCAGGAACGGATTTCCCGCGCCGTCGGCAAAATCCGCAAAATGAAGGACTGGACAAAGCCGCAGAAACAATGGCTGGATCGGATTGAAAAACAACTGATGAAAGAAGACCCCATCGGCAAAGAAGATTTTGACCGCGAGCCGTTCGCCTCGCGCGGCGGTTTTCAAAACATCAACAGCATCTTCGACGGCGAACTCGCC
>CAZMEO010000282.1:0-1506 GCA_964565315.1 uncultured Candidatus Moduliflexus sp. | reverse complement strand
ATTGTCCAGAAGCTCTGGAATTTGTGCAACGTCCTGCGGGACGACGGGATTACGTATCACCAGTACGTCACGGAGTTGACCTACATCCTGTTCCTGAAAATGGCGAAAGAGACGCGCAAGGAGGACGGGATTCCGGCGGCGTATCGCTGGGATGAATTGGTCAGGCGCGAGGGGATCGCGCTGCGGACGTTTTACCGCGAACTGCTGCTGAAGCTCGGCACGGAGGGGGAAGGGATCGTGCAGCAGATTTACGCCAACGCGCAGACCAACATTGACGAGCCGAAAAACCTCGAAAAAATCATCAAAAGCATTGACCAACTCATCTGGCATTCGGAGGATCGCGAGCAATTCGGCGATTTGTACGAAGGCTTGCTGGAAAAGAACGCGAACGAAAAGAAATCGGGCGCAGGCCAGTATTTCACGCCGCGCCCGCTGATTGACGCGATGGTCAAGCTGATTGACCCTCAGCCGGGCGAACGCTGCAACGACCCAGCCTGCGGCACGTTCGGCTTCATGATCGCGGCGTTTCGGCATGTCTATAAGGCCACGTCCGAACATTTCGATTTAGCGCCGAAAGACGCCGAATTTCAGATGAAACAGGCGTTTTCCGGCTGCGAACTCGTGGCCGACGCGCACCGTCTCGCGCTGATGAACGCCATGCTGCACGGCCTCGATTGCGCGATTCTGCTTGGCGATTCGCTCTCGTCGTTCGGCGAGCAGATGCGCGAATTCGACGTGGTGCTGACGAATCCCCCGTTCGGCACGAAAAAAGGGGGCGAGCGCCCGACGCGCAACGATTTGACCTTTCTGACTTCGAACAAGCAGTTGAACTTTTTGCAGCATATTTATCGTTCGCTGCGCGCCAACGGCAAGGCGCGCGCCGGGGTCGTGCTGCCGGATAACGTGCTGTTTCAGGACGGCGACGGTCAGAGCATCCGCGTGGATTTGATGCGCAAATGCCGCCTCGATGCCGTTTTGCGCCTGCCCACCGGCATTTTCTACGCGCAGGGCGTCAAAACAAACGTCCTCTTTTTCACAAGGATGCCGGAGACGGCGCAAGACGCCACGCAGGAGGTCTGGTTCTACGATCTCCGCACCAACATGCCGAGTTTCGGCAAAACCAACGAGTTAGACGAGAGACATTTCGAGGAATTCGTCAGAACGTTTCGCGCCGCTCGTGAGGAAAAGCTTGCCTGCGAACGCTGGCGCGTCTTCACCCGCGAGGACATCCGCGCCCACGGCGACAGCCTCGATCTCGGCCTGATGCGCGACGCCTCGGTCGTGGCGCATGACGACTTGCCCGACCCGGTGGAATCCGCCGAAACCGCGATTGCCAAATTGGAACAGGCCGCCGACCTGCTGGCGGAAGTCGTCAAAGAATTGCATGGATAAAATGGAACACCAGGCTTCAGCCTGGTGACAGGGCGATCCTAATGACAGAGCGATCCTGGTGCGCTCACCAGGCTGAAGCCTGGTGTTCCATTTAACGTTCCGCCGATAAATCGG
>CAZMEO010000281.1:0-5104 GCA_964565315.1 uncultured Candidatus Moduliflexus sp. | reverse complement strand
AAAGGGCTGTCGGGCGGCAAAATCATGATTATGCCGTCGCGCCGGGCAAGCTTCAAGCCGGAAGAGAATATTATTGCCGGAAACGTCATCCTGTACGGCGCGACCAATGGCGAAATGTATCTGCGCGGCATCGTCGGCGAACGCTTTGCGGTGCGCAACAGCGGCGCGAAAGCGGTTGTGGAAGGTGTCGGCGATCATGGCTGCGAATACATGACCGGCGGCTGCGTCGTCATTCTCGGCCTGACCGGGCGCAATTTCGCGGCGGGCATGAGCGGCGGTTTCGCGTTCGTCTGGGATCGCGACCGCGCATTCGCCAGCCGGTGCAATTTGGAAATGGTTGATCTGTTCCCGGTGCTGCGCGAAGAAGACCGGCACGAATTGAAGAAATTGATCCGGCGGCATTACGGCTACACCAAAAGCACGGTGGCCGAATATGTCTTGGAAAATTGGGACAGCGTGCTGCCGCAATTCGTGAAAGTCTATCCGAAAGAATATCGCCGCGTTATCGAAGGCAAATAATGGAGAAAAAAGAAGCGCAGATGACGGTAGCGCGGGGCGGCGTCCCCGCGAATATCCGCGATTCTTTTACATAAAAACTATGGGAAAAGTCCTCGGTTTTTTAGATTTCAATCGCCAGGATTATCAGAAAGAGCCTGTCAACGTCCGCGTGCGACATTGGGATGAGTTTATCGAATTTCCGTCGCAAGAAGAGATGAAAAATCAGGGCGCGCGCTGCATGGATTGCGGCGTGCCGTTCTGCCACTGGGCGTGTCCGGTGAGTAACCTGATTCCGAATTTCGACGATCTCGTCTATCGCGGCTGCTGGCGCGAAGCGTTCGAGATGTTGATGAAAACGAACAATTTCCCGGAATTTACCGGGAGAGTCTGCCCCGCGCCGTGTGAGAACTCGTGCGTGTTAGGCATTCACGAGCCGGCAGTCACGATTAAAAATATCGAATATTCGATCATCGAACAGGCGTATCGTGAAGGCTGGATGAAGCCCGAACCGCCGGAATTCCGCACGGGAAAACGGATTGCTGTCATCGGCTCCGGGCCATCTGGCCTGGCCTGTGCCGATGAGTTGAACAAAATGGGGCACAGCGTCACGGTGTATGAAAAGAACGAATTTATCGGCGGCATCATGGCGCTCGGCATCCCGGAATTCAAGCTGCAAGCGAAATTCCTCAACCGGCGTTTAGCGATTATGGAAGAAGAAGGGGTTACGTTTAAAACCGGCGCGTATGTCGGGCGCGACATCAGCGTCAATCAGTTGCGTCAGGAATACGACGCATTAGTGTTATGCGGCGGCGCGGAAAAGCCGCGCGATCTCGTCGTCGAAGGCCGCGACCTGAAAGGCGTGCATTTTGCGATGGATTACCTCACGCAACAGAATCGCGTGAATCGAGGCATCGCGATTCCTGCGGATCAGCGCATTCTCGCGACCGGCAAGCGCGTCATCGTACTCGGCGGCGGCGATACCGGCGCGGACTGCGTCGGCACGGCGAACCGCCAAGGCGCGGCCTCCATCAAGCAATTCGAGTTGCTGCCTGAGCCGCCGAAAGAACGGCCTGCCGATAATCCCTGGCCGCAGTGGGCGCGGATTCTGCGCTCCTCGACCTCGCATGAAGAAGGCAACCTCATTCGGGATTACAGCATCATGACAAAACGCCTGAGCAGCGAAGATGGCGTCGTGAAAAAACTGCACGGCGTCCGGCTCGAATTCGGCGAACCGGATGCAACAGGCCGCCGCGACATGAAAGAAATTCCCGGCAGCGAGTTTGTCGAAGATGTGGATTTGGTGATTTTGGCGATGGGATTCGTCTCGCCTGTGAAAGAAGGGATGTTGGAAGAACTCGGCGTCGCGCTCGACGGGCGCGGCAACGTCAGCACCGACGAGAGCCGCATGACCACCGTGCCGGGCGTGTTCGCGGCAGGCGATATGCGTCGCGGACAATCGCTCGTGGTCTGGGCGATTCACGAAGGCCGCGCCGCCGCAAAAGGCGTGCAGAAATATTTGACAGCGCCTCGATAAATCTTCATGCGTGTCAGACGCTTTCAAGGTGTCTGACACGTTTTCTCACCTCAGTGTACGCATTGCGCCGCCGCAAGTGTTTACTCTGACAACCGGCATTTCCTCCGATGTCAAATGTCAAAATCTCACAGGTCTCTAAGGCGTGTGAGGTCTGGAGATTAAAATCCGCAAATCTTTCGTTTGTTATTGACAAACTCGCCTGTTTTTTCAAGATACGGTCGAATCGTTACAGAAAAGAATATTCTCTCGTAAATATTTAGCTCTTGGCACTCCTAAATAATTACGTTCTATCAATCAAAATTGCAGAATTGAGGTGACGCATGATTACAGGACGAGTGACGTCAGTGTTCGGGGCGGACATCAATACCGATGATATTATTCCTGCCCTGTTTTTGCAGCAAAGCACTGATCGGGCGCATTTCAAAAAATTTGCCTTCGACAAATATGATCCCGATTTCCGGGAACGCTGCCGCCAGACGCCGCAGAATATCGTGGTGGCGGGCAAAAATTTCGGCTGCGGATCGAGCCGCGAGCAGGCGGTGTACGCCATTAAAGATAATAACGTGGCCTGCGTCATCGCGCAGTCGTACCCCGATATTTTTTATCGCAACTCCCTCAGCAACGGGCTGGTGCTGTTAGCTGTCTCGGAAACGACGGGACTTGAGATGGGGGATGAATTGCAGGTAGATTTGGACGCCGGAACGATTCGAAATCAGACCAAAGGGACGACCATCCGCTTTGACATGAACGCCGACGATAAAGAAACTTTCAAGCAGGGCGGCACAATTGGCCGCGTTCGGGCGCATTTAGAAGAAATTTTACGCGCCGCTTAAAAAATAGCCCACTGATTGGACTGATTTCGCTGATTCACGCTGATAAAAAATCAGTGAACATCAGTCGAATCAGCCCAATCAGTGTGTTATTACACAACAGCTATGGGACAAACACTGGTAGAAAAAATCGTGTCACGGCAGGTCGGACGTGCGGTGTTCGCGGGCGAAAAAATCGAGCGGCTGCCGATCACGAAGCTTTTTTTTAATGATGTCATCGGCCCGCCCGCCATCAATGGGTTTGTCGAGAATTTCACCGATCTGCTAGAAAAATACGGCAAGCCGTCGCGCGTCTTCGATCCGAAACGACTCTTTTTCCTTCCCGATCATTCCGTCCCGGCCTATTCCGTGCCGGTGGCCGAAGGGATTGATTTGATGGAAGTATTTTCGACGCAATGCGGCTGCAAGGCGTATAAAGAAGGGGACGGCATCGAGCATGTCGTGCTGATGGAAGACGGGCAGATCGTCCCCTGGGACATCGTGCTTGGCACGGATTCCCACACCGACACCAACGGCGCAATGGCGGCGCTCGCTTTCGGCGTCGGCACGACCGACGGCTTTTACGCGATGGCGACCGGCCACATTTACGATTTCGTCGTGCCGGAAACGTTCAAGTTCGAGTTGGTCGGAGAATTGCCGAAAGGCGTCTATTCCAAAGACATCATTTTGCACATTATCGGCAAGGTCGGCGCAGACGGATGCGCTCGGCGCGTCGCGGAATTTACCGGGCCGGGGCTGAAGACGCTCAGCATGGACGCCCGCACCACGATTTGCAACATGGCGGTGGAAATGAGCGCCCGCACCGGCATCATGGGATATGACGAGACGCTGGCGGCGTATCTGCAAGGCCGCGCGCAGTGGCCGGTCGAGCCGATTGCAAGCGACGCCGACGCGAACTATGCGGACGTAATGACGATTGATTTATCGCAATTAGAGCCGTGCGTTGCGTTTCCGCATAAACCGGCGAACGTGACGACTGTGTCCGGCGTGCAGGAAATGATCGTCCGGAGTCAGCAGCATCCGACGCCCGATTTTGGCGCGGTGGAGAGCGACGCGATTACCGACGCCTTTCTCGGCGCATGCACGAATGGCCGCTACGAAGATTTGGTGGCGGGCGCGGAAGTGCTGAAAGGGCGCAAAGTGCATCCGAACGTGAATTTGATCGTCATTCCCGCCAGCCGCAAAGTTTATGAACGCGCGATGGATGACGGCATTTTGCAGGTCTTCATCAAGGCGGGCGCGAATGTCGAGTCGTCGAACTGCGGCCCCTGTTTTGGGAGTCACATGGGGGTCTTGTCGAAGAATGCGCGGATGATCAGTTCCAGCAACCGCAATTATAAAGGCCGAATGGGGTCTGCCGATTCGAAGATTTTCCTCGCCAGCCCCGCGACCGTTGTCGCCAGCGCGATTGAGGGCAAAATCGCTGATCCTCGCAAATATTTGGCGTAATCTGAACCCTGTCAGGGGGAAACCCCTGACAGGGTCGTTTAAACAAAGGAAAATATTATGGGACATGGTTTTGGACCATTTGAATTTGTTGCGTTAGTTATTATTGGCGGATTCGTGACTCGCATCGTGACCACCTGGCTCAACGCAAAACAGGGAGCCGCCAATCAGAAAATTCAGGAATTGGAGCAGCGCGTCGCGCAGTTAGAATCTCGCCCGGCGCTGACGACAGGCGTACAAGAGCGATTGAAAGTATTAGAAGACATTGTGACGTCCGATGATTTCGAATTGCAGCGAAAATTCCGTCAGTTGGGCAAGGATGAACTGCCGTGATTAGCGCATGTCAAGCAATTGGCGTCATGCGCTGCGTCTAATCGTGGTCATCCACATACGCTTCGTGTTTTCGATAACGCGCCAATTTCTCCGCGTTATCTTTGCGAAGCTGCTCACGGGTTTCTCCGGTAAACATCTTGTCATCCTGAAACAGTTCGTTGGCGCGTTCCTGCGCGGCAATCGCCTTGTCGAACTCGCCGTTTCTGGCATACGCAGCGGCGAGCGTGCGAACAAACGCATAATTGTTCGGTTCTTGTTCGACGGCTTGCAGCGCATACTGTACGGCGAGTTTGCCGTCTCGCACTTCAGGATCGCGGCAGGTCGCTAATACCCACGCCACGTTGTTCTGCCCCCACGCATTGCCGTGATCCGCCGCCATTCTGCCGAATTTAATCGATTCGGCGAACTCCCCTTTCGCGTACAACTCCGCCGACTGCTTCATCCATTCATCAATCTGTTCGCG
>CAZMEO010000280.1:0-5108 GCA_964565315.1 uncultured Candidatus Moduliflexus sp. | reverse complement strand
AAAGAATGCGAAACCACGCCTGTCATGCGTGGCGGAATTTGTCAAGGTCTCTGTGGGTTTCTGTTACATTAGAACAGGATAAAGATGCAGAGGCTCATGGATCCTGTTCATCATGTCAATCCTATCTCATATCAGTCAGGTCAGCCTATGAAATTTTTTCTTGACGCTATTCCCCGATTTTGCTACATGCCTTGCAATTTGTCGTAGAACGTGCGTGCAAGTCGCGTAATTGGTGATTGGTCGTAATAAGGAGAATGTTATGAAGAAATATGAAGCTGAACAGATTCGAAACATTGGGATGATCGGACATGGCAGTGTGGGCAAGACTTCGTTGACAGAAGCCTTCTTATTTAATGCGAAAATGGTAACTCGTCTCGGCAAAGTGGATGATGGCACCACGACAACAGATTACGACGACGACGAAAAGAAGCGGAAAATTACGATCAATACGGCGCTCGCGTTCTGCGAATGGAATAACTGCAAAATCAACTTGATTGATACGCCCGGATTCGGCGATTTTATGACAGATACTCAGATTTCCCTTTCTGTGGCCGATGCGGCGGTCGTTTCCGTCTGCGGCGTGGCGGGGGCGGAAGTCATGACCATCAAAACGTGGGGCTTCGCGCAGCAATATAACATTCCGCGCTTTATCTTCCTGAACAAAATGGAACGCGAACGCGCCAGTTTCGACCGCGCATTAACCTCGCTGCGCAAGGCGTTCGGCGATAATATTCTCCCGGTGCAACTCCCGATTGGTCAGGAAGCCTCGTTCAGTGGCGTCGTAGATTTGCTGACGCAGAAAGCCTACACGTACAAAGATGCCTCCGGCGTGGCTGTCGAAGGCGCAATTCCGGCGGATATGGCAGATGATGTCGAGATGTATCGCATGAACCTGATTGAAAAAGCGGCGGAAGGGCGCGATGACCTGCTGGAAAAATATCTTGAAGAAGGCGCGTTATCCGATGAAGAAGTGCTGGCCGGCTTGATGGCAGGCATTAAGTCCTGCGCGATTTTCCCGATCTTCTGCGGTTCTGCGTTGAATAACGTGGCCGTCAAACAATTGATGGACGCGCTTGTCGCCTGGGCGCCGTCGCCATTAGAACGGCCTGCGATGAAAGGCGTGATTGCCGGAACGGAAGACGCCGCCGAATGCCAGCTTGATCCGAATGCACATGTGGTCGCGCAAGTGTTCAAAACCTTTGTTGACCCGTTTGCCGGGCGCGTCAACCTGTTCCGGGTCTATGCCGGAACGATGACGCCCGATGCTCAACTGAACAATTTGACCAAAGAAAAGAAAGAACGCATCGGCCATGTTTTCTGCATGCAAGGCAAAAAGCAGAATGAAGTCCCTGCGCTGACTGTCGGCGATCTCGGCGCAGTCGTGAAATTGGCTGAAACCGGCACATGCGACACGCTGGCGCTGGATGCGAAAGGGATTCTGCTGCCGAAATATCAAGTGCCGCGCCCGATTATTTCCTTTGCGATCAACGCGAAAAATCGCGGCGATGAAGACAAAATCGGCGTGGGGCTGCACCGCTTGATGGAAGAAGACGTGACGCTGCAATTCAAGCGCGACGAACGCACCAAAGAATTTTTGATTTCCGGCATGGGGCAACTGCATGTCGAAGTGATCGTCGAAAAGCTGAAACGTCAATTCGGCGTGGATGTCATCTTGACGCCGCCGAAAGTTCCCTATTTCGAAACCATCAAAGGCAAAACCGAAGTGCATGGCCGCCATAAGAAACAGAGCGGCGGGCGCGGTCAATTCGGCGACACCTGGATTCGCATCGAGCCGCTGCCGCGTGGCGCGGGCTTCGAATTCGTGGATGAGATCGTCGGCGGCGCGGTGCCGCGCCAATACATTCCGGCGGTTGAAAAAGGCGTCCACGAAGCGATGCAGCGCGGCATTTTGACGAGCTATCCGGCGGTGGACATCAAAGTCACGCTGTATGACGGCTCGTATCATCCGGTTGATTCATCGGAAATGGCGTTCAAAATTGCGGGATCGGTCGGCTTCAAAGAAGGCGCGCCGAAATGCAAGCCGACTATTCTTGAGCCGATTATGAAAATGGAAGTGATCGTGCCGGAAGAGTGCATGGGCGACATCATGGGCGACATCAACGGGCGTCGCGGTCGCGTGCTTGGCATGGATAGTCAGGCCGGAATGCAAGTGATTCGCGCGCTCGTGCCGATGGCGGAAATTCTGCAATATGCGCCGACGCTGAAATCCATCACTGGCGGACGCGGCACATACATGATGGATTTCGACCATTACGAAGAAGTCCCGGCGCATCTCCAGGAAAAGATCATCGAAGAAAACAAAAAGGCGCACGACGCCGAAGAATAGAGACCACTCACCCCTGTCAGGGTTTCAAACCTTGACAGGGGTTTTTTTCACCATCAACACACCAACAACCTCCGGGAGCCGCCTTCATGGAGTTGCAAAACGTTTCCATTCAGCGTGTGACGCCTGCTCTGCCGACATTCGGCGAAAGCATGGGCATCTATCTGTTATCAGGGGCGCTGCTGGTGTTTGTGGGAGCGCAGCTTCAACAGCAATCACTGTTTATCGGGCTGTTTGCGACAGAAATTTTTTTGATTGTCTCTCCTGCGTTCATATATGCGGCTGCCAATCATTATAATCTCCGAAAGACCTTTCCGCTGCTTCCGATTTCCGCGCCCACTGCCCTGTTAAGCGTCATAATCGCCAGCGCCGGATTCGTGCTGGTCGGCATGATCTCCGCCCTGCAAGAATATATTTTGCCGCGTTCCCCTGAATATCAAGCGGCATGGGAAGGCGTGCTGCAAAAATTTCTTGCCGTTCCTTTCGGCGTGACGCTTGCAGTCGTGGCGGTGCTTCCCGGCATTTGCGAAGAGCTTTTTTTTCGCGGATTTATCCTGCGCGGGGTGCGGCAGCGCTGTTCCGACGATTTCGCCATCATTCTGGTCGGTCTGTTATTCGGCGCGTTTCATTTCGATCCATATCGGTTTTTGCCGACCAGCTTGTTAGGGATGCTATTTGGGTATATGGTCGTCAAAACCGGCAGCCTTATCCCTGGCATCATGGCCCATGCCGTCAATAACAGCATCGCGATGTTGCTTTCATTTGCCGCGCAAACGTTTTCAACTCAGGCCGACGCCTCGTTTTCTTCGCGTGCTGTCGAGGAACAACTGCTCTCTTCGCCGTATCTGCTGGCTGCGCTGCCGGTGGCATTGATTGCGGCGAGCGTGTTGTGGTTGGCGTTGCGGGCGCTGCCTGTCGCCAATGCTTGCGATGAGCGCCCGGCAGAACACTCATTACCATTGTTGACATTGCAGTCTGATGAGGAACAACGCGCATCCTCAGACAATCTGCTTATCGAAGAGGGAAAATAGCACATGACAAGAACAACGATTCTTGCGATTATGTTGACCTGCCCGACCATTGGGTTAATTCTTTCGCTCTATTTTGGCAGCCAGTTGAAACGTTTTTTGACACACACGCCTGAAATCAAATCTACGCAAGATATAGAACGTTTCAAGCAGCTTGTTAAAGGCCAGATGTACGCGGCGCTCGCGCAAATCGTGATTTTGAGCATTCCGATTCTTGCGTTTGCGTATGGCCTCTGGATCAAAGAACTACAGCCGAATACCGATATTTTATACATGCTCGCGCCGTCGCTGATTGTCTTAGGCGCGGGCATGGCAATGAAAGGCGTCGAGCATAAAGTACAGAACGTGCCGACAGCGACCGAAGACCTGACAAAAGAACGCGACCGGGTCGTGGACATCTGGCTGCATCAGCCGTTTCCGAACTGGTGAGAACATCGAATTCAAGAAGGGAACGAATTCGATTGCTCCACAACTCCGATTCGTTTCCTTCTTGAATTCGATGTTGTTTTTTATAAGAAAAACAAAAAATTCTCTTGACTTTCGCTTTATATTTACTTAATTTAATCATAATTTCGATTTTAGACGTATTCAGCATATACTTGATCCATCTCTTCCCGTCAAAAAGGGAAATATGAATGTTTTCTCGTCTCGCGAACCGATTAGGGACCAGCCCACAACCTTTCGTGACGCGTGAAAGCGTAAGATATTATGGCAGCAGCAACGACAGGCAATAATGATTTTGAAAAACGGCAGAAGATGCTCGATGTCGCCATTTCGCAGATCATCAAGCAGCATGGCAAAGGCGCCATTATGAAGTTGGGCGCGGAAGGCGTGATTATTGACATTCCCGCCATTTCGACCGGCTGCCTTTCATTGGATTTAGCGACAGGCGTGGGCGGAGTGCCGCGTGGCAGAATCGTCGAGATTTTCGGCACGGAATCATCCGGCAAAACGACATTAGCGCTCCATGTCACGGCGGAAGCCCAGAAAAAAGACGGCATCGTGGCGTTTATCGACGCGGAACACGCCCTTGACGCCAAATATGCCCGCAAACTCGGCGTCAATACCGATGAACTCCTGATTTCGCAGCCGGACACCGGCGAGCAGGCGTTGGAAATCGTCGATACGCTCGTGCATAGCGGCGCGGTGGACGTGATCGTGATTGATTCGGTCGCCGCGCTTGTGCCGAAAAACGAAATCGAAGGCGAAATGGGCGATGCGCCGATGGGACAGCAGGCGCGGCTGATGTCGCAGGCGATGCGCAAGCTCGCGGGCGTGGTCAGCAAAACCCGCACCACGCTGATTTTTATCAACCAATTGCGCGACAAGCTCGGCGTCATGTTCGGCAATCCGGAAACGACAACCGGCGGACGCGCCCTGAAATTCTATTCCTCCATGCGGCTTGACATTCGCCGGACAAACTCCATTAAACAAGGCCAGGATGTCATTGGCAACCGCACCAAAGTCAAAGTTGTCAAAAACAAAGTCGCGCCGCCATTTAAAGAATGCGAATTCGACATTATCTACGGCGAAGGAATTTCCCGCGAAGGCGACGTGCTTGATTTAGCGGTGAATTATAACGTCATCCGCAAAAGCGGCGCGTGGTATTCTTATAACGACGAACGGATCGGGCAGGGGCGCGAAAACGTCAAAGATTACCTGAAAGAGCATCCTGATATTATGGAAGAAGCGCGGAATAAGGTGATCGAACTCGCCGGAATGCACGAAGCGCCGCC
>CAZMEO010000279.1:0-5153 GCA_964565315.1 uncultured Candidatus Moduliflexus sp. | reverse complement strand
AGAAGCGCGATTAGCGCGTCTTTGCCGGGCTCGTTCACCTGTTCCGTAATTTTTCGCAGCCGATTCAGACCGCTTTGCAAGGAAAGATAGGACGTGCGATCATACGGTTCGATTGTCTGATCTGTAAATCCTGACAACTCCTGGTGAATCGCGGCCAATGCGTCGGAAAGATGCTGCCCCGCCGGATAAAGTTCGAGATACCGCCCGAAGGTTTGATTGAGGCGCGAAACATGGCACGGGAGAAATCCCTCGCATTCGCCCTGCGTCGGCGCGTTGACCGCTTGCCATGCGATGTCATCGGCAATCGGCAGAGTGTTGTACGTTTCGCGCAGACGCCAGAAACTTGCCGCCGGAACAAACCAGCACGCGCCGAGTTGATGAAATTCCAATTCGCCCTTCTGCTCAGCAATCCAGGCGTCAAGCTGCGGAAAATTCTGCTGCTGCCCCAATTCGAGGGATTGGCGCAGCGCAATTAACCGATCAAGCTCAAGTTCGGCTTTGACATCCGGCGTCGCGACTTCACTGGCGGCGCGAGTCAAAAAATGCGTCAAATCAATGTATCCCGCTGTGCCTAATTGCTGCTGCAATCGCGTCCGCGTAATGTCGCGATAAATCGCCGCTTTCTGCTCGAGCTGAAACGGCTGCAAAAACGCGCCGAAGACCCAGCCTGTTTTGCCGTCTTGCAGGCTGACTTGATACCAATAACTCTGTTTGCCGCCAATCGTCTCCTGCGTCTCGCTTTTTCCAAGTTCCTGCGCAATCGCTCCAAATGAAAGCCGCGCGATTTCCTGCGCTTTGGCGGATGGCGTCTGGCGCAGCCGCACGCCTGAGCCGATGACGATATGCAGCGGCGCAGCAAACGCGGCGGTTGATACGATGAAAAAGAACAAACTCAATAGCCATATTTTTTTCATAGCAATCTCCAATCCTGGGGGAAGCCCCATCTGTATTCCTGCGCCATTTCAAGAGCTTAAACCGCACAGGTTTTTGAAACCTGTGCGGTTTTGGGTTGGTTATTATATCATTATTCTGCTAAATCAGCCGCTTGTTTCGGCAGTTCATCCCAAAAGGCGGCATCAATCGGATAGACGGCGTCCGCCGCTGCGGTTTTCACGAACAGCTTATCGGCCTGTTTGCCGAACAGGAACGTGACAAGTTCCTCGCGTTTCGCATTGCGGAGCGTCACGGTCGCGGCGGGAGCGTTCAGGCCATACTGTGCAAGATCTGCCGCCGACGCTATCGGTTCTTCGGCAAATTCCAGCGCCGCGAGATCATACAGCAGATTATTGATTTTAAATGCCTGCGTCTCCTCGTTGTTGGCTTTCCAGTCGTCTCCCGATTTTTCGACAGCAATTGAACCGTCAGGATATGTGATGTCGAACGATGTGACCTCATCGGCCTTGAACGAGGCAATTGTCTTGTTTCGCAACACAAAAGCCGATTGTCTCAGTTGCGAGAGAATTCCCGGATCGGCCAGGGCAATCGTCTCTCCGGCTCTGACATACAGGCCGGTATTCTCAACGTCAGGATTGCCGACAACGAGTTGCAGCGGGTTCTCTTCCTCATTTTTCCAGAACGACACCATCACGTTGGGACGTTCAAAGCCAAACATTGCCGGGTCTGTCGCAGCATCCACAAAGGTTGAGGCTTTGGCGTTTTTGGCGTCATTCAGCAGCACGTTCACCTTATCCGCGTTGGCCGGGAATTCCTCTGGAGCAATAATTTTCCAGGCGTCTGCCGATTCGCGCTGCAACGTCACGGTTTCGGCCAGCGTTTTAATCTCGATTTTCTGAATATCCGCATTTTCGAAGCGCACCAACGCCTTGTCGCGCAAGTCGTTTAACGCTTTGGGGAATTCGTCGTCAATCGTGCTGGGAATCAGAAAGACGTTGCCGGTTGCGGCATGCTGAGCATAGACGCCGCCGTTTTCGTCGTTCCGTTTGCCGATCAGCAAGGTCTGCGGCGTTGGGTCTTCGCCAATCGTCAGCGCTAATGATTTTAGCGGCGCATCAAGGCCGTATTCCGTTAAATTTGTCGGCGTTTCCGTGACAAATTCCTTAATCTTTGCCGATTTGATCTGCGAAAGAATCGCGTTAATTTTTTCGGTGTCCGCCGTGAATGGCTGCGGCGCGGTAATATTCCAGACGGCGTTTTCCTGCGTCAATTCGACGGTCGCGGCTGGCGCGGCGTCGGTCGCCGGAAGCGTAAACGTCGCTTTTTTGATGAGCGTCGGATCAAACGCAAGAATGGTTTTATCGCGCAAATCATACGCGGTCTTGCTTAAATTCGCCTGCGTCAAATTATCAATACTCACGATTTCCGGCGCATCGCCGACTTTAACGTAAAATCCCGACATGGTCGGCGTTTCTTTGCCGAGCGCCGCTGAAAATGACGCATTCGCGGCGTTCGTGGCCGTGATGACGAATTCCGGCGCATTCAGGCCGAATTCCTCCAGATTATCGGTCTTGTCCGCAATCACTTTATCGCGCTGCGCCTCGACAAATGCCGTCAGCAGGCGGTCAACTTCCGCGCCGTCAGTGGCGGCGGCAACCGGCTGTTCCATCTGCCACCCTGTTTCGCCCTTCTTTAAGACGATTTCCCCGTCCGTCCGTTTCAGGGTGAGCGTCGTAATGTCATCTTTTTTCACGGAAAACAGGCGTTTATCCGCTGTCTCCGCTTCCTGCTTTTTGGCGGCCATTTTGACTTCGACAACATAATAATAGCCGCCGAGCGCTAAAAGGATTGCTAAAAATATCAGGGTCTTTTTGAAACTCATAATCGCCTCTCTTTACAGAGTTGTCAGACACTTTGAAAGTGTCTGACAACTTAAATCCCGTTTACCGCGTAGCGGCGCGGCGTTGAATGTACATAGTCACGCCCATGAAGATGACGAAGACCGGCAATACGACAAATGAAACCAGGAACGCGAGCCGTCCCTGCGTGGCGGTCAGCATCAGCGGCATGACATCCGGGTCTTTGGCGCGAATCGCAATCAGGCTTTCTTCTTCCGCGAGCCAACTGACCGTATTCAGAAACAGATCGCCGTTGCCGACCTGCGCGAAATAGGTGTTATTGACGAAATCCGAATCGCCGATGACAATCATTTTCGAGCCTTTTTTCGTCTGATTCGGCGTGGCAATTCCCGCGATGGCGGCTAACGGCACGGGACCGCGCATGTCTGTTCCGTCGTTGAATTGCACCTTGCCGCTCTCCAATTCGGCCTTGCTGGTTTCCGCCCAGCTATCCGGGCTGCTGAAGAAAAATTTATCCGCTTGAATCCCTTCCGGCAGCGTTTCGGCGGGCTGGACTGATCGAGCCACCGGGAAAAAGGTCATGACATTGAATTTTTCGGTAATCGGATGGCCTGCGTATTGCATGACAACCGGCATGTCATACCCTGCGCCGAGCATGCGGCTCATGCGATCAATGACCATATCGTCGCCGATAATCACGCCGTATTCCTTGACAAAGGCGGTCATGCCGGGCGCGTAATCCGGGTCGAGCAGCAACAGCAGATTGCCGCCCTTATCGAGGTAATTTCGCAGCAGATCAAGCTCAGCGGAAAGAAGGTCGGTTTGCGGCCCGGCCATGACAACTAACGCGGCATCGGTCGGGATGAACTGCTGCTGCGTCAACAGCAGATCGTTCACCTCATAATTTTGATCCGTCATCGCCTGCATCGCCTGGCTATACCCTTTTTCTCCGGCATCGTCGAGCGCATGTTCGCCATGCCCCTTGATCATGTAGATGATTTTTTTCTGTTCGCGCGTGACTTTGATCAGCGCGTTCGTCAGCGTTTGTTCCGACGAATCGGTGATTTTTTCCTGTTTTTTGTCTGTTTCCAGCACAATCGTGCCGTATGCTTTGATCTCATATTTTTGGGCGCGTCCCGGAAATTTATCGGGATCGACAAATTCATATTTGATATGCTTGGACAGCGCCATATATTGTTTCAGCCGGTCTTCGAACGCCATGCGATCCGCCTGTTCCACGCTGTAAAAGGCGAGAATCGTCACATCGTTTGTCAGGCCGGACACCACGCTTTTCGTCTGTTCGGAAAGCGTGTAGCGCTGATTCGAAGTCACATCCCAGCGATAGCTGTGACGGGCGGAAATCGCTTCGACGATGACGATAATTCCCAACACGATCAGCGTCATGACCGTCGTGTTCGCTCCGTATTTGAGAGAGCGCCAGAATGATGTTGTACGTGCTTGCTGTATCGGTGTTTTCATACATTCGCTCCTATCCGCGCCATTTATTTGATTCTAACGATCTCAGCGTCAAGAAGAGGCAGAAGATCGTGAAATTCAGATAATAGATCACATCTTTCGATTCGATGACCCCTTTAGTGAAGTTATCGAAATGATCCAATAATGAGAGATGCCTCAAAATCGGGGCAAGTTCCGGCGAGGCGTTGTAGGCGGAGAACCCGATCATCCAGAACAGCAGCAACGCGCCAAAGGAAATCACGGCGGCGATAATCTGATTGGATGTCCAGGACGATGCTAACAATCCGAAGGAGATGAACGCGCTCCCCATCAGCAGCAGGCCGAGATAGCACGCGATCAACGCGCCATATTCGAGTTTGCCCAAAAACGCTAAAAAAATCGGATAGGCAAGCGTCAGGCCGAGCATCACGGCGAAGACGAGCAAACAGGCGAAATATTTGCCCAATACGGTTTCGATGTCTCGCAACGGATACGTCAGCAGCAGTTCGAATGTGCCTGAGCGTTTTTCTTCGGAAAGCAGCCGCATCGTCAGCAGCGGCATCATGAGCAGCAAAATGATGCTCATGTTGCTGAACAACGGATTAAAAATTCCTTCGGTGAAATTCAGCCCTTCCGCACCGTACTGACTCTGCATTGCCCTCATGCTCACCATCGTATAGATTGACAGGATGTTATAAAAGAAATACCCTGTGACCAGCGTAAACATGGCGATTACGACGTACGCAATCGGGGAATAAAAATACGAGACGAACTCTTTTTTGGCAATCGTCCAGATGTTTTTCATGCGATTGGTTCCTCCTCTGTCACAAGCTGAACAAAGACATCTTCCAGGCTCATTTCCACCGCCCGCAGTTCCAGCAGCCCCCACCCGTTGACGGCGACGGTTCGGGCGAGTTCGCGGCGCAAATCCTGCCCTTTTTCCGT
>CAZMEO010000278.1:0-5157 GCA_964565315.1 uncultured Candidatus Moduliflexus sp. | reverse complement strand
CCGACCCATTTCCGCAGCGGCTGCGGCACGATGACGCTGCCGTCTTCCTGCTGGAATTGCTCGACAATCGCCGGAAGCAGGCGGCTGGTCGCCAGGCCGGACGCATTCAGGGCGTGAACAAATTCCGGCTTTTTGCCGTCTTTGCGCTTGAAGCGGATATTGCCGCGCCTGGGCTGATAATCTTTCCCGTTCGACGCCGAACTGACCTCTTTATATTCGTTCATGCTCGGAATCCAGATTTCGATGTCGTAGGTTTTCGCCATGGATGCGCTGCAATCTTCAGCGGCCAATTTCGACACGCGATAATGCAGTCCAAGCCCCTGCACAAGGCGTTCCGCCTTGCCGACGAGTTCTTCCAGCGCCGCGCTTGAGTTTTCCGGCAGCGTAAACTGGAACATTTCGACTTTGTGGAACTGATGCCCGCGAATCATGCCGCGTTCCTGCGTGCGGTAGCTCCCGGCTTCTTTGCGGTAGCACGGCGTAAAGGCGAAATATTTTTTCGGGAGTTCCTCTTCTTTCAGCGTCTCGTCGCGATGCAGGTTAATCAGCGCGGTTTCCGCCGTCGGCAGCAGAAATTGCGCCGATTTCGCGCCCGGCTCGTCGTTTTCGAGATGAAACACGTCTTCTTCGAATTTTGGGAACTGGCCTGCGGTGTAACCGCATTGATTCAGGAGCAGATGCGGCGGCAGAACGAATTCATACCCGTCTTTCAGATGCTCTTCGACAAAATAGTTGAGCAAGCCCCATTCCAATTTCGCGCCGTCGCCTTTGTAGAGCCAGAAGCCGCGCCCGCCGAGCTTCACGCCGCGCTCGTAATCCACTAATCCTAACGACGTGACCAATTCGACATGATCTTTGGTTTTGAATGTAAATTCCGGCTTTTGCCCCCAGACGCGAATCACTTCGTTGTATTCTTTGCCGCCCGCCACCACGTCGTCATCCGGGATGTTCGGCAGGCGATCCAGCATGCCTTTGATCTTGGCGTCAAGCTCGCTGACCTGTGTGTCGAGTTCCTTGATTTTTGCGCCGACTGCGTGCATTTCGGCAGTCAATTCCTCGACCGGCTTCCCCTCTTTTTTCAACTGCGGAATCTGCGCCGACGCCTGATTGCGCCGCGCTTTCAGCGCTTCGGTTTCCTGAATCAGGCCGCGCCGCTGCTCATCCCACTGCAACATCGGCGTCAAATCCACTTCCGCCATGCGCTTCAGCAGCGCCTGGCGCACTTCTTCCGGCTTTTCCTTAATCAGCTTAATATCTAACATGTCAAAACAGCCTCAGCGAAGACGCAAGAGGCATAACAGCCTTTGCGTCTTCGCGTCTCAGCGGAAAATTCGTTCATTTATGGCAAGAGCAGTCAGACACCTTCACGGTGTCTGACTGCTTGATGAGTAACTGAAGCACACGCCTAAAATCGGGGCGGGAATAAGTCAATCTTTTTCTGTTTCTGTATGCAAACAGCCGAATCTCGGAATCTCAACGAAAACTTCTTGACCAAATTCACGCAGGAAGAGACATCTCTTGTGTATTGACACAAGACAGTGCGTTCAAAAGTTGTCAGACACCTTTGAGGTGTCTGACAACTCTGTCTGCGCAGAGTCAATATTCGCATTTAAAGGCTAATCTTGAAAAGGCAAGATATGAACATTTCCCGCGTGAAGTTTTCGACGAAATTGACCGCTCTCTTTTTGCTGCTCTCAATTGTCCCGCTGACCGTCGTCGGGGGCATGGCGTATCAGCGGAGTCAACGCCTGATTACCGAGAATATGCTGCATTATCTGACGGTGACGGCAATCCTGAAAACTGCTGAATTAGAGCAATGGCTTGACGATAAAAAAAACAGCGTTGAAGAGTTAACGCAGCGTCCGCTGGTGAAACAATATGCCGCCGCGCTTGCTGAATCCAGGCCAGAAGACCCGCTTTATGCGTCTTCCGCGTCCTTGCTGCTGAATGATCATCTGAAACCGGTGTTGGCATTAGAATCCTGGAAGACCCTGTTCATGCTTGACGCGAAGAGCGGCGCAATATTGGCGTCAACGGATGGCAACGAGTATGCGATGTCGCATGACAATATCGCGTTTGCGCTTTCCTGTCACGAACGCACATCGCTTGCGCCGCCCTATTACTCCGAGGCGCTGCAACGCCCGATGATCACGATTGCCGCGCCGATCAAAAATGCCGCTGGCCTCACCATCGCTATTCTCACCGGAGAAGTGGATATGCAGGCGATCCAGCAGATTTTAGCGCAGGGACAGGCATTGCTGGAAACCGAAGACACCTATTTGGTCAATCGCGAGCATCTCATGATCTCAGAAAATCGATTTTCAGGCGCGTCATTCACTGGCAAGGCGATTGATTCGGACGGCATTGACGCCTGTTTGAGCGGAAACACGGGAAATGGCCTGTACGCCGATTATCACGGAATTTCAGTGGTCGGCGCGTATCGCTGGTTAGAGGATGTAGAGGCGTGTTTGCTGATTGAAATCACCCATGCTGAAGCGTTTGCGCCGATTGTCGCGCTGCGCTGGAATATTATCGAAATTGCGGCTGGCATTGCGGCCATCGCCGCCGCCGTCGCATTTGTTCTCGCCCGCAGAATCACGACTCCGCTGATTCACCTGATTGACGGCATCAAACAACTTGGCGGCGGCAATCTGGATATTCGCCTCGAAGAAAGCCGCCAGCCGGAAATTCGCCGGATTTCTCAGGCATTTAACGCAATGACGCAGCAATTAAAAATTGTCACCGCCTCCCGCGACGCGCTGAATCGCGAAATGGCGGAGCGGATTCGAACGGAAGACCTGCTGCATCGGAGCGAAGAACGCTTCAAATCGCAATATCAATCCATTCCGATCCCGACCTTTACCTGGAAAAAAAGCGGCGACGATTTTGTCTTGATTGATTTTAATTGCGCCGCCGACGCCTTGACGTGCGGCAATGTCGCCTTTATGCTCGGTCACGTTGCCAGCGAGTTTTTCGGCGAGCGCCCCGATATTTTCAAGGATATGCGCCGCTGCTTCTTCGAGCAAACCATCATCAGGCGCGAATTTCCCTATCAGGAAAAGGCATTCCAGGTTGACGGACATTTTGCGTTTACGCTGGCCTGCGTTCCCCCGGATTGTATCATGCTGCACGTGGAAAATATCACGGAACGCGCACTCGCAGAACAAGAAATCCGCAAAGCGCGTGAAGCGGCGGAAACGGCGAATCAGGCGAAAACTGAATTTCTCGCGACCATGAGCCATGAATTGCGCACGCCGCTCAACGCGATTTTAGGCTATACGCAGCTCCTGATGGATGAAGAGGGGCAAACTGACCTGATGCAGCATGCGATTCAGACGATTCACGGCAGCGGCGAGCATCTGCTGCTGATTATTAACGATTTGCTGGATTTATCAAAAATCGAAGCCGGAAAATTAACGATTATTCGCAATGAAATCTATCTGCGCAGTTTTCTCAAAGGCATCGAGGATATTATCGGGGCGAGAATCCGCGAAAAAGGCTTGACACTTATCTGCGAATTTGCGCCCGACCTGCCAGAGGCCGTGTTGATGGATGAACAGCGGATGCGCCAAATTTTATTGAATTTGTTAGGCAATGCGGTCAAATTTACCAGACAGGGGCAGGTCATCTTTCGGGTTAAACACGCCGTTTCGCCAGAGATGGCGAACGTTTCCGCGCCGCGCAGCCATGAATACCAGCAACTCCGGTTCGAGGTGGAAGATACCGGGATTGGCATTCCTGCCAGCCAGTTGCAGAAAATTTTCGAGCCGTTTCATCAGATTGAATCCTATCTGAAACATGCGGCTGGCACAGGCTTAGGGCTGACGATCTGTCAGCGTTTAGCGGATATGATGGGCGCGAAAATCGAGGTGTCCAGCGTGCAAGAGCGCGGTTCAATTTTCTGGTTTGATATAGCGCTGCCAGAAGTGATTCTGGCCTCATCTCCTGCTGTGACGAAAGCGCCGAAGATTCATGAGATGACGGATCAGCCGCATTCGATCTTAATCGTAGATGATGAGGAGAGCAATCGCCTGCTGTTGATGAATCTGCTGAAACCGCTTGGATTCGAGGTCTTCGAAGCCGAAAACGGGCACGAAGCGATTCATCTTGCCGAAAAGACTGCGCCGGAAATGATGTTGCTTGATCTGCTGATGCCGGTGATGGATGGGTTCGAAGCCCTGCATCAGATTCGCGGACTTCCTGGCCTGGAACAGATGATGGTGATTGCGATTTCGGCGGATGCGCATGAGGATGTGCGGCAGAAAAGCCTGAACGCCGGATGCGCGGCCTTTTTAACGAAACCATTCAAGTTGGAAGAACTCCTCGCCACAATTCGCCATCTGTTTCAACAACACGCAGAACAACTCCGGCGTACAACGGCTGAGGTCGCTGAGCCTGCTAAAATCGTGCTTCCTCAGACGCTCACAATTCTGGAATTATTGGAATTCGCGCAAATCGGCGATATTTTCGCGCTGCGAACGCGCTTGCAGGAACTTTGTCAATCCGAAACCGCTGCGCTGCCGTTTTTGGAGGCGCTTCACGGCCTGGCGAAAGTCGCCGATATTGCCCGAATTCAGACGATGCTGGCGGAAGCGTTGGCGCGGTCTGCTCTTGTTTCGCAAGAATAGAAATCTTAAAAAACACCTCACAGGTTTTGAAAACCTGTGAGGTGTGGCAAAATTGATACAAGGAGAGATTAGGATGATTCTCAAAAATAGCATTCACACCCTTGCCATCACGCATCTGAACGACGACGCGCAGGGAATCGGCGCACTCAGCGGCATTCCGGTCATTGTCGAAGGCGCGTTGCCGGGAGAAACGGTGGAAATCAAGGCCATTAAAGTGACTCGAACAGCAGTCATCGGGAAATTGCTCAACGTGCTGCGTCCGTCGCCTGACCGCGTGACGCCGTTTTGTCCGGTCTTCAAGCGCTGCGGCGGATGCAGCGTGCAGCATCTCGCCTACGACGCGCAATTGGCCTTCAAGACCGCGAATGTGCGCCATCTCGCCGCGCAATTGAAGACGCCGACGCCGGTTGTCGTGCATGACACGCTCGGCATGGCGCAGCCGCGCTGTTTTCGCAATAAAGCGCAATATCCGGCGGTTTCGCGCAGCGGCGGCGTCGCGCTCGGTTTTTACGCCAAACATTCGCATGAC
>CAZMEO010000277.1:1664-5164 GCA_964565315.1 uncultured Candidatus Moduliflexus sp. | reverse complement strand
CGGGAACTCAATCGCAGCATTCTCATTCAAATCGGAGATTTGAAAGAAGGGGCGCGTCAAGCGCTTCAGATGGAAGAACAAGGCATCGATGTCGTGATCAGTCGAGGTGGCACGGCAATCGCCATCAAAGAGGCGGTTACAGATCTGCCGGTCGTCGAAGTCCAGGTGAGCGGATTTGATATTATTCGCGCACTCTACAAGGCAAGACAGCACGCGAATAACATTGCGATTGTCGGCTTCGAACCGTTCACCTATGAACCGGAAGACCTTGGAGAAATGCTGGGGATCAATCTGACAGTCGTTTCGCTCAAGGCTGTCTGGTACGACCAGCCCCGCTATATCGAAGAAGAACTCAGGACGATTCAGCAGCAAGGCTACACCTGTATCGTCGGCGACAACATTTCCGTCAATGTCGCGGAAAAATTGGGGATGTGCGGGCATCTGATCACATCAGGAAAAGAAGCGCTTCTCCACGCTATTCTCGAAGCTGAACGGGTGGCAGCGGTACGGCAGCAGGAAATCGAGAAAGCCAAACGCGCCAAAAGTATTATCGAATTTGCCTATGAAGGCATTATCAGCATAGATCGTGACGGAATTATCGATATTTTCAATCCCAGAGCCGAAGCCATTTTTTCCAGAAAAGCCTATAAAGTCATCGGAAAACACATCGACGAAATCCTCCCGGCGATGAACCTATCAGACACCCTGCGAACCGGCATCCAGGAGCGAGAAAAGATGTTGTCCGTCGATGGAATCAGCGTGCTGGCAAATATTATTCCGATTACCGTCAACGAGCAAGTTGTGCGAATCGTGGCGACTTTTCAGAAAACCTCACATATTCAACGCTTAGAACAAAAAATCCGGGAAGAGTTTTATCTGAAAGGTCACACTGCCGAGCATCGCTTTCAGGATATTGTCGGCCAGACTCGCATCATTCAGCAGGTCAAAGAAGAAGCCAGAGATTATGCCCAAATCGATCTGCCCATTTTAATTTATGGCGAGACCGGCACCGGCAAAGAACTTTTTGCCCAGGCGATTCACAATGCGAGCGCCAGACACGACAAACCATTTATCGCTTTTAATTGCGCGGCGCTTCCTGAGAATCTGCTCGAAAGCGAGTTATTCGGCTATGTTGAAGGCGCCTTCACCGGAGCCACGAAGAAAGGCCGGGCTGGCCTGTTCGAACAGGCGCATGGCGGAACGATCTTTCTCGATGAAATCGGAGAAATCCCCACGGGAGTTCAGGCGCGGCTCTTGCGAGTCATCCAGGAGTCGAAAATTCGGCGCTTAGGCGATGAACGGATCACGCCGATTGATGTGCGAATCATCGTGGCTACCAATAAAAAACTGGCACAAATGGTTGACGACGGCGATTTTCGCGATGATTTGTATTATCGCATCAATGTTTTGCAGTTGACGATTCCCTCTTTGCGGGAGAGAAAGGAAGACATTCCGATCCTCATTGACTTTTTCCTGAAAAAATATGCGCAGCGGCTCAATAAAACGATTGAAGGGGTCTCGCGAAACGGCATGAATCTGCTGATAGAGTATGATTGGCCTGGCAACATTCGTCAATTGGAAAATATCGTTGAACGTCTGATGGTCAGAAGCAAAGAGCAGCACATTATGACGAACTCAATCAAAGACGTGATGCAGTCGCTCCGAGGCTATACGGATGCGCCGGACACTCAAATCCCGGCACAGAGGTCTGCCCCTGAATCCTCGTTCTCGCTCCCCCTCACGGCAAGCCTGGCGGAGCTTGAGAAAATGATCATCCGGCAAGTGCTGCGCGAAGAGCAAGGCAATAAAGGCGCTGCCGCCGAGCGACTCAATATCGGTCGGACAACATTGTGGCGAAAATTGCAGGCATAGTTCAAATTGAAACACTATTCCGATTTGAAACATTAGAAATGTTTAAAATGTTTCGTAACGAAACGTCTCCTGGAAATTTTATCACTGCGCGATAACTCTTCAATCGGCGCGCCCCCCTTCAAACAAAGCTTTTTACGTTCTCCCCTCTCTCCTGGCATAAAAGCTGCTATAATGAATGTTCACACGAAGACCATTTCATGAATTTCCCTCATACTGAAAGGTGTAAACCGTGATTTACATTATTGCAGATGATTTGACCGGCGCTACGGATACTGGCGTCCAATTCTCCAAACAGGGATATACCACTGATGTCGTCATTATTCCGAACGCCGATGAGACGCATTTAGCCAGCATTCGAGACTTCGCGGACGCCGTTGATGTGCTGGTGATTGACACCGAGACGCGCGAGATAGATGCCGCCACAGCGCGTGTGCGTCTCCGACAGGTCTTACAGGCACTCCCGCTGAATGATGATGATATTCTCTATAAAAAGGTTGATTCTACCCTGCGGGGAAATGTCGGCGCGGAACTGGATGAATGTCTGAGCGTGCTGAAGAAAGATGTCTGCCTCTTTACGCCATCATTCCCTCAAAACAAACGCATTACGGTCGAAGGCTATCTCATCGTACAAGATCAGCCGCTGGGACTAAGTGAATATTACGCCGGAAGTTTAGACCCCGGCGAAGCCTCGTACATTCCGTCACTTTTACAGCAAGATACGGCGCTTCCCATTGCAAGAATTAACCTGAACGATGTGGCTCAGGGGGAAGAAGTGATTGCCCGAAAGATTCACGCGCTCATCGAGCAAAAGAAAAAAATTCTCGTGATTGATGCGATGAACGACCAACAATTACGCGAGATTCTTCAGAGCAGCGTTCACCTGCAATCATCAATCTTGTATGCCGGGTCTGCCGGATTAGCAAACGCGATTTCCGAGAATTGCAACGGAAAACATGCGACAACAGCGTCGCCCAATCGCATGTTGGAATCAGTCATGATTGTCTGCGGTTCCATGCGTTCAATTGCGCAACGCCAGATTGAATTTCTCAAAAATCGAGTCGCTCTGCGTGAAATCTCGCTTGATGTCGAACGTCTTGTTGGCACGAGAGACGCCTATTTACAGCACATTCTTGCCGATGTGCGCTCTTCCGTTCAGGATGAATCGCCGCATATCGTCTTGTACCCTGATCCTGCGTTTACTGACGCGCAGGCCACTGACGCCCTGTTGTCCCGACACGACCTGACGTTCCGAAGTTTAGGAGTGGCAATTCGAGATTTTTTGGCGGAATTAGCCATGCGCATTTGCGATGCCGCGCCGATCAATAATCTCATCCTCACTGGAGGCGACACCGCGATTGGTGTCTGCGAACGTTTAGGCATTCGTCAATTGACGATTGTCGAGGAATTGCTGCCGGGCATTCCTCTTTCGCTTGGGCGCTCAGAAAAACAGGATGCGCTCAACATTGTCACCAAAGCCGGAGGATTCGGAGAAGAAGACGCATTATATATCGTATTTCAAAAACTTGCGCAGCAAAGGAGTTTACGATGACCGATACGTATCGACCGCTGATTGGCATCAGCGCCGGAGACCCCGCCGGGGTTGGGCCGGAAGTCACGGCAAAAGCGCT
>CAZMEO010000277.1:0-1564 GCA_964565315.1 uncultured Candidatus Moduliflexus sp. | reverse complement strand
CATGCCGGAGAAAACGGCATGTTCGGGCGCGAGGAAATTGAGGAAATTACCCCCGCTATTCAACGTGCCTGTCAGGATGGATTACATGTAGAAGGACCGTTCCCGCCGGATACGGTGTTTTCGAAAATGGCTGGCGGACAGTATGATATTGTCGTCGTGATGTACCACGATCAGGGACATATCCCGACGAAACTGCGCGGGTTTCAATATGACAAGGCCACCGACACCTGGAACGCGATGTCCGGGGTGAACATCACCTGCGGCTTGCCAATCATCCGCGTGTCTGTCGATCATGGCACCGCTTTCGATAAAGCCGGTGAAGGACGCGCCAACCCCGAAAGCATGATTCAAGCGATTGAAATTGCCGCGCAATTTGCCGCGCAGCGAATATAACGAGGAGAGGAAGCCCAATGAAAGATTTTTTATTTCAAATGCCTCGCACCATTGAAATGGGATATGGCAAAAGCCGTCAGATCGCCTCATTTGTGAAGAAGATGGGGCTGAAAAACGTCCTGTTGGTGGTCGATCATCAACTGAAAGCGCTTGGCCTGCTGGATAATATTTTCGAGAGCCTGAAAAGTGGTTCTGTGGCTTTTCACGTGTTTGACGACATCACGCGCGAGCCAACCATCGCTGACGTCGATCAGGCCATTAAGGATTTGAAAGTGGGAACAGTGTTTGACGGCGTGATTGGCGTCGGCGGCGGCAGCGCCATTGATGTCGCCAAATTGCTGGCAGTGTCCGGCGGTTTTGAAGGCTCAGTGGGACAGTATGTCGGCACGAATATCGTGAAACAACCGGGAGTCCCGATGATGATTCTTCCGACAACCGCAGGCACCGGCGCAGAAGCGACCCCTAACGCTATTGTCCACAATGTCGAGGCAGAAGTGAAGCAAGGCGTGGTCAGTCCGTATCTCATCCCGGATGTCGTCATTCTCGATCCGGAACTGACGCTGTCGCTGCCGCCGAAAGTCACGGCAGAAACCGGCCTTGACGCTTTTACCCATGCCATCGAGTGTTTTATCTGCAATAAAGCGACCCCTATGAGCGATCTGGTGTCTCTGGAATCCATGCGCCTGATGACAAAATACCTGCGTCAGGCTGTCAATAACGGGCAAGACCTTGAGGCGCGCTATTACACCGCATTAGGCAGCCTGTATGGCGGGATTGCGATTGCCAATTCCGGCACCGGCGGCGTCCATGCGCTGGCGTATCCTTTGGGCGGCAAATATCATATTACGCATGGCTTGTCGAATGCGATCCTGCTCGCCGAGGTGATGAAATTCAACGCCCCGGCGGTCCCGGAAAAATTTGTCAACGTGGCGGAAGCCATGGGGATCGAAACCGCCGGACGTTCCCAGGAAGAGATTGTGACATCTACGGTGACGGCCATTAAAGATTTAGTGCGTGATGTCGGAATTACGATCAAAAATTTTGATGCGACCGATCAAGTGCTGTCCGATTTAGCGCAGTCGGCCATGACCGTCCAGCGTCTGTTGCAGAATAATCCGAGAACGATTACGCGTGAAGACGCGGAAAACATCTATCGCGCATCACTCAGGTC
>CAZMEO010000276.1:0-5164 GCA_964565315.1 uncultured Candidatus Moduliflexus sp. | reverse complement strand
CCAATTGTGTTCGAATAGATCGTCAATTTTAGACGTCCGAAGTCTTGAAGAATGCCGTAAAATCAACATGCGCATCAATAAATCCTTGACTTCTTTTTTTCAGCGCAGCGTTTCTGAGGGTGTCGAAAAATTCATTAATGTTGAAACACTGTCTGTAATGGAATCCTGAACCGTTGAGCGCCTTTTCAGGCACTTTGCGCAGTGAGAAGCAAGAGGTATGAAAAAAATTGTTGAGACCAATTTATATGTCATTTCCGTAGATGAGGCGAAGAACCGGCTCTACCAAACCGTGCGCGGCAGATGGGTTGTTCCGGCGGCGTCATACCATTATGAACAAGATGTTCAAAATGCGCTCAAAGTCTTAAAATTCGGGTTCACCATTTTGAACGATGCGCGTCAGGCGGAAACGGTCATGTCGCTGGAATGGACGGAGATTGCGCAGAACATTCGGAAGCGGCTGGCTGACGCAGGCATGAAAGCCAGCGCCGAGGTGCTTCCAGAAAGCGCCGTCACGATAATGCAAGTCAAACGCATTTCCAAACAGGCCGGATTTCAGACTGAATATTTCAGCGATCCCATCGAGGCGGAAGCCTGGCTGGATTCGCTGATATAAACATGAGTAACGAAATGAATTACGCGATTCGAGATTTTCAAAACGATGTCATTCAACGAAGTTTTCAGATTCCGGTCGTCGTGGATTTTTGGGCGGAGTGGTGCAATCCGTGCCGGATATTAGGCCCCACGCTGGAGCGATTGGCGAAACAGGCGAACGGACGCTGGGCGCTGGCCAAAATTGATATAGAGCAATATGCCGATCTCGCCATGCAATACGGCATTCAGGGGATTCCAGCGGTCAAATTGTTCGTGGATGGCAAGGTGACGAACGAATTTGTTGGGGCGCTGCCGGAAACGGCGATTGTGAAATGGCTGCAAGAATCGCTGCCCAATCCGCTGCGGAAGAAGATCAAAACCGTTCAGGAACTTCTGGCCGCCGAACACCTTAAAAAGGCGGAAAAGATGTTACGTGAAATCCTTGCTGTTGATCCGAATTATGACGACGCGCTGATTTTGCTGGCGACGGTTCGCTTATTCGAGGATTGGGAAGAAGCTGAGCAATTCGTGCGGCGGATTCCGGTCACGTCGCAATATGTTCATACCGCGAATGCCATTCAGACATTGGCGTCACTGCTCCATCTTGCGGAACATCCGCACGAATTGCCAGACGGCAAAGGGAAAGATACCTATCTTGCCGCGCTAAGCAATCTGCGAAATCGCCATATTGACGCGGCGTTGAGCCAATTGATTGAAGTCGCTCGCAAAGATCGCGGCTATCACGACGACGGGGCAAGAAAGGCATGTGTCGCCCTCTTCGCGTTTCTTGGAGCGCAACACGAATTGACGCTGAAATATCGCTCGGAATTAAGCAGCGCATTGTATGCGTGAAACGAAAAAGAGGTATAATTATGATGACGCTTGATGACAACATGCTCACCGCCATAGAAGCCCTGTGCAAAGAGGCCGGCGCGTTTCAAATGCAGCATTTCCGCGAACGCGAGCCGGGCTGGGGCGATGAAAAAGAGGAAAAAAATTACGTCTCCTATATTGACGTGGAAACCGAACGGATGCTGAAGCGCGGCCTGCTTGCGCTTTGCCCGGACGCCGGTTTTTATGGCGAGGAAAGTGAGCGGGTTCGGAACGACGCGCTGGAATGGATTGTTGATCCGCTGGACGGCACGACCAATTATCTCAGCGGGTACGAAGTGTTCACGATTTCCATCGGGCTTGCGCAGCAAGGCAAACCGGCGCTCGGCGTGGTGTATCGCCCGTTTACCGGCGACTGCTTCACGGCGATACGCGGGCAGGGCGCGCGAAAAAACGGCGTGCCGCTGCCAAGACGCGCCACCATGCCGCTGGCAAAAGCGCTCATCGGCACAGGCTCGCCGTTTCGTTCCCCTGATCTGATCGAACGCTTTTTCGCTTCCGTTAAAGAAGTCATGCGCGGCTGCCGCGACATTCGACGGCCAGGTTCGGCGGCGCTCGATTTGACCTACGTGGCCGCCGGATATTTGCAAGGCTTCTGGGAGCAGGATTTGCAGCCGTATGACGTGGCCGCCGCGCTCTGCATTCTTTCCGAATGCGGCTGCCCGTATTCGACGCTGCAAGGCAAGCCATACGACATGTTTGCGGATCGCGTCCTCATCGCGGGCGCTCCGGGCGTGCATGAGGAATTGTGCGAGATTATCAGCAAGCATTATTGATGTCTCGTCAACGCGCTGCGACAAGGATTCATGTTAGGGAGGATGTCGGGACATCCGCGTCATAAAAATCCTCCCGAACATGAATCCTTGTCGTGCTGAACAATGAAAACCGTTGGCCTGTATAATTTGAAAGGCGGAGTCGGAAAAACCACCACTGCCGTCAATTTGGCGTATCTTGCGGCGCAGGAAGGCAAACGGACGCTGCTCTGGGATTTAGACCCGCAGCGCGCGACGACATTTTACCTGAACATCAAGCCTGCCTCCAAACCATCGGCGAAAACGCTGATTCAGGATAAACGCCTGTTAGATCGGCTGATCAAACAGACGGAATATGCCCATCTCGACCTCTTCCCGGCGCATTTCAAAATTCGACATTTAGATGTCGCGCTTGGCGAGATGAAACGCCGCAAAAAGCAGCTTACCCGGCTGATTGACACCCTGGCAGCCCGATATGAGTACCTGTTTTTAGATTGTCCGCCGACGCTCTCGTTTTTATCCGAGAATGTCTTTTACGCGGCAGATTATCTGATTATTCCCGTGATTCCGACCACGCTGTCGCTTGAGACATTCAAACAGGTGAAAAAATATTTAGGCAAGCATGTCAGCGATCCGGCGAAAATGATTCCGTTTTTTTCAATGGTTGACGCGCGGAAAATTCTGCACAAGAAGACGATGGAGACGCTGCGGACGAACACGGATTTCTGCGCGGCGATGATTCCTTCTCGCGCCGTTATCGAGCAAATGGGAACGCATCGCGCCCCGCTGCCGCATTTCAGCCCGAAATCGGAGGCCGCGCAGGAATATGAGGCGCTCTGGAAGGAAATCAAACAGCGGATGGGAGGAATCCAGCAATGAAATGGGAAGAAATTCGCCAGCACTATCCTCACCAATGGCTTTTAATCGAGGCGATTACAGCGCATTCCGATGCGGGAAAACGCCTGCTTGATCAACTTGCCGTGCTGGATACTTTTCAAGATTCAACGTCAGCGCTGCAAAAATATGCGCTGATTCATCAAGAAAAACCGGAACGAGAATTATACGTTCTGCATACGGATCGCGAGCAACTTGATATTTTAGAACGAACCTGGGCTGGTATTCGAGGATACAATGCACATACGAATTGAATATGATTTAGCCTTTGTCACGGCGACGATCCAATTTCAACATCAAACGATAATATTGGATCAAGTATTGTTAGATACGGGTTCTGCCGGAACGTTGCTTGCCGTAGATAAATTACTGCCGTTGGGGTTAATGTTAGAGCCATCTGATCCCATTCATCGTATTCGCGGCGTGGGCGGTTCAGAGTTTGTTTTCACAAAACAACTTGAGCAGTTTTCTGTCGGAGAACTTGCATTGTCTCCGTTCGAAGTAGAAGTCGGCGCTCTGGCTTATGGTTTTCCGCTTGACGGCATTGTTGGATTAGATTTTTTATGTCAAGTCAAAGGGCATATAGATTTGGAGCGTTTGATCCTCTGGTAATCTCCGATATACTTACACCCATACCGCAAAAATATGTTTGCCGTCGAATTCCAGATGTTCCTGTTTTTCGCTCTGGCGCGAAAAATCGAAAATAATCAGATAGCCTTCACGCAGTCCGGTGCGTTCGAGATAGTCGCCTAACTGCCGGATGCCTTGTTGGTGCGCCTCTGCCCCGCGCCAGATTTTCAACTCGATAATCGCCTTCTGCGTCCCGAACGTGACGACGACATCCAACCGTTTTTCTTCGGAAATCTGCGGCTCTTTGAAGTCGAAGCCGCGCCCGTTCAGAATCGGCTTGAGGAAGGCGAGGAAAATCAAGCGCCCGTTGCGCTCTAAAAACACGGTGTCGCGCTGGCTGTATTCCTGCCGCATGAACTCCTGAAATTTCAGCAGCACCCGCTCCATGTCGAGCGTCTGATCCGGGCGCGCGAACTGGTCATGCAACGTGTATTGGACGCGCTTCGTTTTGATCAATTCCTTGATGTAGAATTCCGATGTGAGAAAATTATATAACTGTTCGCGATAGATGCGGTTATGAATCGCGACAGTCTGGCGATTGACGGTGAAAATGCCATACAGTTCGCCCGCGTGAATGATCGCGCTATATTGATTATAGCTTACGTCTTCGTCTTCAAGCACGATTTTCTCGACCATTGCGCGTAGCTCCGGGTGCTGATCCAATTGCTTGATCACATGCTCGAAATTCGTGTTCGACTGCGCTAACAGGCGGGTGACGGCGACTTCCACGTCGTCCGCTGTCCAGGCGGCGAGTCGAAGCTCTTCGTCAAGAATCTGGCAGATCGCACTGACCAAAAACGGATAGCCAGACGTATAATAATGCAGTTGTTCGGCAATGGCGTCAGCATCCATTTTTACGCCGGTATCGGCGCAATAGGCGGTCAGCATTGTTTGAATTTCCGCCGGAGACAGGCTCATGTCAACCGTAAAATTGACCGCGATATTCCAGGGGCTGTTGTATTGACGCTGATCTTCGGGGCGAAGTTTGAGTTTCAGGCTTTTCACGTCATGCACGCCTGCCAAAATGACGCTGTGGAACGTCGTGTCGCGCCCTGCGCCGCATCGAGGTATTTGGCGCGAAGCAGTCCTAAAAAATCGAGAAATAACTGATGATTGCCGCTTTTGTCCACCTCGTCAATCATTAACACGATTTTCTGCGGTAGAGTGGCGGCGAGCGTCGAAATCCATCCATCCAATTGCGAAAAGGTCGTCAGTTTCTCGCCAGCGTCATTCAATTTTGCAAGTTCGTCATGCCGGAGAACTCGCTCGACTTTTCGGAATTGCTGAATAAACGCTTCTAAAAATCGCTGCTCGCTTTGATACGCTTCCGTGCTGATGCCCTCGAAACCGATGAGAATCGGCAGATAATCAGCATTCTGACGCAATTGCCGTTCCAGCAAAAAAAG
>CAZMEO010000275.1:0-5171 GCA_964565315.1 uncultured Candidatus Moduliflexus sp. | reverse complement strand
AAACAGAATAATTGACGGAACATACGTCAGCACCGCCAGCACGATGAGCATGGCGACGATCATCGGAAGAATTTCTTTGATGACAGATCGCAGCGGCGTATTGGAGATTCCTGAGACGATAAACAACAAGACGCCATACGGCGGCGTTGAGAGGCCGATCATCATGTTTAAGACGATGACCACGCCAAAATGCACGAGATCGATCCCGAACGCATTCACCGTTGGCAAGACCATCGGCACAAAGACGAGCATAATCGCTGAGGTATCTATAAAACAGCCTAACAGCATGAACAAAATATTCACGAAGAACAAGAAGACATATTTATTCGGCGCGATGCTCAGCAGCACTTTTGCGACGACATCAGGAATATGTTCTAAGGCGATAATGTAGGAAAACGTGTACGACGCGCCAACGATAATCGCTAAAACGCCTGCGGTTTTTACGGTATCTAAAACCGCTTGCCAGAGTTGCGCTGCGCCCATGGCGCGATAGGCGAACACGGAAATGAGAATGGCATAAAACGCGGCCATCGCTCCGGCTTCGGTCGGCGTCATCACGCCGGTGTAAATCCCGATGAGCAGCAACACGGGAGTAAATAAGGCGGGGAGGGCGATCAGCGTATTGCCGAGAAATTGGCGCAGCGTATATTTTTCGCCGCGTGGATAGTTCCGTTTTTTGGCAATATACGCAATGTAGATCATCAACGCAATCGCAATCAAAACGCCTGGAACCATGCCGCCCATGAAAAGCTTGCCGATTGACGCGCCCGACAGCATCGAATAAAAAATCATCGGGATGCTGGGAGGGAAGATTGGCCCAATCGTCGCCGAGGCCGCCGTAATTGCGCAACTGAAGCCATCGTCATAGCCATGCTTACGCATCGCGTCGATTTCCATGATGCCGAGGCCAGAGGCGTCAGCGACCGCCGAGCCGGTCATGCCGGAGAAAATCAGGGAGGCCAGCACGTTCACATGCCCTAACCCGCCGCGCACGTTGCCGACCACCGTATTGGCAAAACGAAACACCATTTCCGTAACCTTCCCGGAATTCATGACGTTGGCCGTGAACACGAACAGCGGCACTGCCATGAGAATATATCCGGAAAACAGGTTGGTCAGAATCTTTTCGGCGACCAGCATCAAACTCAGCCCTTTCACCATAAAATAGGCGATTGACGTGAGCATCATGCCAAAGGCAATCGGAACGCGCAGCACGAAAATCAAGGCAAACCCAATCAGAAACACAGTGAGAGGCCAATTCATACGCTATGCTCCTTTTGACGTAACGCGCACATCTTGCGCGATATTATAAATGGCTCGCCCCACAACAATCAGCAAAAATGCGAGATACGGCGCGTATCCGAAATGAAACGGAATCTTCAACACCGAGGATTTTTCAAAGGCCATAAATTTGATAAACTGATAGGACGCCGGGAGCGTGATGCTGAAGCCGACGGCGAGCACGGCATTCCCAACAATACGCATGTAGCGCTGGCCTGTCGGTGATTGCTTTTCGTAAAGCAGATCGAACATCACGTGTGCGCCTGAGCGCGTGGCATACGCCGCGCCGAGAATGACCGTCCAGATGAATCCGAAGACCGTCACCTCATACGTCCAAATCAGAGGATGATTCAAGAAATAGCGGCAGAAAATTTCTAGCACGAATGCACAAAACATGATCAGAAAGGCGCATGCTGGAATATAAATTTCACAGACATCAAGTAACAGAGAGCCTACTTTTTTGATGGTCATTGCCTCTGCATTTTGCAGGGGCGTTCAATTGAACGCTCCAACGCATGAATGCCTCTTCTCGAACTTCTTAGGAGAGACATCACAGGTCTTGGAGACCTGTGACGTCTGAGTCGAAGTGTATGTTTTAAGCGTCGCTTACTGGGCTAATTCCTGCACTTTCTTGAAGAGTTCCATATCCCAGGTCCCGCTGATTTCCTTGTTTTCCAGATATTTCTCCTGCGCAAATTTGATGAACGCCTCTTTATCCGGCGTAATGACGGTGAGTCCCTGCTGTTTGAAAAACTCAACTAACTGCGCTTCCTGATCTAAATTGAGTTTATCGCAGACCTGCCGCGCCGCTTCGACCGCCTGATAGACGTTCGCTTGCAACTCCGGGCTTAACGACTGCCATTTCTTTTCATTGATCGTCGGAAACACGGAATCCACGAGGTGATCGGTCAACACGATATATTTGGTGACTTCATAGAATTTCGCGTTTTTGTCAGTCGGCAGCGGGTTATCCTGGCCGTCAATCGTGCCGGTTTTGAGCGCCATGTAAATTTCCGTGAAACTGAGCGGCGTCGGATTTGCGCCTAACGCCTGCCCCATAAACAGCCACGCAGGAGAGTTCGGCATGCGCAGTTTTACGCCGTTCATGTCTTGCGGTGTTTTCACTTCGCGGCCAATGTCGCGCAAATTCACCTGGCGCGTGCCAAGATAAAACGCGCCGAGCGGACGGATGCCGAGTTGTTTGGCGACATCGTCGAACACCTGTTTGCCGATCTCGCCGTTAAAGGTTTTGGTCATGTGATCGTAACTCTTAAAGTTATATGCCGCCGCGAACATGCCCATATACGCGATATGCTGCGACAGCCAACTGGGGCTGGTGTAAATCATGTCAACCGTCCCCATTTTGATCGCTGCCTGCTCGCCTTCCTGCGTAAAAAGCTGGCCGGAATGGAACACATCAACGACAATCTGCCCGTTCGACAGCTTTTCCAATTCTTCTTTAAAGGCCATCATCGCCTTCGTGTGCGCGTCGTCAGGCACGCTGACTGCCGTAAATGTCAATTTGATAGGAGCGGCTTCCGCCATACCCACGCCACAGATAATGATAGCACACAATGCGCACAATATGATCGAACGTTTCATAACTTTTTCCTCCCGTGTTGTTAAGTCGAAACTTCAATTTCGATTTACATGATTCGCGTTTATTGTTCAGATGCGTCTTCTTGTTTTCGATACCCTAACTGTCGTGAGATATTGTCTGCCGCAGCCATCACCACCTTTCCGATTTCTGAGACGTTGCCTAATGTGACGCGCTGCGTCGGCCCGGACACGCTGATCGCCGCAAATACTTTTCCGGTATAATCGCGGATCGGCGCGCCGATGCAGCGCAATCCCTCTTCATGTTCCATATTATCCACCGCATAGCCGCGTTGCGCGATCATGCGGAGTTCATCCATTAAAAAAACTTTGTCGGTAATTGTGTTATCGGTAAATTTTTTCAATTGCATCGAGGCGATCAGAGCGTCGCGTTCCGACAGCTCAAGAAACGCTAAAATCGCTTTCCCGACTGACGTGCAGTATAGCGGCGCGTGAACACCGATCACGGAATACGTGCGCAGCCGTTTCGACGATTCGAGACATTCGACATACAACACGTCATCGCCCTCTAACACGGTCAAATGCACGGTTTCGTCCAATTCCGCATTGAGTTCCTTGATGAATGGCGCAGCCGCTTTGCGGATTTCTAATTCCGCCTGCGCCATCGAACCGAGCGTCAGCAGTTTCAGGCCTAAATGATAGCGATTATTCTGGTCTTTCAGCACGACATGTTCTTGCTCCAGCGTGGAGAGAATATCATGCGTGCTGCTTTTCGGAAAACTGAAATGCTTGCTGATGTCCGTGACCGTCAAGCCTTCCTGACCGCCAAGCAATTCGATAATTTTAATTGCGCGATAGACCGTCGTCACCATTCGGCGTTCCTCAATTTTGATGTAAGGGCTCATATAACGTTCGCTATTCAGAATGATATTCGTAATAGCGAACATTTTGCCTGCAATGATATTATTGAGAACCGCTGTCAAGAAAAAAATCGATATCTGCTATTATTATGTTCGCTATTCCGCACAAATGGGAAATGCGAAAAAAGTATCGCATTATGCAGAAGCATTACCCCAATCCCCGTGAATGATATAATATCATATCAAAAATATTGATATAATTCTAAAAAAATGAAATACATCATCTTTTTTACTTGACAGAATATATAATATAGATTTTTAAAGATAAATATCATCAGTAAACAGGTTTTTATCTATTTACAGGATGAGTATCACATTTTTTGATATTAAGGAATCTTTATGGAAAATCGAATATTGATCATGCATGCGGAAGATTCTCCCGACGTGTTGGAGGCGATGGCTTCCAGAACGCGCCTGCAAATTCTCAAGCTGCTCAGCGACCAGAAATTAAGCGTGAATGAGATTGCTGAATCCCTGCAATTGCCGCAATCGACGGTTTCGACCAACATTACCGTTCTCGAAAAAGCGCATCTGATTCACGTGGAAGTCGCCGCCGGAAAGAAAGGCTCGCAAAAGCTGTGTTCCGCTGTTTATGAAGAGGTCGTGGTGTATCTTCCCGGCATGAAAAACAAGCCTGAGCAGAAAGTGTTAGAGGTGTCCATGCCGGTCGGCCTTTACACCGATTTTCATGTCAGTCCGCCATGCGGCCTCTGCTCTTCTAAAGAAATTATCGGATTTTTAGATGTTCCCGAAACCTTTTTGAATCCGAAACGCGCGATTGCCAGCCTCGTCTGGTTTGAGCGCGGGTATATCGAGTATAAATTCCCGAACAACCTCCCGCCGAATGAACCGTTGGAAGCATTGGAACTGTCGATGGAAGTTTGCTCCGAAGCGCCGGTGACGACGCTTGAGACCACAAAAAATTGGCCGTCAGATATTACGGTCTGGGTGAATGAACACGAGATCGGCACATGGACATCGCCGGGCGATTTCGGCGACGCGCGTGGGAAATTTACGCCGATGTGGTGGAAAATGTCCGCCTCGCAATATGGCTTGCTGAAGCATTGGAAGGTGACGGAGGAGGGGACGTATATCGATGGAAACCGGTTGTCGGACGTGACGCTGACAGAATTACATCTTCGCGAACATACTTCCGTGAAGGTCTGGATCGGGGTGAAGGACGAAGCGCTGAATGTCGGTGGAATCAATATTTTCGGCAAAGACTTCGGCAATTACGATCAGGATATTATCCTGAAAATGTATCTCTCGTAGGACACTGATCAACAAATCTTTAGGAGCGCGACGCCGTCGTCGCCTCCGTTATAGATGCGAGCATTGAAAATTCATATTGCGTCACTCGCAGACCTCACAGGTTTTAAAAACCTGTGAGGTCTTATTAACGAACGTGTTGAC
>CAZMEO010000274.1:0-5191 GCA_964565315.1 uncultured Candidatus Moduliflexus sp. | reverse complement strand
AAATACGACTACGATTTCCGCGATTACGCCCGCGCTTCGGTCAAGCGGCGCATCATTCACCGGAAAAATTTAGCAGGCATCGCCACCATTGCGGAAATGCAGCATCGCGTCCTGCATGACATCGCATTTTTCGAGCGCCTGCTCCTTGACCTGTCGATCAATGTCACCGAAATGTTTCGAGACCCGCCATTTTATGCGGCGCTGCGGCGGGAGGTCGTGCCGATCCTTCAAACGTACCCGTTCATCAAAATCTGGCATGCCGGGTGTTCGACCGGCGAAGAGGCGTATTCGATGGCGATTCTGCTGAAAGAAGAAGGGCTGTATGACCGGACGCAGATTTATGCCACCGATTTCAACAACATGGTGCTGCAAAAGGCGCGAGATGGCATCTATTCCATCGAACACATCAAAGACTATACCCAGAATTATCAACGCGCCGGGGGGAAAACATCGTTTGTCGAATATTATACCGCGCATCATGATTCTATCATCATGGACAGATCGTTGAAAAAAAATATTGTGTTTGCCAATCATAATCTGGAAACTGATGGTGTGTTCGGCGAAATGCAGGTGGTTCTTTGCCGCAATGTGTTGATTTATTTTAATCGAACGTTGCAGAACCGCGTTATTCACCTGCTGCACGAGAGTTTGTGCCAATACGGTCTCCTCTGCCTCGGCTCGAAAGAAACATTGCGATTTTCCGACCTCGCGCAAGCGTTCGTGGAGGTCGCGGCTGATGAAAAAATCTATAAAAAAATGCTATGACGCCGTCGTCATCGGCGCCTCGACTGGCGGGTTGTATGCTTTAGAGCGGCTGCTTGCCCGGCTGAAGGCGGATTTTCGTTTGCCCGTGCTGGTGGTACAGCATCAGCATCCGCGTTCGAATAATTTTCTTGTAACGTATTTGAATGCGCATTGTCAGATTCCGGTGCAAGAAGCGCTTGACAAAGAGCCGATTTGCGCGGGAGTCGTCTATATCGCGCCGCCGAATTATCATCTGCTGGTGGAAATGGATCGCACGCTGTCGCTGGCGTCGACCGAAAAGGTGAATTATGCGCGGCCTTCGATAGACGAGCTTTTTTTTACGGCGGCAGAAGCGTATCGCTCGCAGGTGATCGGCGTGATTCTGACCGGCGCCAATACGGATGGCAGTCAGGGGCTGCGCATGATCAAAACCGTCGGGGGGCTGGCGATTGTGCAAGACCCCGCCACCGCCGAAGCGCCGTCGATGCCGGAAGCCGCGCTGAAAGCGACAACCGTGGATTATATGCTGCCCATCGAAGAGATCGGCGCGTTGCTCAATGACATACATTTGGGAAGAGAGGACGATTTTCAACATGCTGACCACCAATCTCAACGGGGTTAAATACCGGCGAGGTCTCGGCCTGCTTGTCAGATGATGAAACGCGCCTCCTTATACTGCCGTGCCATATCATCAATCTATTCTCATCATTGCGACCGCCGCAGACATTCGCACGCATTTTGCGCAGCCATTGCGACGCGCTGGATTTCATGTCGTCGAAGCCTCATCCGCCGCTGATGGCTTACGCATCGCGGAAGAACAGTTCCCCGCGATCATCTTGCTTCAAGAACACCTGAGCGGCATATCGAGCATGGAGCTCTGCCGCCAATTAAAAACACAGGTTCGAATCCCGCCGCCGTTCGTTCTGTTCCTCTCGACGCAAGCCGATTTGGCGCAGGAGAATCAGGAGCTTGATAAGCAGGCGGACGGCTATCTTCTTCAGACGGCGTCGCCTCGCGAATTCGTGGCGCGGGTGCGTTCGATTCTCCGCTTAAAACAGAGCGAATCCTTGTTGAAAGAAATCTTCGAATGTTCTCCGAATGCCATCGTCGTCAGCGATCTGCATGGCGTGATCATCGAATGCAACCACTCTGCGTTGGAACTCTATGGCGCCGCGTCGAAAGACGAGGTGATCGGCCAGGACGGATGGCGATTCGTCGTTCAGGAGGAAACGCAGAATTCACGTTCCTATCTCCCTCAGTTGCTCGAAACAAGCTGCGTCAACAATATCGAATATCGCCTGAGCAAAAAAGATGGCACGCAATTCTTTGGGGAAATCTCCGCAAGCGTCATGACCGATTCAACGGGCGCTCCTGTCGGTTTTATTTCCATCGTTCGCGATACGACGGCGCGGAAAAACGCGGAATTTGCTCTTCAAGAAAGCAAAGCTCGTTATGAATTCTTAGTGAACGCCATGAATGAGGGACTGGCGTCCATTGACGAACAACGGCGATTAACCTTTGTCAATTCGAAATTTTGCGCGATGCTGGGCTATCAGGAAGATGAATTGCTTGGAATTGATTCGAGAACGATTATTGCCCCAGAAGAGCAAGGGCGTCATCAACAAGAATTGGCCGCACGCCGCACAGGAAAAACGGGAAAATTCGAGACGCGATTGGTGAAAAAAAATGGAGACGCCGTTCCGGTCATGCTCTCCGGCATCCCGTTGTGGGACAAACAAGGCATGTATCAGGGGGCGTTAGCCGTGTTTACGGATATTGCCGCGCTCAAACAAGCTGAACAGGCCATGGTTGAGAGCGAAGAACGCTATCGCGTCCTGTTCGAGAATTCCCCGATTTCGCTCTGGGAGGTGGATATTTCCAGGGTAAAATGTTTTTTTGACGAGATCAGCAGACAGGAAACGTCCGATCTTGAGCGGTATTTTTCTGAACACCCTGGGAAAATTCGTCAGGGCATCGACATGATCCAGGTCTGCGATGTCAATCAGGCGACGTTGAAACTCTTCGAGGCGAAAAAAAAGGAAGACCTGTATCACAAATTTTGGCTCATCTGGACAGAAGAAGCCTCTCTTGCACTCACGAAACAAGCCCTTGTCCTGTGGCGCGGCGCGAAAGAATTCACCCTTGAAACAACGGATATGACCTGCGCGGGCAATCTGTTGTATATTCGCATAACCATGGCACTTGCGCCGGGATATGAGGAGAGTTGGGAGCGAGCGCTGGTCACGGTGATTGATCTGACAGAGCACAAACAGATCGAGGACGCCTTAGCCCGCGAACGCTATTTATTGCGAACGTTGATGGAATACAGCCCGGATTTGATCTATTTCAAAGATCGCGAAAGCCGCTTCATCCGAGTCAATAACGCCGTGCTGCGCCGCCTGTCATCCGCCGGAAAGACCCAGCTTCTCGGCACGACCGATGCCGATCTTTTTTCGCCGGAACATGCGGAGCGAGCGCTTGCCGACGAACGGCGAATCATGACCACCAGAGAGCCGCTGATCGATCAGGAAGAACGAGAGGTCTGGCTCAACGGCCGCGTCACCTGGGTTTCGACCACGAAACTCCCCTTCTATGACGAACAGGGCAACGTCATCGGCACGTTCGGCATCTCCAGAGAAATCACCGCACGCAAAGAAGCCGAACAGCATGAACACCTGACGACTCAAATTTTAGATATGCTGAACCGCTCGGATGAGAGCATCAATATCATTCGAGAAATTCTCCTGCTCGTGAAAAATTTTACTGGATTTGAAACAATCGGCATCCGGTTGAAAAATGGCGAGGACTTTCCCTACTATGAAACCATCGGGCGTCCCACTGAATTCATCGAGACGGAGCGCTATTTATGTTCGCATGATGCGCAAAGAAAGATCGTATGTGACGAGAGCGGCAATTCCATCCTTGAGTGTCTGTGCGGCAATGTGTTATGTGGTCGCGCCGATCCGTCCCTCCCTTTTACCGATGCCGGAAGTTTCTGGACGAACAGCGCCTCAGAATTATTTGCGTCAAACACCGACACCGAGCGACAAACGCGAAACCGCTGCGACGGCGAAGGCTACGAGTCAATGGCGCTGATTCCGCTCCGTTCCGGCCAGCGCATCATCGGCTTGCTCCAGATGAACGACCATCGCGCGGGGAGGTTTTCGCCGGAATGCATCCGCTTCTTCGAAGGGCTGGGTGCGAGCATCGGCATTGCGCTTGACCATCGCAGAGCGGAAGAAGAGATGGCGCGGCTGCGGAATTTCATGAAAAATATTATTGATTCGATGCCGTCAATTTTATTCGGCATCGAGTTCGAAGGCCGTGTGACGCATTGGAATCTTGGGGCGGAAAAAATCACGAAACGGTCAGCGCAGGATGTTCAAGGACGCTTGTTGCATGAGGTGTTCCCTGAATTTGCGCCGTTTTTAGAAAAAGTGCGCGAAGCGATTCTCCAGCAAACGCCCTTTAAAGAAGAAAAAGTCTCAAATATGGTGCAAGGGGAATCGCGCTATTTCAACATTATGGTCTATCCCCTGGCGTCTGATGGCATGGATGGCGCGGTCGTTCGAATTGACGACGTAACAGAACAAGTGCGCATGGAAGAAATGATGGTGCAATCCGAAAAAATGGCGTCGTTAGGGAATTTAGCGGCAGGCATGGCGCATGAGTTGAACAACCCGATTGCAGGCATTCTGCAAAATACGCAGGTTCTTCTGACGCGCCTGACCCGGCATTTCCCGGCCAACACGATCGCGGCGCTGGAAGCCGGCACGAACATGGACGCGATCCGCGAATTCATGCTGAAACGGGATATTATCAAAACGCTGGAATTGATTCGCAATTCCGGGGAACGCGCCGGAGAAATCGTGAAGGACATGCTGAGTTTCAGCCGGAAACGCAGTTCCCAGGCCGCGCTGAACGACCTGCATGAACTGATTGAAAAAGCGGTCGAATTCGCGTCCCATGCGTACAACATCAAATTTGCGTTTCCGCTCAAAAATTTTCGGATTATTCGGGAATTCGACGCCACGCTTCCCAAAATCCGCTGCGAAGGGGCGCAGATTCAGCAGGTCATGTTGAATTTATTGATCAATGCTGCGCAGGCGGCGTTAGAAGATGAATGCCGACAGGGAGCGCCGACCATTATCCTGCGCACCAAACGCGACGGCGACATGGCGCGGATCGAAGTGGAAGACAATGGCCCCGGCATGCCGGAACATATCAGAAAGCGCGTATTTGAGCCGTTTTTTACCACAAAGGAGGTCGGAATCGGCACCGGCTTAGGCTTGTCGGTGTCATATTTCATCATTACTGAACATCACAACGGCACGATGAGCGTGGAATCCGAACCCCAAAAAGGCTGCCGGTTCATCATCACGCTTCCGATAGGCGTTGAAGAGAACCTGTCCCATAGCTGGCAAATCTAAACGGCGCATGGCGATAC
>CAZMEO010000273.1:1775-5192 GCA_964565315.1 uncultured Candidatus Moduliflexus sp. | reverse complement strand
CGAATTTATTTTTTACATTTTACTAAAGAGTGACTCTTCATGAATATTATGAGTGACGCCATAACGCTTCTGCTTGTGATGGATCCTTTTGGAAATATCCCGCCATTTCTTTCGATTTTAAGTCATGTCGATCAAAAAAGAAGGCGAAAGATACTGTTGAGAGAGATGCTGATTGCGTTAGGAATTCTGTGCGTTTTTCTCTTCTTCGGCAAATATCTTTTAGATGCCATGCATCTCTCTGAACCCGCATTGACGATTTCTGGCGGCTTTATTTTGTTTCTGATTGCCATTCGAATGATCTTTCCGTATTTGGGAACGAACAACCCGGAAATGACGATGGAAGAGCCATTTATTGTCCCGTTAGCGATCCCGATGGTGGCCGGTCCCTCGACAATGGTGACGCTGATTCTGATTTCAAGCCGCCAGAATTCCTACTGGCTGTTTAATCTTCTTGCGCTATTGGCGGCCTGGATCGTGAGTTCAGCGGTGTTAATCATCTCAGAAAACTTGCTCATTTGGTTAGGCGAGAAAGTCCTGAAAGCGATTGAGCGCTTTATGGGAATGATTCTGACGACGATGGCCGTGCAGATGCTGTTGGATGGCATTCATTGGTATATCCAGTTAGTGTTTTGAATCAGGAGACTATGAAACAACGATATTTCAGCCTTCGCTGGCAATTGCAACTCATCAATATTCTGTTAGTCACGCTCCCCGTCCTGTTATTAGGAAGCATCACGTATTATCTCTCGAAACGCTCTGTTTATGGTTTCATTCGTCAGGAATTGATGAATCAAGTCCTGCTTGTCGCGACTCATATTGATACCGGCATCAAGATTTCTCAGAAAAAACTCGTCACCGATCTGAAAGTGGCGCACGATAAATTCTATGCGCTCGGAGCGCCCCGTTTAGATCATCATACGCTGCTGGAGATGACCGTGAAAAATCAGGCAACCCAGCAGGAGCGTTTGCTCAAAATCCCGCAGATGAAAATCGGGGAACTGTCGCTGATCAACAGCACCGACATCGTGGATCGCATTCAGGCGCTCACCGGAGAAACCGCGACGATTTTCCAGATATTCCCGCAAGGTGCGCTGCGCATCTCCACAAATGTGCTTCAAACGGATGGAACTCGCGCCGTCGGGACATATATTCCAATGGATTCTCCAGTGTATCAAACCGTCATGAAAGGCGAAACATATCTTGGGAGAGCGTTCGTCGTCAATGAATGGTATCAAACGGCGTATGAGCCGATTATGGACGATTTCGGCGCGATTATCGGCATTTTGTATGTCGGCGTGAAAGATGCGGCAGAGCCGATTTTAGACAGTCTTGCGCAAATCGTCTTAGGAAAAACCGGCTACATCTGGATTGTTGACAAAGACGGTAAATACGCGCTGTCGCAGAAACGCGCCAGAGATGGCGAAAATATCATGAATTCGAAAGATGAACATGGACAGCATTTTGTGCAGGAATGGATGACGCAAGCGAAACTGCTGAAACCCGGCGAAGTCATGATGGAAGAATATTTCTGGAAGAACGAGGGTGAGGCGCTTCCCCGGCGAAAAACGGTGGCATTAACCTATTTGCCTGAAATGGAATGGATGATTGGCGGCGGCATTTATTTTGACGAATACACGGAAAGCCTGCGGACGATCGCCATAATCACCATCGGCGTCTCCGCAATCTCCATTGTCGGCGGAGTGGCGATTGCGACTGTGTTCTCATCAAAAATGGGCAGCAATTTTGCCAGAATCGCTGACGCCATCAGGCGGATTGCCGCCGGACAGGTCGCCGAGCAGCTTGACGTGTCGCAAAATAACGAGTTTGGCGTCATGGCAAAAGCGCTGGGTGATATGCAGCAGACGCTTCAGCAGGTCATTCAGGAAATCAACGTCCTCTGTTCAGCCGTTCACGCCGGAAATGTTTCGGCGCGAGGGAATGCCGACGCGCTTCACGGGGCATGGAAAATGCTGATTGTGGGCATCAATGAACTGATTGAGGCGTTTGTTCAGCCGATTACCCTGACCATCTCCGCGCTTGAACAGGTGGCGCAGGGGCGGCTGGATACGGTGATGAGCGAGACGTTTCATGGCGATTTCAACCATATCAAAGAAACGGTCAATCTGATGTTGACGCAGTTCGGCGCTGTCGTTGTGCATGTTAAAGAAGCGTCAGACAGGCTGACAGAGAACAGCGTCAAATTATCGGTTCGCGCCCGTAACATTACGGAAGGCGCATCAAAACAGGCGGCGACGGCGGAAGAATTGTCCGCGTCAATGGAAGAATTTTCGTCAACAATCAAACAAACCGCCAATAATGCGCAGCAGACGAAATTGATTGCGATTCAGGCCGCAGAGGAGACGCGGAAAAGCGGGGAAACCGTCGCAAAAACGGCTCAGGCGATGCAGAATATCGCGCAAAAAATTTCCTTGATTGAAGAGATCGCGGAGCAAACGCACATGCTGTCGCTCAATGCCGCTATCGAGGCCGGAAAAGCCGAGCATCACGGCAAAGGATTTAACGTGGTGGCTGCTGAAGTGCGCTTATTGGCCGAACGAAGCCGCAAAGTGGCTGAAGAAATCCGCGAGGTGGCGACCTCAAGCGTGTCCGTTGCGACGCAAGCCGGAACCATGCTTGAGCAGCTTATGCCTGCGATTGAAAACACGACACTGCTGATTGAAGAAATCAGTTCGGCGAACAGCGAGCAAAGTTTCGGCGTCGAGCAAATCAATACCGTGATTCGGGATTTTGATGTCGTCATTCAGGAATATGCGCTGACCTCTGAGGAACTCTCAAGCACTGCCGAAACGCTCTCAACGCAGGCGCATGGATTGCAGCAGGCGATTGCGTTTTTTAAAATTTGAAAGGGAGCGCCGCCAGGATTTACGCTTCTGGCGGCGCTGCGAATTGCGTTAACGCGGGAATGACTCATAAAATACGGTAGTGTGCAACTCTTGACGCTCTTTCGCATGTCTGTCAGGCGATTTCGGCTCTCCCGCCGCATATCCTAACAGCAAAATGCTCACCGGCTCAAACTGTTCGGGAATTTGAAAGGCATCTCTTAACGCCTGCGGCTTAAAATAGGCGATCCACAGTGTCCCTAAACCAAGCTCCGTTGCCTGAAGCATCATGTGATCCGTCACGATGCTGGCATCAACGTCAATCATATCATGCTGATCAAACGGGCGCACCCAGACATTATTCCGATCTCCGCAGATAATTAACGCCATCGGCGCGTTAAAGATGTTCGCCGCCTGTTTCAATTTGTCTAAGCCTTCCTTTTGCCGGACGACAAGAATGCGCTGCGGCTGTTTATTAGCCGCTGTCGGGGCGACTCGCCCGGCTTCTAAGATGTGAAGCAGTTTTTCGTCTTCGACGGGTTTGGCTTCGTAATTACGCACGGAATAGCGCGTTTTG
>CAZMEO010000273.1:0-1675 GCA_964565315.1 uncultured Candidatus Moduliflexus sp. | reverse complement strand
AATAATCTGGCAGTGTTCAGTCCTAACACGTTGGCGCGGATATGCGGGTCTTTGATGAGATACTCAATCTGCTGACGCGCTAAATACGGGCTGCCATACGGCGCGTCCGAACTGAAAACGCACCGCTCAGGCATGGTTTCCGCAATAAATTTGATCGGCAAGATCGAGAACGCGGCGGAAATATCCATGTAAATATTGGGGATGGATTTCACCCGCTCTAACGTCTCAATCCAATGGCTTCCGCCGCCATGCCCGAAAATTACCTTGACGCGAGCATATTTTTCCGCGAACTCAATCAACTGGCGAATATCAGCGATTCCAAGCGGATTAAATGTATGAATCCACAACGGAAGAATTTGTTCGCATTCCTGAAGAACGCGAAAAATGTTTTCAATGGCAGGAACATGCCCTGGCTGCATGGCGATTTCCCCAATGCCATGCAAATTCTGTTTGATAATCCATTGTTCAATCCACTGCTCCGTTTGTTCGCGATCCAATCCATACGGACACGAGCCGAATCCGATATAAAACTCTGGATTTGTCTGAATGCGTTCAACAAGCGCCTGAATTGACTGGATGCGAGCCTCGGTCGGGTTCACCGTCCCCGATAAAATCTGGGAAAGTTTCTCCATCTCGCGCATAAACTCTTCGCGCGTATTGGCTTGTTCTGGATGAACAACCGTTGGAAACAAAACAACCTTATCAAGCCCGGCTTCGTCGGCAAGCTCGTGTTGCTGACGCGGATGTTGCAGCAGATGTTGATGACCGTCAATAATCATAATCGTTTCCTTGAGCAGAAATTGTTTATACAGCAACCACGCGCGTGATTCCAGGCACTTCCTGTTTTAATCTGCCCTCGATCAGCATCTTTAAGGTCATTATTGCGCCAGGGCAGTGGCCGCATGCGCCTTGCAGTTCGACCTGCACCGTTCCCTCCTGATCGACGTTGATAAACCGGACATCTCCGCCGTCCTGCTGAAGCATCGGGCGAATTTTTTCTAACACATTCATGACGTGCTGTTCCATTATAGCTCCTTTTGATATATGTAATTAAAAAAGTTACAGTTTATGGCAATTTTACACCATGCCCTCCGTTCAGGAAGAATGCGTCATGCTATAAAGATTCTTCCGATTGTAGAGGGCATGTGCCTGCAAGCGGGCGCAAACGCTCTAACACTGTCCACAAGGTAAATCGTCGGAGAAATTCCTGAAGATGCTGATCCGCGTCGGCAAAAATATCATGCAGCACGGTTTCCAGGTTTGCCCCGATTTCGCGGCTTTTGCTGCAATTGTGACACCGGGGCTTCAGGACATCGCTGACGGTCAGGGTATAGATTTCATCCAATGTGACATTTTGGGGATTACATTGAATAAAAAATCCGCCTTTTGCGCCTTCGACAGCGCCGATATGCCCTGATTTTTTCAGAGCGCCCAACGTTTTTCTTACTCTGACCGGATGCACTGACAGCCGTTCCGCAATCTGTGAACTGGTTAAGAGCGATGATGAATCATGCGCAAGCAACACTAAACAATGCACGGCAAGTGCAAAATCGCTATTCATGTGATTCCTTTATCTTCTATCAATTGTAATAAATATTATTACAATTGATGATATGTAAAAAATAATATTACAGTTAAATTTGTCAAGAGTATTTTCAAATTTTCTTCAAATTCC
>CAZMEO010000272.1:0-5198 GCA_964565315.1 uncultured Candidatus Moduliflexus sp. | reverse complement strand
TCGCTCAGGCCGAACGCTTCCGACCCCATGACAATGGCGCTGGGGACGGTGAAATCGGCCTGATGATACCACTGCGTCGCGGTGAGCGCCGCAGCATACGCGCGAATGCCGCGCTGACGCAAAAACGCGAGGACGTTGGCGGAGGAATCGACCGCAATCTGGCACGAAAAGAGGCAGCCGAGGCTTGCGCGCACGACATTCGGATTGTAGATGTCCGTCTGCGGATCGCAGACCAGCACGGCATCCACGCGGGCGGCGTCGGCGGTGCGCAGAATCGCGCCGAGATTGCCCGGCTTTTCGACCGCTTCCAACACTAACAGCAGCGGATTCGGCGGCAGGCGCAATTGCGCCAAATCCAGCGGCCGCATTCTCGCCACAACAAGCAGCCCGTCCACATTTTCCCGATAGGCGATTTTCGCAAAAAGATCGGCGCTGACCTCATGCACGGCGGCGCTTTCCGGCAAGGCCGCGATCAACGCCTCGACCGGATGCGGGCTGGCGACTGACCGACACCAGAAAACCTGCTGAATGTCGTAACCTGCGTCTTGCGCCAACCGAATTTCCCGAAAACCTTCGATGACAAAGACGCCTTCTTCCCGCCGCGTTCGCGGTTTTTCAAGCTGCGCCAGGGCTTTGATTTTCGGATTCTGGGCGCTGCGAATTTCGATGACATGACGTGTGAGCATGCGCCAAAAATGCGACGCATGGCGGATTTTGTCAACGATTATTCTGCTTGACAAAAGCGAGAACGACAAAGATCACGGCAAACACAGATCGCATGAACATTGAATCGCATGAATGCCTCGAACCTATAATCGTATTTCCAAAAAAATCTGTGCAATCTGTGGTTTTCTCTGATGCCATCCGTTTCAGGGCAGGCGAGGGGAGGGGCGTCGCAGTTGTCAGTCACCTCGAAGGTGTCTGGCAACTCTCATCACGCGAACATTTTATGACAACCAGAGAATTGTTGAAACGAATTTTACTGATCGCGCTGCCGTCGAGCGCGCAATTTTTGGTGCAATACTTGCAAATGTCCACAGACATGGCATTTGTCGGCCATTATAACATGTTGGGGCTGTCGGCGGTTCAAAACGCCCGTGTCTCGTATTTTTTCTTTCTGTCGTTTTTTATGTCGTTCAGCACCGGCACGAATATTTTGATTGCCCAGACGCTCGGCGCCAAACAGCCTGAACGCGCCAGCAGAATCGGCGAAACCTCGCTGTTATACAATCAGATTATCGGCCTGATCTACCTTGTGCTGTGGCAGATATTCGGGCGAGCCGTACTGACAGCATTGGGCGTCCAGGGAGAAATTCTTGAACTCAGCGACACGTACATCCGCATTCTCTCGCTGCAATTCCTGTTTGACGGCATGGTCTTAACGGCGGGCGCGATTTTTCAGGGACAGGGGAATACGCTGCCGATTACGATTGGTGCGGTGATTCGCGCCGGAGTCAATATTCCGCTCGATTATTGCATGATTTTCGGCAAAGGGGGCTTTCCGGAAATGGGCGTGGCGGGCGCGGCGTGGGCGACCTTTATCAGCAGCGCGATGGGCGGCGCGGCGATTCTTTGGATGTTGGCGCGAAATTCCGGCGTGCCGATAACGTGGCGCGGCATCTTCGCCCCGGCGATGGAGTTGTATAGCAGAGTCGTGAGGCTTGGCGTTCCCGCCGGGGTGGAAATGATGATCTGGTCGGCGGGCAATACGGTAATGGTCGGTTTTTTGAATGCCATATCCCCGGAATCCGCCGGGTTTTTCGGGATTACGCACACCGTAAAAATTTTCAATTTAAGCATCTATTTCGGGCTTGGCGTGGCGACGATTACGTTGGTCGGGAAAGCGGTCGGCGCGAAAGACATGCTGTTAGCTAAACGAGTCGGCGCGACTACGTTAGCGCTCTCGCTCGGCATCTGCACGATTGTCGGCGTGTTTTTTGCACTGTTTCCCGACATGATTTTAGGCATTTTTCTGAATGATCCGGCTCGCATTCGCGAACTCCGCCCACTGATGTATGTCGTTGCGCTGACGATTTTTCCGCAGGCGTTGAACGTCATCGGCGGCAACTCGATTCGCGCCAGAGGCGATACGAAATGGATGTTGAAAACGCAAATTATCGGTACGCTCATCATTATCCCGCTGTCGTATGCCGCACTCTTCCCGCTTCATGCCGGACTCTTCGGGCTGCTCTGGATTATTTTCTTCGATGAACTCTGGCGAGGCCTTGCGAATTATGTCCGGCTGCGCTGGTATTTCAAACGCGAAAAGCAGCAGCAGACGCCGCCGTTGACTCCGACAGTCGAAACGCCGCTGATGTAATGTCAGGCAGACCTCACAGGTTTTTTAAACCTGTGAGGTCTTATGGGAGAGGAAGAACCGCGGACTGGTCTGCGGACAAGTTTTTTCTTGACAGCAACGCCTGACGGCAGAAAGCTACGCCTCACAGATTTTAAAATTTGCATCATTATTCACAAGACATGGAATAGCGAGGCGGTATGGCAAAGCAGCACGATCTTGAGCGATTACAGGCGGGCGCGGGGGCATGGAATCAATGGCGGAACGAGCAGGCGTCGGACGAACTTGTGGATTTGCGCGAGGCGCAATTGAACAAGGAACATCTCCTTGAGGTAAATTTTCACAAAGTTGATTTGAGCGAAGCGAATTTAGAAGGCGCGAACCTCTGGGGCGCGGATTTGAGCAGCGCGGTGCTTTCAGGCGCAAACCTGCGGAATGCGAACCTGCGCGGCGCAAACCTGAGCGGGGCGACGCTTGCGGGCGCGGACTTGACCGAGGCCAATTTGAATGGCGCAAACCTGCGCGGCGCGGATTTGACCGGCAGCACGCTCAAGAAGGTTGATTTAGGCAAAGCGGAATTGGAAGACGCCGAACTGCGCGGCGCGGATTTCGAGGGCGCAGACCTGAGCCGGGCGAATCTTTCCGGCGTGACGCTCAACGAAGTCGCGCTGAACGGCGCGAACCTCAACAGCGCCGATTTGACGGGCGCAACGCTTGCCAATGCCGAACTCGCCGACGTGGATTTCAGCAAAGCCATCCTGACCGAAGCCGATTTGAGCAAGGCAATCCTCTCCCATCTCAATTTCAGCAAAGCCGCTTTAAATAAAACCAATCTGCGCGGCACGCTGCTGCATGGCGCAAATTTCAATGAAGCGAATCTGCGCGGCGCGAATCTTTGCGGCGCGGATTTGGCCGGGGCGGACGCGAGCGGCGCAGACCTCGGCGGCGCGGATTTAAGCGGCGCGAATCTCAATCAGGCGGCGCTTGTCGGCGCGGATTTGAGCAACGCCGACATCTGGGGCGCGTATCTGCATGAAACCGATTTTCACAACGCGAATCTCACCAACGTGGATTTGAGCGAAGTGGATGTCAGCAGCATCAAAATTCAGGGCGCGGATTTGAACGGCGCAAACCTCAGCGGCGCGGATTTGCGGCAGATTGACATGTCCGAGGTGACGTTATGCCGCGTGAGTCTGCGGGGATGCAACCTGCAACGGCTGAACCTGCAAGAGATGGATTTGCGCGGCGCAGACCTGAGCGGCGCAGACCTGAGCGGCGCGGATGTCAGCAAGGCGCAGTTGGGAAGCGCGATTTTGCAGGGCGCAAACCTGAGCGACGCGAATTTGAGCAGCGCCGACCTTGCCAAAGCCGATTTGCGCTGGGCGAATCTCAGCGGCGCAAATTTGGGCAAAGCAACCGTGAGCGGCGCGAGCCTGAGCCGCGCCAATTTGAATAAAGCGTGTTTGCAAGAGGCCATCCTGGAAAACGCCGATCTGAAATGGGCGAATCTCAGCGGCGGCAACATGAGCAAAGCGCGGTTGCATCGCGCGGATTTGAGCCGCGCCGATTTATGGGGGACGGAACTCTGCAAGGCTGATCTCAGCGAAACGCTGCTGGAAAAATCAGACATGCGCTGGGCGGATTTGACAGGCGCAAATCTGAAGCAGGCCGAAATGAGCGGCACGAACCTCAGCGAAGCCAACATGGCCGAGGCCGATTTGAGCGAAGTCGTCTTGCGCGACGCCAATCTCAGCCGCGCCAAGCTCGCGAAAGTGAACCTCAGCAAAGTCTCCCTGCAAAATATCGATTTGAGCAAAGCTGAACTGCGCGGCGCGTTTCTGATCGAAGCCAATCTGGAAAATGCGAATTTGAGCGGCGCGGAAATGTCGAACGCCTTTCTCAGCCGCGCCAATCTCAAAAAAGCCAGCCTTAAACGCGCGAATCTGTCCGGCGCGATGTTAAACGGCGCGAATCTCCAGGACGCTGATTTGAGTCAAACCGATTTCACGAACGCCAATTTCAACGAAACCAATTTGTCTGGCGCGATTCTCGACGAAAGCGACCTGCGCCAGGTCAATTTGCGGCAAGTCTGCCTCAGCAAAGTCAAGCTGCGCGGCGCGAATCTCAGCGGCATGGATTTGAACGGCGTTGACCTGTTAGAAGCCGATTTGACCGAAGCCAACCTTGCCAAAGCGCTGCTGAACGAAACCGATTTGCGCTGGGCCAATTTGACTCGCGCCGATCTGCGCCATGCGACGGCTCGCTGGGCAGATTTAAGCGCGGCGACGCTGACCGGCGCGGATTTTAATCACGCTGATTTAAGCGGCGCTGACTTGCGCTGGGTCAATTTTCAGCAGACTGACTTGAGCCATGCCGACTTGCGCGACGCCGATTTGCGCCATGCGCGGTTCATGGAAACCAACCTCAGCGGCGCTGACCTGTCGGGCTGTCAGGTGTTCGGGCTGTCGGTCTGCAACATCAACACTGACGACGAAACGCGGCAATGGAATCTCGTGTTGAAAGACGACGACGAATGCGTGATTACGGTCGATCATCTCAGCGTGATTCAGTTGATTTCGCTGCTCATTGAGAATCAGGAGATTCGCGAGATTTCGGACGGCATGGCGAAAAAAGTGGCGCTGATTTTAGGGCGTTTTCCAGAGGAACGGCAGGCCGAGCTTGAGGCGATCCGCAAGCTGCTGCGCAAACGCCGGTATGCGCCGTTGAAATTAGACGTGAAACAGCCCGGCGGAGTGGAATCGCTCGCCGCCGTCGCCGCGCTCTCTTCGATTTCCCGGTTTGCGATTGTGGATTTCAATAACCCGTTGCAGGTTGAACATGAAGTGATCGAATTAGCGACGACCACGCCGATTCCGATTCAGCCGATGCTGTTTGCCGGAAC
>CAZMEO010000271.1:0-5225 GCA_964565315.1 uncultured Candidatus Moduliflexus sp. | reverse complement strand
GCCTTCAGCGCGGCGGCATAATCCGGCTCTTGCGCGATTTCTGGTACTTGCTCGGTATATTTCACGACACCTTTTTCGTCAATGACGACAATCGCTCGCGAGAATAACCCGGCTAACGGGCCATCAATAATCCGCACGCCGTAATCTTCGCCAAACTGCCGCTTGCGAAGTTCGCTGACGGAAATGACGCTTTCCAGCCCTTCTGCGCCGCAGAATCGGCTGTGAGCAAACGGCAAATCGATAGACGCGCACAAGACGACCGTATCTTGCAATTTCTGCACTTCTTCGTTGAATCTGCGCACCGACGCCGCGCAAACGCCTGTGTCAATGCTGGGGAAAATATTCAGGACAATTTTTTTTCCGGCAAAGTCTTTGAGCGAGACATCCGCTAAATCTGTTTTGGTTAATAAAAAATCCGGAGCCTTGCTCCCCACCGCCGGTAATGTTCCGTATGTATGAATTTTATTCCCTTTTAATGTAATCTCTGCCATGTTGCTACCTCCCGTAAATGAGATTCATAATGCGACTTGACTGCCTGCATGAGTTCGGCTGTTCTGACTTTGCTATTCAGGAAGGCCAACGCAAATGTCAATAGCGGGAAAGAAAAAATTTTGTACCTATTTACCGGGTTTGCTTGCCGTAGGTGTCATGGCATAGAATATTACGGTCAAGAAAACGCTGTCTGACAGCGATGCCGCAGCGTTCTGGGGCATGACACTGTAAATTTGGGAATTATGCGAAAAATTGATTGACGGGCAACGTGTTCCGAAGGAGAATCTCGTTCGCTGCTGCCGACACGTATCAAAAACACGATGAGGACACGTATGAATGGAGAATTCACGACCCTGCTTGCTGGCATCAATCGGGATGCGCTATCAGCGTTTCTGCGCTCATTGCGCGAACCGTGTTATGAAAGTCAACTGCTCAAAATTGCGTTCCCGGAGTTCGAAATTTTCCGCGCCGAGCCAATCGAGTTATTTCAACATCATTTTCTGTTGTTTCATGTGTTATATGAGTTGCAAGACGCCTTTTATCAAGAACACCACTATTTATTCGTCCATTTCATGCGCACCATGCTGCTGCCGTATCCTGATGCCGGGTGCTGTCGGTATTTTCACGAACAGCTTGTCAGCTTTTGCGGCGCGGCCTGCCCGGACGGCGGCTCGTATTGCGAGTATCATGCCGCGCTTGTCGGAGAACTGGCGTTAGAGGAATTGTCGCTCAAATATTTTTACGCAGATTCCCGGAATTTTTCGAAACTTGACGCAGAAACCGCAACCGCGTTTCTCAATGGCACATGGGAAATCCTGACCCATTATGACACGTATCAACAGGCATTTCGCACGCTTGGCCTGTCGGAAACTTCGGATATTGCGCTGATCAAAAAGACGTTCAAGCGTTTAGCCAGAGCCTGTCATCCCGATCTCGGACAGGAATCGCATGATACATTTGTCGAGATCAATAATGCGTATCGATTTTTGCTCCGCGTCATTCCTGGAATGACTGCCAGGCTGAAATAGCAGATTGTTGATCGGCAATTGCGGGAATTTTCCCGACCTTTTTCCTCTTGCTAAAAGGGAAATGTGGCAGAATTTTACTCGTCTGATGACACGCCGCCATATTTTTATTGACAAAACCTCAAAAATAAGGCTATTCTTTTTTATTGTCGCACTGTATTCGTTCTATTCTATCGCACAAAGATGAAATCGCGGTGGCGTGTCCCGTTCGTCAGCTAAAAAGCGCGGACATGACCATCCGGAATATGACCTTCGGACAGGGAGAGGACGTTCTCTTTGACGCCTCCTGCTTGAATCGTTCTCAGTGAGGCGAGGATTGGAGAGGAACGGGGGATAAAACCTATGAAACAACACTTGCTGTTTGCGGCTGCATGCTGCGTGTTCGCGCTTGTCGGGGGCATGGCCTCAGACGCGCCCGCGCTTGACGCATTTTTTGACACACAGATTTCCACAGACCTGGAATATACGCCGAATTCCGGTTCCTTAGTGGTTAAAATGATTGACGAAGACCTGCCGCCGATTTTGCCTGATGTTTCCTATCAACGATCCATTTTAGTGGAAATTGTGTTTGACGCCTCGAATACGATGGGAGAGACAGATATTAACGGCATTCGGAAGATCGAAATTGCGAAAAAACTGGTGCAGATTCTTCTCAAATATTTCCCCCAGCAAGATACGCAGTTTGCGCTTCGAGTGAATGGCGGGAAAACCGCGAATAATTGTTTGGATAGCGAGTTAGTCGTGCCGTTCAGCGAAGGGAACGGGCAAAGAATCCTGGAGGCCGTTCAGCAGATTCAGCCGAAAGGGTTATCGCCATTGGGATTTTCAATCCGCGAAATGCTGAAGGATTTCGCGGGGCATGCCGGCTCTCGCATTGTCTTTGTGGTGACGGATGGCGATGATACATGCGACAGCGAGCTGGCGGATTCCTGCACGACTACGATGGATATGCTGGTCGATGCCGAATTTGGCGGGAATTTGAATATTTTGGGAATCAATACGATCTACGACGAGCCGAAAAATTTTTTGAAGTGTCTGAGCGCTCGCGGCAACGGAGAATTTTTGGATAGCAATCGAGATAGCGGCCAAGAGTTAGGGCAATTGATTTATACGTCATCCCAATTGCGTTACAGTATCGCCAGAATTCTTGACGCGAACACCTTGTCAGAAGGCAACATTTTAGGATTGCTCAATCGTCGAATCGGAGAAGCCACCGAGTTAAACAAAGATACATCGACCGAAAATCAAACGCAAGTCAATACCGTGCAGCCGGGAATTATTACGAAACAGCAAAGTGAACTGGATATTCAGGAAGTACGAGTTGAGAACCTTCCGCCGACGAATGGCAATTATTCCACGCATGAACTTCCGCCGGGCGTGTATAAAATCGAGTTTCTGACCACTCCGCCATTGGCTACGTATTTTACAATTGATCAAGGACAGCAATTTACCATCGGCATTGTTCGCTCCGGCAGCGGTTTTGATCTGTTTGATCGGGCGCATTTAGCCATTGGCAACCGCTATTACGATAACGGGCAATATCAAGAAGCGCTGGCGGAATATCAAAAAGTCCTGGATTTTGATAGCAAAAACGTGGATGCGCATCTCAACATGGGTGTGATTTATCAGGACATTTTGCAGGATAAAGAACAGGCGTCGCTGCATTATCGCACCTATATGGAGTTGCAAGGCCCTCGACAGGAAGAAGTGAGCAAGTGGTTCCGCGAAGTGCAAGGGCTGCCCTCCGAAGAAGACATCTTGCAGCAAAAGCTGCTGGAGCGCAATGAAGAAAAGGCGCGAGAAGAAGCGGAAGAGTTGATGGCAGCCGAAGAAGAACGGCTGAAAAAAGAAGAGCAAAAAGCGATTGATGCGTATAACGAGGTTTTAACCGCGAATCCGAACATCCGCACGCTGTCACAGCAAGAAATCGTGAGCCGGTCGCCGAAAATCGAAGTGATTGTCTCATCGGCCACGACCGTAACACGCGCGGAAAAATTAGCGGTTGACGTCGGCACTCGCCTGAAAACCTTGCTGAATTACACGCCGGATGTCTATATCTATCGCGAAACCGACCCGAACACGCTGATTCAAAAAGCGATGTATGACGCCGCGCAGCAAATCTACGTGCCAAGCGCGGAATAAGCTCTTCCCACAAAAGACGGGCGTTCACTCTGAACGCCCCGTTTTCTTTTTTGAATGCCAATTTCGAGGAGTGCGGCGAGGCCGCCGCGATGCGCCGCCGGCGGCGCACTCCTTGACGATAGGGTTATTTTCGTACTGAGAAGGTATAAATCGTCGTCTGGGTATAAGTTTCACCGGGTTTCAGCACCGTCGATGGGAACGTCGGACGATTCGGCGAATTCGGGAAATGCTGCGTCTCTAAGCAGAATCCCGCATGTTTGTGGTACGCCACGCCGCCTTTGCCAGTAATTGTCCCTTGCAGAAAATTCCCCGCATACAATTGCACGCCGGGTTCTGTGGTATGCACGTCCATGACGCGCCCGCTTGTCGGCTCATGCACTTGCGCGGCAAGCGTCAGCGATTGATCTGATTTGTTCAGCACGTAATTGTGATCATAGCCGCTTGCAAGGCGCAGCGGTTCATAATTGTCGCCGATTCTCGCGCCAATCGGCGTGGGCGTCGTGAAATCCATCGGCGTCCCTTTGACAGATCGAATTTCGCCGGTAGGAATGAGGCCGGCGTCGCCGGGAGTAAAGGCGTCGGCCTGAATCATCATCTCATGCCCAAGCACATTCTTGCCCGACAGCACGCCGCACAGATTGAAATAGGCGTGATTCGTCAGGTTCAGCACGGTATCTTTGTCCGTCGTGGCCGTATATTCGATCTTCAGCGCGTGATCATTAGTGAAGACATACACAACCGTCACGTCCAAATTGCCAGGATATCCTTCTTCGCCATCTTTGCTGAGGTAGTGCAGCTTGACTCCAATTCCGTCGGGGCGCTGGACTTCAACGGCCTCCCAGACCGCTCGATCAAAGCCCTTCAGTCCGCCATGCAGATGATTGCTGCCATCATTTTTCGCCAGCGTATATTCAACGCCATTCAGCGTAAATTTCCCCTGCCCGATCCGGTTGCCGTAGCGCCCAATCAACGCGCCGAAATACGAGTAGGGGGACGCGCTTAAAAAGCCGTCAAATGTGTCGAAGCCTAACACGATGTCGTCGAATGTGCCTTGCCGGTTCGGCGTCAGCCAGGAGACAATGACGCCGCCATAATTGGTGATTGAGACGACCCCGCCATGATCGTTTTGCAAGGTGTACAGGTCAACAGCAGCGCCATCAGGAGCTTTTCCATACAATTTTTTCGTGATATTCATCGCGTTTTCCTCCATGAATTGAAATTGCTTTTCGTGCATTATTCAGCGACATTGGCTCACGATCTAAGACCTCACAGGTTTCCAAAAGCTGTGAGGTCTTTAGCCAATCCTGATAAATAATGCCGTATTTCTATTGATTACGTGTTCCTGCTTTTTGAAACTACGACACTGTTCCGTTAATTTTTAGGAGTATGAAATCTTGATTTCGCGTGTCAAATCAAGATGTGACACTCCTCTATCCTCCTAAAAATTAGCTGAACAGTGTAGTAGTACATTGAATCATTCATTTTTACAGGTGCGCCGTACCGCCGACGTTCTCGTCGGCACGTTGAAGAGAAGCCGACGAGGACGTCGGCGGTACAAATGACCGC
>CAZMEO010000270.1:3341-5250 GCA_964565315.1 uncultured Candidatus Moduliflexus sp. | reverse complement strand
GGAATAAAGACGGCGGTTTCAACCGCTGGCCCTGGCAACGAATTTAAGAAGGAGAGAAAGAAAAAATAATGTTTCTCGGAGAAATCAGCGCTCTGACCGCCGCCGCCATCTGGGCGGCGAGTTCCATGATGATCACGTATGTCTCGCAGAAAATCGGCTCGCTTCAGGCAAATATGACGCGGATGCTGGTGGCGCTCTGTTTTTTCGTCGCCGCGATTCTCCTGTTTCGCCTGCCGATGCAGCTTTCGTCAACGCAACTCTTCTATTTCGTGATCAGTTCGCTGATCGGCATTGTGCTTGGCGATACGTTTTTATTTAAGGCATTTCAGCGCATCGGGGCGCGAATCAGCATGTTGGTTATGGCCTTCTCGCCCGCGATTTCGGCGCTGCTCGCCTGGCTTTTTTTAGATGAGAAACTGTCACGGCTCGGCGTGTTCGGCATTTTTGTCACGCTCGGCGGCATCGCGCTCGTGGTGTTGGAGCGCCGCGAGCAGACGGCGCAGACGCCGCACCTGTCGCGTTCCGGCCTGATCTATGCGGCGCTTGGCGCGTTGGGGCAGGGCGTCGGCGTGATTTTCGTGAAACTGGCGTTCGCCGAAGGCGCGGTCAACGGCTTTGTCGCCTCCTTTCTCCGCATTCTTGTCGCCGCGATTTTCCTGTTTCCCCTGCTATTTCTGATGAAGCAAGTTCGCAACCCGCTCCCGCAGATTGTTCAGGATAAGCGGCTCATGTTTCTTATCGTGTTTTCGTCATTTTTAGGGGCGTTTCTCGGCATTACCCTGAGCCTGATTGCCATCAAATATACGGAAGTCGGCATTGCGTCAACCTTAATGGCGACATCGCCAGTGGTGATGCTGCCGATGGTCAGAATCGCTTACAACGAACGGCTGTCATGGAAAGCCATCGGCGGAGCATGTGTCGCTGTGTTGGGCGTGGCGATGCTGTTTCTTTTTGAGTAAGCGTCATGACACAGAACCTTATCGGATGCGAAAAGCTGTCAGACACTTTTGAAGTGTCTGACAGCTATGTCACAATGCCGCTTCACAATTACAGCACCGCGCCGATTCCGTCGTATGTGACGCTGCCTATCTGCCGTCCGCCATATCCGACATTGCTTGATTTTCTGGCGCAGCGCTTTCCGAACATCGGGCGCGAGGTGTGGCGGGAACGCCTTGAAGCGGGGAAGATTACAACCGACGCCGGAGACATCGTGACGCCGAACACGCCATATCTGCCGAATGCGCGGCTGCGCTATTACCGCGAAGTTGCGGACGAAGCGGCGATTCCATTTAACGAGCGCATCATGTTTCAGAACGAGCATATTCTTGTCGTCTGCAAGCCGCATTTTCTGCCGGTCACGCCTGCCGGGCGCTATGTCAATCAGTGCTTGCTGTATCGCTTGCGCCGCGCCACCGGGCTGAACGAGATCGCGCCGCTGCATCGGCTTGATCGCGAGACCGCCGGAATCGTGATGTTTTCGGTCAACGCGACCACCTGCGCCCAATACAACGCGCTGTTTCATGCCGGCGCGGTGCGCAAAGTGTATGACGCGATTGCCACATTGCCGCGAGATTCGGAGCGGACGGAATGGGAAATTCGCAATCGCCTGGCGCAGGGCGACCCCTGGTTTCGCACGCAAGTCGTGGCGGGTGAAGTCAACGCGATTTCAAAAATTACGCTGCTCGAACGGCGCGGAGCGCATGGCCTGTTCCGCTTAGAGCCACGCACCGGCAAGCAACATCAACTTCGCGTGCATCTCAGCGTGATTGGCTCGCACATTTTGCATGACCGCTATTATCCTGAGTTACAGCCGAAACAGCCGGACGATTTCGCGCGTCCGCTGCAATTATTAGCCAAAGAACTGCACTTCACAGACCCCGTCAGTGGCGAACCAATGAGCTTTGTATCG
>CAZMEO010000270.1:0-3241 GCA_964565315.1 uncultured Candidatus Moduliflexus sp. | reverse complement strand
ATGGCAAAAACTGTACTCGTCCCAATCGCGGATGGCACGGAAGAAATCGAGGCCGTGTGCATTATTGATACGCTGCGCCGCGCCGGAGCGCAGGTGACGGTAGCGTCAGTCATGAAGGGATTGCAGGTGAAAACAGCGCGAGGCGTGAATCTCGTCGCCGACGCGCTGATTAGCGACTGCGCAAAGCAGACGTATGACGCGATTGCGCTGCCGGGCGGTATGCCGGGCGCGGAGCATCTGCGGGATTGCGCTCCGCTGATTGCAATGTTGAAGCAGCAGCGCGAGGCCGGACGCATTTACGCCGCGATCTGCGCGTCGCCAGCCGTCGTTCTGCATCATCACGGTCTGCTCAAAGGCAAAAAAGCGACTTGCTATCCCGGCATGGGGGAGAATTTCGCTGATAAATCGGCGATGGAACGGCGCGTGGTCGTGGATGGCAACTGCGTCACGAGTCGCGGCCCCGGCACGGCGATTGAGTTTGCGCTTGCGCTGATTGAAGCCCTGTTCGACGCGGAGAAAGCCGAAAAAGTCGCCGCGCCGATGCTGGCGCAGCGATAAAACGAAACGCAGCCTCATCAGGAGCGCTAACGCTTGCGTTGGCGCTCCCGCGAGGCGCATTATTGGGGATGGGTATATTTTCGAATGATTTCCTGATATTTCTCCGTCTGGCGAAATTCCTCAAGCGCTTGCGTGAAGGCGATAACAGTAGGATGATCGTCGGTGTAGCCTGCTTGCTTGCTGAAGATCAGAAAAAGATCGGTTTCCTGAAGCGGTTTGGTAAGATAGGGCTGAATATCTGATTGGATTCTTCCTTGTTCCTTCAATTGCCGAACCATCGCCTGCCCGGTCAGCAAGCTTCCGGCGTAACAATCAATTATCTTGCGATCTAATTTCAGCATCCCCTCCTGTTCGGATTTCTCTCCGACGGTGAACTGCACATTCCCCCATTTCTCAGCCGACTCCGCAATAATCGGAATGTTGACAACCGCCGAACCATCAATCGCCCCAATGACAAGCGATTTCAGATCATCCGCCGAATCGAACGCAAATGTTAGCAGATCAGCCGCCTGAAGAAAAAACACATAGGAGAGCGGGCCGAGCGCCGCTTTAGGATAGACCGCATATTGCGCGCGTTCCTCTGAGTACGCGGCGGCAAAAATGGCATCTACCTCGCCATTTTTCGCATAGAGTTGGCTGCGTTTCCAGGGAAATTCTTCGATGGCGATTTCCTGGTTCATCCGGCTGAAGACCTCGCGCGCCACTTCGACAAATAAGCCGGGCGCGGCGGTATTTTGCACGTCTGTATATGGCGGCCAATACGTTGTCGCAAGCTTGAGCGGCGCTGCCGAAAGATGGGATGATGAAAATAAAATGAGCACAGCAATAAACATCAGACAACGCAGAAGCGATTTCATAAACACCGTCCTTGCACACGTTATACCCGATAAACCCTGACAGGGTTGCGATTCACGCAACTCGATTTCTCGCAAAGACATAAAAGTCTTGACAGACGCCATTTCCTGAAAATAGACGGCATGTCAAGATTTTCTACAACAAAAGGAGTTAAAAATATGGGACATCATGAACATCGAGAACACGCCCCGAAGCAGGTGGTCTGCTGGGTCGTGACCGTAAGCGATACGCGCGCCGAAGACACCGATGTCAGCGGCAAATTGATCGCAGAACGCTTGGAACAAAGCGGCCACATCGTCGCGAAAAAATTCATCCTTCCCGACGAGCCTGCACAGCTTGAGGCGCTGCTGCGCGAAGGGATCGCCGCAGACGACGTGCAGGCGATTCTCTGCAACGGCGGCACGGGGATTTCTTTCAGAGATCGCAGCTACGAGGCCGTTGAACGGGTCTTAGAAAAACGGCTGGATGGCTTCGGCGAGTTATTTCGCGTGCTGAGTTATGAAGAAATCGGCTCGGCGGCGATGATGAGCCGAGCGGTGGCGGGCATTGCGAATGGCACGGCGATTTTTTCCGTTCCCGGCTCGAAACATGCCGTCGAATTGGCGATGACGCGCCTGATTTTGCCGGAATTAGGGCATATCATCTGGGAATTGACGAAACATGCGTAGCACCTCCCCCTGCCCCCTCCCTGTCAGGAGGGGCGGGGGTGGGTTGTTTTTATTTTTATGACCACGCTTTCGGGAATTTTGACCGACCGTTTTGTGCGGCAGCTTGTCAATGATGGCGCGGTGCCGTCGGAAGAGCCGATTGAAGCCCGCCAATATCAGCCTGCCAGCCTGGACGCGCGTTTAGGCAAAATCGGCTATCGCATCCGCAGCAGTTTCGTGCCGGGGAATCGCCCGGTAGAAGCGGTGCTGGACGAATTGCTGATGTATCCGATTGATTTAGAGCAAAACGGGATTTTAGAAAAAAATCAGGTCTATCTCGTGCCGCTGATGGAATCGCTGCGGCTGCCGGAGCATATCGCGGTGCGAGCGAACCCGAAAAGCACGACCGGCAGGCTTGATATGCTGACGCGGGTGATTACGGATTTCAATTACCGTTTCGACGACGTGCGCCCCGGCTATCATGGCAAGCTCTATTTGGAAATCGTGCCGAAATCCTTTACCGTGCGCGTCATGCCCGGCCTGTCATTGAATCAATTGCGCTTCCTGCAAGGCGACTGCGTGGTGAATGACGACGCCTTGCGCTCGCTCTATCAGGCCGCGCCGCTGCTGTATAACGCGGAACAGCAGCCGATTCCTGTCGAACATGCGAGCATTCAGGACGGTCTGCTGATGAGCGTGGATTTGCGCGGCGAGCAGAATCAGGGGATTATCGGCTACAAAGCGAAAAAGAACAGCCATATCGTTGACCTGTCGAAAATTCGCCATTACGACGCCGCCGATTTCTGGGAACCGATTTATCGGCAGAAACGGGATGATCTGATTCTCGAACCGGAAGAATTTCATTTGCTTTGCTCGCAGGAAAAAATTCGGATTCCCCCGCAATATTCGGCGGAAATGATGGCCTACGACATCGGCGCGGGCGAATTCCGCGTCCATTACGCCGGATTTTTCGATCCCGGCTTCGGCTACGGCAGCGGCGAGATTCCGGGAACGTATGCGGTGCTGGAAGTCCGTTCGCATGAAGTGCCATACCGGATCAGTCACGGTCAGCCGTTTTGCAAACTCTGGTATTCCAGAAATATCGAACCGCCGCAAACGCTGTATGGCGCGGGAATTCAGTCGAATTATCAACAGCAGCGGCTCGCGTTGAGCAAGCAGTT
>CAZMEO010000269.1:0-5254 GCA_964565315.1 uncultured Candidatus Moduliflexus sp. | reverse complement strand
GGCAATGTTCGCCAGTTAGAAAGCGTCATCAAACGCTCGCTCCTCTATAAAGAAGATGATACGCCGGTTCATATTGACGATCTGGTCATGGATGACGTGCGCCAGCCGTTCAACGACTCCGTGCTGAAAAATCCGACCCGCCCGCAATTCGTAAAAATCCTCGAAGAAGTGAATTGGAACACCCGCAAAGCCGCCGAATTGTTGGGCGTGACGCCGAAAGCCATTCAAAACAAAGCGAATCGCTATGGCATCAAATTGCGGGAAATCAAAAAGCACGGTTATGATTCGGAGTAACTGATGGAGTCGGCCTATGAATACCTCGCGCCGCCTGATGAAAATACTGCTCATTCTGATGCTGACTCCCATGCTCGTCGGCGTCGCCATGCTGATCGGGAGCATCTGGCAGGTGTTCTCGGCTGACGCGGCGTGGCAAGCGCTGACAAACTGGATATTTCTTTTATTTTTGGCCTTCGTTCTGCTGGCCTGTGTCGCCATCGCCTCCTTTCTTTCTTCCTACATCGCCGATCAATTGATGTTTTTATCGAACATTGTGGATGTGATCGCGCGCGGCAAGAGCCTGCGGCATGTCCAGGAACGCGAATTGTTGGAAGAATTTCGCCCCGTTTATGCCGCGCTGAAAACCCATACGCATTTCCATGACGATCTCATTACCCGCATGAAAGAGATGCTGCGGAATCTTTCAGGACAACCCCTCTTTGCGCGTTCCGATGATGATGAACTGCTGAAAACGTTTCATGCGCTGATCCGGTATTCGAACAATCTTCAAGAAGTGCTGAAAGCCGTCAGCGAGCATAATTTCATGGCAATTGCCGCCTCGAATGATTTTCTGTCGAACCCGACGTTTCCGCTGTATGTCATGATTCGTGAATTAACGGATTTGACGGCGAGAGCCAGAGAGTATGCCGATCAGATTGTCAAAGGCGGAGCGCAGACGACATCTCTGACCAGCCAGGGCGCTCAGGATGCGAAACTCATCAGCAAACATATTCAGGAAACCGCGGAGACGATTTCCCGCATCGGGGCAGCCTTTGGAAATATTGCCGAGTACCTGCGCACGCACACGCTTCATGTGGATGACTCGTCTTCGACAATCGAAACCACATCGCGCGCGATAGAGCATCTTGCCCAGTCCATCGAGGACATGAAATCCGTGATTGCGGAACATCCGTTTGGAATGCTTGATTCTGAGCATGTGATGCAATCCCTTGAGCGCCTCGATGAGGCGGCTCGGCTGCTTGAAGAGGATGCGGCATCCTATAAAAACAGCTTTCAAGACATATTCAATGACGCGCAGCAAGGGACGGCGGCGACGCAGGACGCCATGAACAGCATGAGCGGCATTCAGGGCGCTGTTCAGGAGTTTTTTGCCATTGTCAAACGTTTAGGCGAACGCTCCGAAGAAGTGGGAGAATCATTGGAAGTCATTCGCGATATTGCCGACCATACCACGCTGCTTGCCATCAACGCGGCGATTATTTCCGCTCATGCCGGAGAACATGGACGCGATTTCGCCGTCATTGCCAATGAAATCGGAAAATTTGCCGAACGCACGCAAGAATCTGCCGCTGAAATCGAAGATTTATTACACACGATTTCTCGCGAATTCGAGGATGCGACGTCGGCCATGAGCCGGCTGTCGAAAGCCATTGACGAAGGAACGACGCGCTCGCGCAAAACCGGCGATGCGTTCGCGCTTCTTCATACCAGACTCCTGAGCATGAATGATCTGGTGACCAGGATGACGCAGACCGCTGGAATTCATAAACAGGAAAATCTTCGAATCCGAGAGATGCTCGGAGAAGTGGAGTTTGCGCTGCACGACAAGCAAGATCAGATTTCCAGCATGGTGTGGCAATTGATGCAAGTTGTCGTGCAGATGCGAACCATCAATTCATCGCAGCGGGAAGATCATCGTCATATCACTGGCACGACCCAGCACCTCTCTCAGGTCTCGCAAGACATCGAGCAAATCACGCGGCAGCATGCGCAGACAGCCGTGCAGCTTGCCGAATCAATGGAGTATGTCAAAAAATTAGCGCATCGCAGCAATCTTGGCGCGGAAAAAGCCGCGCAGTTGTCGCAGGAGTTATTTGATGTCGGAAGAAATTTAGTGTTCATGATGGGAGAATTCACGGTGTCTTCCGCCACGTCGGAACTTCGCGCTCCGGCGAACGGGCGGCCTGTCATCGGATTTGTCAAACGAGGGGCAGACCAATTTTTTCAATATATCGGTGCTGGAGTTCGTGAAGAAGCTGAGCAATACGGGTTCGATCTTCTGGAAATAGATTCTCAGTATGAAACGGTGACGCAGATCGAGCAGGTGAATTGGCTGCTCAAACTCCCGATGCTGCGCGGTGTGATTCTCTGCCCGACCGACCCGCATATTGCCCAGAAACTCGTCCAAAAAGGGATTGCCGCCGGGATTCCGTTCGTTGCGACAGACGAGACAATTGCGACGACGTTTTCCGTCCGTTCCAACAACCGTGAAGGCGGGCGGCAGGCTGCGGAGATTTTAATGGCGCATCTGCCGCCTCAGGCGACGGTTGGAGTGATCGTCGATCGCGCTGTCGAGTCTATGGTGCGGCGAACATTAGGATTTCGCCAAAAAGCGGAACAATATCCCTTTGATCTGGTCGAGATCTTTTGCGACGTGATCAGAGAGGAAAAGCTCAAACAGGCGCTTCTTTCCGGCATTCAGCAGCATGCGGGGATTCAAGGGCTGTTTCTTTCGAATGAGCGCGTGACGACGGTCTATTTGAATGCGCTGCGCGAGGGACTGTTCCCGTCGCAAACGCTGTGTGTCGTTGGGTATGACCGGACGCCATTAGTAGAGCAAGCGATCAGAAACGCCGAATTAGTTGGCGCGATCGTTCAGTATCCAGAAGAAATCGGGCGGCAGGCGTTCCGCCAATTGCATAAACTTATTGCGCAGCAGGTTCGCATTGACGAACAAGAAGAGCGTTCGATCTATATCCCAACCATCCCGGTCACGAAAGAAAACCTTGATGCAGTGCTTTTGCCGCGTTAATTGGTCATATCAGGAAACACGCCCGCGCAACTTCGCTCCGCAGGAATCGCGCACGATCAATTCCGTCCGCAACACGCTTGAAGAGGGCGGCGAATCTGGATATGCTTCCTGCATCGCCACCATGCGCAGCGCCTGAATCCCCATCTCGCGGCGAGGCACGCGCACAGTCGTCAACGCCGGGCGGACAATGGCGGCTAAATCCAGATCATCAATGCTGACGATCGCCATCTGCTGCGGCACGGCGACGCCGCGATCTGTCAGCGCGCCAATCGCGCCAATCGCGACTTCATCGCAGACGGCAAACATGGCGCTCGGCGGCTCGTCTAACGCTAACAACTGCAACGCCGCTTCATAGCCTTCGCCGGGAGAATTTTTCGGACCGGGATGAATAACAATCGTCTCATCATAGGGCAAATCGTGTTCCACCAACGCTTGACGATACCCGACGATCCGCTCGCCTTTCCCGCCGATAAATCCGATGCGGCGATGCCCTAACCCAATCAGATGCTCGACGGCTGTCCGCGCCGCGCCGACGCGATCAAAAATCACGGCGGGCAAATCCGCGACCGCTTTTTCTAAACAGACAATAATCGGAATCCGCTCGATAATGCGCATCAATAACGCATGATTTTTCGGCTCCTTCAAGGCGCTATACAACGGGAAAAAAATCAGCGCGGAAATTTCTTCCAGATGCACATGGCTGTTAAACAGCAGCGGATCATGCAGCTCATTAAAAAAATGCACAAACCGGATATGCTGCCCCTGCCGGTACGCTTCTTCATAAATCCCGGAAACAATGTCGCCGTAATATGGCCGCCGCAGAATCTCGCTGCCGCCGCCAAGAATAACACCCAACTGGCGCGTCGCTTTTGTGGATTTTGATTTCAGGCGCTGCGCGTATTTATTCGGGCGATAGCCCAATTCCTTGATCGCATGCATGACCCGCTGTTTCGTTTCTTCGGCGACCGGGCGAGGCCCTTCATTGATGACATACGACACAACAGTTGACGAAACGCCCGCTAATTCGGCAATATCTTTTTGCGTGATCGATTCCCGCTTCATGACATATTCCTCTATTATTCAATATTCCATAGGATGACAAGTTGAATATATTTGCCTCTAATCTCGACAGCCTCTAATCGTATAGACGAAAATATCAATTTTTTTCTACAAAAATATAGATTTTTCTTGACAGCTATAATCTATTTTTTAAATCTGTCTATACGCATAGACGGACTCTTTGTCATGCGTGTCGTCGCGAGGTTTTGTTTGCATCACACTGTCCGAAGATATTCGAACAACACATTCATGGAGGAACTATATGAAAAGAAAGGTGTTAGCTCTCATCGCATGTGCCGTATTCATGAGTTTTTCGCTGGCATACGCCGAAGAATTGGTGATTAACAGCATGCACAGCGATCCGCTGCCGCAGGAGACGTTTGCGGAAATCGTCAAAAAATTCCAGGAAGCGAATCCCGACATTCAAGTCAAACTCAACACCACCGCGCACGAAGAATTCAAAAAATCCGTCCGTCTGTGGCTGGCGTCCGATACTCCGCCGGATGTCATCACCTGGTTTGCTGGCAACCGCGCCATGTATTTCGTGAACAAAGGCTTGATCATGGACATCAGCGATGTGTGGCAGGATGCCGGATTGTTCGAAAAATTTCCCAAAGCCTTCCAGAGCATCAGCTTGAAAGACGGCAAAGCGTATTTTATGCCGGATACGTATTACTGGTGGGCGATCTACTATCGCAAATCCATTTTCGCGCAATATAACCTGACCGAGCCGAAAACGTGGGATGAATTGATGAAAGTCTGCGCCACGCTGAAAGAAAATGGCATCGCGCCGTTTGCTATCGGAACGAAAGCCCCCTGGACTGCCGCCGCATGGTTCGATTATCTGAACATGCGCGTCAACGGCCCGGCGTATCACATGGATTTGATGTATGGCAAAACGCCGTATTCCGATGCTGGCGTCAAGAAGACCTTCGAATACTGGGGACAGTTGGTGAAAAATGGCTATTTCCTTGATAACGCCGCGTCGTATGCCTGGCAGGAAGCTGTGCCGTTCATGGTACAGGGCAAAGCCGCCATGTATCTGATGGGACAGTTCATTTTAGACAGCGTGCCGCCGGAAGTCAAGGATGACATGGATTTCTTCCAATTCCCGATTATTGACGCGAACGTGCCGGTTGGCGAAGA
>CAZMEO010000268.1:3018-5264 GCA_964565315.1 uncultured Candidatus Moduliflexus sp. | reverse complement strand
AAAATCTGGGCGTTGGCGGCGCGCTGCTGCTCATATTCCTGCATGTCGCGCTTCAGGTTGGCGCGCTGCTCCGCCATGTTGTCTTCATCCAGCTTTTTCAGGCGAATCTGCTCGTTGATGAGCGCCAACTGGTCTTCAAGCGCCTGCAATTGGTCGGAACTCTCTTTCAGGCGCACTTCTTCGTCGTAAAGCTGCTGAATCTGCGCGACGTGCTTTTGCCAGTCGATCTCGTGGTATTCCGCAAAACTCAGCAGCTTGTTGAGCAAATCCCGCGTCATCGCGAAGTCTTCGCGCTCCCGCTCGATGTCCCGGATGCGCGTCGCCACGCCATTCATGCGGCGCTCGAGGTCGCGGCGCTGCGCCTGAATGGTCGCGATTTTTTCGCTGTTATCCCAGCCCAGCACGTAATTGCCCTGCTGCACGGCCTGAATGCGGTCGTCTTTTTCGTGGCGGTCGTGCGCCTTCACCAACCCTTCTTTCGTCATCGCCTTATCGTAATGCTGAAAATCTTCGAGCCGGTTGGTGCAGATGTAATTGTAATTGCGTTGCAACTGCTGCTTCAGCCAATCGCGGTAGGGCGAATGCGGCGCGAGTTCCAGCTTGTTGATCAGGCTGTCGGGATGCTCGTCGAAGTTGCGGAGTTCAAGCTGCTGCGGGTCAACGCGATAATAGACTAATCGCCCCATCAAATCGGTCGAATTGACGTATTGATTGACTTTGCGGTAATACTGGTTCGGCACGAGCAGAATCAGCGCGAAGTTATGCAGCAGCCGCTCGATGGCGCTTTCCCATGCCTTCTCCGACGGCTTGATTTTGATCAGTTCGCCGATAAACGGCAATTCGTCCTCAGTCGCGCCGATATGGTCGAGAATCCCCTTGCGGATCGAGATATTTTTGAGCGGAATCTGGTTCTGGCGGCCTTCTAAGGAATGGATTTCCTCTAACAGCGCCTGGCTTTCGCGCTTCTGGCCTTGCAGCAGGCTGCGCTGATCCGACCACTGCTCATGCAAGGCGGGGAGGCGCTCCTCGATTTCCTGTTTCTGCGCCTTGCCTTTGCGCATGTTGTCGTAAAATTCGGCCTCGTCCGGGCGCGTCGCGTAGCCGATCATCTCCGCGATCATGCCATATTCCCGCGCTTTGGCTTGCCGCGCGTCGCGCTCTTTTCCGGCGGCAGCGATGTCGCGTTCGATGTTGCGGATCTGCTCGCCGGTTTCGTCCTTGCTGATGGCAATTTCGAGGTCGGTGCGCTGCCGCTCTAAATTCGCCATGTCAGCGCGAAGCTCCTGAATGCCGGATTCGACCCGCGCCAATTTTTCCCCTTTTTTGCGCGACGCTTCATCAAGCAATTCGATTTTTTTTCCGGCGAAGTAGGCTGGCACGAGTTCCAGAATTTCCTCCACGTCGCGCACCGCCGCGCCCGCTCGCAGATACGCCGCGCCATCCGCCGTAATCGGCTCAAGAACGCGAAGCTGCTCCCGCGCTTTTTCAATGGTGTTATGCACGGAGAGCAGGTTGTCGTAATGCTCGCGCAGCTTTTTGAATTCCTCATCCACGTTGGTTTCTTCCAGCATGTTGGCGCGAATGAATTCGTTGAGGTTGCCCAGCACTTTGATGCCGACGGTGTGCGCGAAGAGACTCAGCGCTTTTTCGGATTTGAAGCCGAAGAGCCTGGAAAACTTCTGGCTGTATTGCGTGAAGGTGTCGAAAATTTCGGTGCGCCCGATGCCGCGCAGCCGCCGCCGCCAGTCGCCGCCCGGATCGAGCGGAATGAAATGCTCTTTGATGGTCAGCGCGTTCGGCGAAAAGACATAGACGCGCTTGAGATCGTCATTGCTGAACCAGCGCACCTGCGCTAATGTGACGGCTTGATTGGAGGCGCTGTCGCGGAATGCGCCGAGCAGAATCGAATAATCGTTTTTCGTGCGCAGATATTGCGTCGCGGCAGCCGCTTTGTTTTCGGTCTGGATCGAGCCATACGCGCCGAGACAGTACGATTTTTCATCGCGCTCGCGCCGCGTGTTCGCGCCGGACGATTGGTTGTAAAAGCGCTTGCCCGCCGGAACCAGCAGCGTCAGCAGCGCATCGACCAGCGTCGTTTTGCCGGAGCCGTTCGCGCCGGTCAGCAGCGAATGTTTGCCGTCCGGGGCGAGCCGCCAGATTTTCTTATCGAACGTGCCCCAGTTGTAAATTTCAACATATTGCAGGCGAAACCCGCCTAATTCATGATGCGTCTGGTACAATGTCGG
>CAZMEO010000268.1:0-2918 GCA_964565315.1 uncultured Candidatus Moduliflexus sp. | reverse complement strand
TTACACCGCCTCTTCCGCCAGCGCGGAATCGGCGTAGAGCTGCATTTTGCGTTTCATGTCTTCCAATTTTTCGTTGGTGATTTTGGCTTTAATAATGCGCCGCACTTCATAGCGCATATCGTCATTCAGGCTGTCGCCCGGCGTTTCTTTCAAGAAACCGAGCCGCGCCGCCGTCTGAATCGTCTTGTCGAATCGGTCGAGCAGCCGGACTTTGTTGGGCGCGTCTTTGAAAAAGATTTCGATTTTTTCCTGAAGCTCTTTGGCCGTCACGAAGCATTTGCGCGACGCCACGTCCTTCACGTCGAATTCTTCCAGCATTTCCCGCAGCAGCACGCACAGCAGCGAGACTTCGTATGACAGCGGCACGCGGCGCACGAGGCGCGGCAGCTTGACATCGTCGCCGTCCTGCTGCTTGAGAAAGGCGAACCCTTCGCGCTCGTCGAGATGCAGTTCCAAGCCGATTTTCGCGAAATAATCGCGCACCGGAATCTGAAACGTCAGCAGGTCGCTCCAGGCCGCGCTCTCCTCGTCGTAGAGGACATCTTGCAGCAACTTAATTAACACGTGAGCGTATTCAACAACTTTATTCGTATGTTCCATGCGGATGCGTTACGACGGCATATTGATTGATGAAATTTCAGTAATGATCGGCGGCTCTGACGGGTCAGCATACTCGATAATCAATGTCTCGTCCAACGGAGAAGAATGCTCTTCTTTCGGCGGAATTTCGCGAATGGTAATTTCGATTTCACGCTCGCCGAATAATGTCTTTAATGATTCGATGAACCGCATGTCTAATTCGTTGGCATGAGCGGTATATTGCGCGTACATAATATTTTCCCAACTTCAGGAGCGCGACATCTCGATTTCGCCGTCACATCAAGATGTGACACTCCACCGATATATCATTGTTGGCATGACGGTGTGTTATTCGAAATCTTTCAAAAAGGTCTCAGCTTCCTGAATCGAGGCGTTCATGTCATCAATCAGCGATTCGACTTCGACTTCAATGTCGCGTACTTCCTGATCTAACGCGCCAATTGCCTGCGCGTTCAGGTTGTGTTTCAGGTAGAGCGTGTAATCCCGCACTTGCGTTAAGACCGGCTCTAAGCGGGCTTCAGAAGTCTGCATCGCGTCGCGCAGGCGAGCATAACGCCGCTGTGTTTGCAGCAAGCGTTCCCGACTTTTGCGCTTCAAGTCGGCATTGCTGATTTGCTCGATCTCCTTGCTCCATTCGCTAAACAGGTCTTTCGCGATCTGCTCGACATTTTCGATCCGCGTTTTTACGCTCTCGGCGCGGTCTTCGCAGCGTTCATGCTGCGATTTCAAGCGAGTGTACGCCTTTTCCAGCTCGCCGCCGTCGAAGCCGTAAATCTCTTTAATGCGCGTCAGCACGTCCTTAAACTCTTCAGACGCTGCGGTCTGCTCTTTCTGCGTTTTTTCGATATGATCGCGCAGCAGATGGCGCTTTTCAATGCCGAATTGTTCCATCGTCGCGTAATACGCGGTCTGACAGCCGGTCAACATTGCCAGAGCGGCGGCAATCACAACAATTGTAGAAGAAGTATAACGCATCTCATTTCTCCTTTCAAGAAAATTTTGTTATTTTTACGCATTTATAGATGCGAGCGTTGAGTTAATACGACCTCACAGGTTTTCAAACCCTGTGAGGTCTGCGAGTGGCACAATATGAATTTTTAATGCTCGTGTCTATTAAGAGGAGGCATGCTCTTCTTGATCGTCATCGGCTTGATGTTCAGCAAGTTGATACTCTTTGCCATGACGCAATAACCCCCACCCTCCCATCGGCACGGCAAGGGCGAAATAAATGATGTAATGAAAAATTCGGAAGACGGCTGAAATCAGAATGCCTTCAGCCATTCCCAAATGCATTTGTTCGCTGAGAATGCCATAGGCCAGTTCGCGGATTCCTAAGTTGCCCGGAGTGATAATCAGATAAATGCTGATATTAAAAATGGCATAAAAGAGCGCCATCGTCGGCAACGTGAGATGCAGGTTGAAACATCGAAAGCCAACATAAAACGTCACGTACATCTGCACAAACCCAATCAGGCTGAATGCCAGCACTTTCAGGACATAGCTGAGATCGCGCAGATTTGTCATTGTTGCAGCGAAGACTTCGGCCAATTTCGATTGAATCCATACCAGCCGTCGAATTTTCGCTTGAAATAATTGGCATCCTTTCAAGCTCACCACCGGGGCCGCGATCACGGCTACGCTTATCCCGGCCAATAAGAGCGCCGCATTCATCCCGGAAATTTGTAAATGCGGATCAGTGACCAGCACGATAATGACCGCAATCACCAGATTAACGCTGGTATCCATCCAGGCGAAGGAAATATAGGCGCTGATATAATTGGTATAGGATATCCCATACGTCTTTTTCAGATGGATGCTCCGGTAGATATTCCCCATTTGGGGAATAAACGTATTGAGAAAAATGCCGAGGATAAAAATCTGAAACCAGGTGCCAAAAGACAACGCCACGCCGCTGCATTTTTCAAGCACGAATTGGTAGCGATAACTTTGAACCAGATTATACGTCAGCGAGAGGAGGAAAAGCAGCAGAATCGACATCGGGCTGAGACTGAATGCCAGTTCGACCTGGTCTTTTCGCTGCCAAAAAAAATAGACAATATATCCGAGGCATAAGACGCCAATGGTCCATCGAACAAATGTTTTCAGATGTTTTTGGTTCATACAGGAGACATGGAAAAATATGGTTTATTTTTGGCAATTCGATACAACATGTCGGTGACGTCAATCGTGTCCTCAAGCAGCCGCTGGCCTTTCGCCTGCCATTCCTCGCGGCGATAATTCGAGAGGATGTCAATGCCCTTTGCAATCGCCTGATCTAATTGTTCCGGCTGAAAACGAAACGCCAATCCATATTTTTG
>CAZMEO010000267.1:0-5269 GCA_964565315.1 uncultured Candidatus Moduliflexus sp. | reverse complement strand
TGCCGCTCCGGCAATCGCAGCGGCAAAGCGCTCGGCATGATGGAAGGACAGAATTTTACGGACGTATATAACATGACTGGCGGGATCGGCGCATGGGCGCAGAAGGGGCTGCCGGTTGTCAAGTGATAGACGAGTTGTCAGACACCTTGAAGGTGTCTGACAACTTATCTTAATTCCCGCTTCATTTTTTCCAGCCCGCTTGCCACATCGGAAAGCTCGAAACTCAATAATTTCTGCGCTTTGTGGCTATTCAGCGAACAATCCGCGCCACGCGGCACGAGCGACGGGATGTCGTTCATCGCGACGGCGCGGAGATATTTCGGATCGTAGCCGAATATCTGGCAGAATTTCAGGCCGAATTCGTAGCGGTTCAGGCGTTCGCTGCCGCCGAGATGATACGTTTCATTCTCCGGCGATTTTTCGGCTAATTCCAAAATCGCCTGCGCCGCGTCATTCACAAACAGCGGCGTTCGATATTGGTCGGTAAACAGCGTCACCTCATGCCCCTGCTGCAAGCCGTTGCGCATCCAATCCGTGAAACAGCCATGCACGCCGTTGCTGTTGCCATACATCAGCGCGACCCGAACGATCAGATATTTCGACATGACTTCTTTGACGACGCGCTCTCCGGCGAGCTTGGTTTCGCCATAATAATTTACCGGCTTTGTCGCCGAGCGTTCGCGATAATTCCCATGCAGGCCATCGAACACTAAATCGGTCGAAATGTAGATCAGCTTTGCGCCGACTTCCTCAGCGCATTCGGCGACGTTGCGCGTGCCGTCCACATTCAGGCTATGCGCTAAGGAGCGGTGCGTTTCGCAGAGGTCGGCGTTCGTCATGGCAGATGTGTGAATAATGACTTCCGGCTCGACCTGTTCGATGACGGCGCGAACTTCGTCGGGCTGCTGAATATCAAGGCGATACGAATCCGGGCTTTCGGCAATGTTCAGCGCATGTTGGCAGTGCGTCCAGGAGACATCATACTGCGCGGCGGCTGTTTTGACAAGATGCCAGCCGAGAAACCCGCTGCCGCCGATAATAAGGAGTTGAGAAAACGAGGCCATAGGCATAAAAAAAGCCGACTATTTCTTTTGCAAGAAATATCGGCCTCTAAAAAATTGGAGGAAAAGAGGAGAGGTACGTTGTTTGTAATCGTGAGATGCTCTCACCTGGTTCCCTCAGAGCCTCCTCCCTCCAAGTCATGTTCTGCTTTACTGTCTCTAATATGCTATACGTCAAAACATTTGTCAACAAAAATTTACACATCATAATAGAATCTTTGTAAAATTTCATAGATTTTTTATCGAACGCCCGTATTTATTTATAGATACATTATGGTAAGATGATGATTACGCCATGCTTTTTTCCCAGAATCACAAAAGCATGGCGTCAAATACGAAATGAATTATGAGATTTTTCTCCTTGACATTGCAACAGAATCACGATAAATAAGTCAAATAAGATAGCATGGTTTTTTTCTGATAATCTAAAAAAAGAACGAAATATGGCGTATATTTTGCATTCTTTGAAAAGAAGCCAAACCCATCGTGAGGTGGGGACGGAAAGCCACGGGTCTTGATTTACAGATAGCCGGGTTGCCACAAAAAATATTTTTTTGTGCGGGGGAGAATACCGGCTTCTTCACCTTTTTCAGGCTGTGTTGAGGGGGCAATATAGCAAGCGAAGATATGGAGGAGAAGCGATATGTGGTCACAAGGAATTTTTGCCATTATGCGTACCGGTCAAAAGACAATCGTATCAAAATTTCTTCTGCGCGTCGGGGGAATAGTGCTGCTTGCCTGGGGAAGCAGTCACGCCTGCTGCGCAGAACAGGTGATAAACACGCGGGATTTCTCGTTGGTTCATTATGAACAGGCATCGATGCTGCCCGCATGGGAAACCGACCATGCGATATACGAAGCCTTGAATTCTCCGGTGTTGTCATTGCGTATCAATCGACTGTCACGCCAAACAAACCTTGAATTGAATAATGCGTTAAGTCGGTTCTCGAAAAAAGTCCGATTATCATTCAGTCCGAAAGTGGTGATGAAACCGTTCATCGCTGTGCGGGAAGTTCAGGATGTGCTGGCGTTTTATCAATCTCGTCAGTTGACGAAACAAGTTGAAATCGATCAGAATTTTGAGGCGAAAATCGCGAAATTAATGCTCGCACACCGGGCATCTATCAATAATTTGAGCCGGTCAAAATTATTCGCGCTTTCGCCATATCAAAACAGAATTTATGGATTGCACTTGCAAATAAATTTCAAATAATGATCGAAGACAATATTTGTCAGATCATCTGCATCAGCATTCATATAAAGGAGCTATGGACACAAACATAGCTCCTTTGTAATTTAGAGGAAAATTCTTGACATCATTGCGAGATGTTGACTATGCTGCGTCCGAACGATTGAGCATGCGTCAGGCCGAATACGACACGTTTTCTGCGCTGAAAGGAGCAAGTAGAGGATTATGAAGGTGACGTTTTGGGGGGTTCGCGGGTCTATTCCCAGCCCGGGAAAAATGACGGCAGACGTTGGCGGCAATACCTCATGCGTGTCCGTAGAAACGGATGACGGCACGCTGGTGATTTTCGATGCAGGAACGGGGATTCGCCTGTTAGGGCTTGAACTGATGAAACATGGGTTCGCGCAGGGCGGAAAAACCGGCCATATCTTTTTCAGCCATACCCACTGGGATCACATTCAAGGATTTCCGTTTTTCACTCCCGCCTTTGTTGGCGCAAAAGATGAACAAAAACGCATCATTCCTGAAAAAACGAACACGTTCCACCTGTATGGCGCGAAGAAGGTCTTCGAACGCTTAGAAAACACCCTGCGCGGACAGATGGAGTACCAATATTTTCCCATCGGACTTGACGGCATGGGCGGCGAAATTCATTTTCATGAATTGCAGGAAACCGCGCTCCGAATCGGCCAAAACCTGATTATCCCCCAACACCTGAACCATCCGAACGGCGTCCTCTCCTATCGCCTGGAAACCGGGAACGGCAAAAAAGTCGTGGCGTATGCCACAGACACGGAACATTACCGCGACGGCGAGTTGGATGTAAATGTGCTGAAAATCGCGGAGCATGCCGACGTGTTTATTTATGATGCGATGTACACGCCTGACGAGTATATCGGCAAGCCGGAAAATAACGCGCTGTCATTCAAAGCGCCGCGCTTCGGTTGGGGACATAGCACCTGGCTCGAAGGCACGCGGCTCGCGCAAGTGGCGCACGCCAAACAACTGATCCTGTTTCATCACGATCCGGAGCATTCCGATGAATTCTTGCGAAATATGGAACAACAGGCGCAGCAAGTCTTTCCGAATACCCGGATTGCGGTGGAAGGGTTGACCGTAGAATGGTAAAAAGGAGGGATGGCGATGACGAAACGCGCCATGCAGGGCACGACAAGAGGATTCTTGACGTTCGCGGGAATCGTATTGCTTTGTCTGTTGCCGTTTGATGGGATGACCGCTCCGCTGCCTCAGAGGATTGTCAGCCCCCAATTGCAGCGGCAAGATTGCCTCAAGGAGCATGAGGAGAACGCGCCTGACTTCAAGCCCTATATTCAAGAATTTTTATTCACCGACCAGCAGGCGAACCTCTCGTTATATAGCTGCATTAACTGGCAGGCAGGCGTATTGAAATCCGAAGGGGTCGGGAAAAACAGTTCGAGGCGGGCAGCGGAACTCGTCGCGCGAAATAACGCGCTGAAGACATTGCTTGTCACCAACCTGAATGCGACCTCAAACTTCGACGCATATTTTTCACGCCGAAACGATGTCAGCCTGAAAATTCAACACGTCTTAATCAAAAACGCTGCCATTGAAGAGCTTCCTCCCGATTCAAAGCGTCCCGACGAGGCGCGCGTCATGGTCACGATTCCATTCTACGGCATTGCCGGCCTCACATCATTCTTAATCGGCGATGAAGAACTCTATCTCGAACCGCTCCCTGCGCCAGCCCAGGCGGAACAACAGTCATCCTCCCCGGAAGAAGAATTTACCGGCGTTCTGTTGGATGCGCGCACGCTTCCCCAGATTCAGCCCGCATTATTGCCGAAAATTCTTTCAGAAGATGGCGAAGTTCTGTATGACGCCTCGCATGTCGAAAAATCTATCTTCGAAACGCAAGGGATGATCCAGTATGTTCAGGAAAAGGATGCGACACTCACATTGCTGACCGGGACACGCCCGCTGATTGTCACTCCAGTGCTTGTCGCTTCGACTTCAGATGATTCCTCAGTCTTTCGGCTGTTAGCGCAAGAACGCAAGCGGCGACAAGGAAACGATCTCGTGCTGGAAGCCGCCAACAGCGACGGGCAGATTCCTGTCAATGTCGTGGTCAGCGTGGAAGACGCCAAAAAAATCAAGCAGCTTAACGAGACGCAGCACATCGATAAAGAGGGGAAATACACCATCTTAATCGGTGGAGAAATCGGCGGAGTTAAAGGGGAATTGCGGAATAGTCTTCAGGCAATGCGACCGTGATGCGCCGCATTTTCAGCCCGGTCAGAAATAAACACCTCACAGGTCTTGAAGACTTGTGAGGTGTTGCCATATTTGCGAATAGCACTGTAAGCGAAACGTGCTGTTGTTTTTAGAACTTTTTTGCAACGGCGTGACGATTTTCCTCGAAATTCTCCTCTTCCTCTATACATTGAAGCCTTATATCGAGACCTCATCGGGTTTTAAAACGTGTGAGGTCTGTTGTAATATTCCCATATCAAGGAGGATTTTTTATGGATTTTCCCGTTCACGTCGCTGCCGGCGCATTCGCCGGAAATGTGTTGTTATATGTCCATGCCAGACAGAAAAACTCGTCGGGCAATTTGACGCAAGCAGACATGCTGAAATTAGGGACGGCAGGCTATCTCTTCGGCGTCTTAACGCACCTGCTGCTTGATGCGATGCCTTACTACGACTGGCTTTTCCGGGTCGAAATTTTCAAGCCGCTGCCGCAATGGTGGCTATTTCCGCCGATTCTGACCACATTGCCTGTTATCGTCATTGTGTTGTACCTCAATAAAGATGCGCGGATTGTCGCTGAACTTTCGATGCTCGGCGGGATGTATCCTGACATTGAAAAGTTAGCCTATTTCGACGCTGGCCTTCCGCGCTTTTTGGTATTGTTCCCGTATCATAGCTGCCAGCTTTCCAGGTCGGATTGGGAATTTGCGCATAAATATGAATTGATTGTCATGGAGCTCTGCCTGTTTGCGCTGATTATGGGCATGATATACTGGCTGGCGGCAGA
>CAZMEO010000266.1:0-5275 GCA_964565315.1 uncultured Candidatus Moduliflexus sp. | reverse complement strand
TCGCCGCCATCCGCGTAAGCCGACAGCAAGGCGATCAGCAGCACTAAGAACGGAATCGCCATGAAATGCGCGTGCAAATCCCCTAATAAGAAACTGAAAAACGGAAATTCGTTGATGGTGTCCGGGATCACGCGGGAACTGCGCCACCAGTCGAACGGCAAGGCGCTTCCGCGCTGCATGATTTGAATCAGGCCGTCCATGTTGGCCGCGATGACGAGGAGAAACACAGACAGCAGGCCATACGTCACGCGCCGCGTCCAGTGATACACCAGCCCGAAACTTCCCGCTGCCGCGAGCGCGGCGATTGAGGCGAGCGCGAGATTGAAGCCGACCGGGGCAATCACTCCGGTCACTTTGATGACGGTCGCCCAGATGACATAACCCAAATAATAGTAATTCACGAATTCGCCTGCAAACCAGGAATCATTCGGCGGAAAACTTTCGGTATGCAGCACGGCGTTCAACAGCATGAAATCCGCTTCTTTTTCCGCGCCGGTAATATCGGGGTTATACATTCTGATGAAGGCAGCGCCCAGAAAGACGACGGCGAAAATCGCTTCTGACAGGCAGAAGAGGGGAAAGCGGCTTGAAACCGCCTGCCAGATGGCGCGACGATGCCAGATGAACAGGACGCCGTTCAGCACGCCGAACGCGACGAGAAACATCCGAATCGTGGCGGCAGTATATGGCGCAAGGCCGAGGCTGCCGAGCAGCCAGACACCGTAGGAAACACACAACAGGCCGAAGATTTTCGCAAGCGCGAACCCTCTGTCGGGAAATCGGCGAAACAGCGTGAATGCCAGCGGAAAGCTCCCGCAGCCGAGCGCAAACAGCACGACATGCCAGCGAATCATCAAGAGAAATTCTGTATCCATACCGCAAGCATGGAAATTATTTCAGCGCGATTTTGTCAAGAACCGGAGAAGGTTTTTTATGCAGGATGATTGAAATGGTCCCAACGGGACTCGAACCCGTGTTTTCGACGTGAGAGGCCGACATCCTAGACCGCTAGATGATGGGACCATATATTTCAAGAATGAAAGGACGCTATTGAAACGCAGTCTGTTCTGTCAAGATATTTTTATCAGGACTTCAATCGTAACGCAAAATTTAACGACACCAGGCGATTTTCTGACAATCAATGCTCAAAAAACTGCCAGGAATGAGGTAATGCAGATATTTCCTGACGATAGCGGAAAGTGGTTGACAAATTTGCTGAATTTCTCAATTGTAATCATAAACATTACGTATTTTCGGGAAATGTGAATGCTTGAACACCTTACAGATATTTTATAGATGCGAGCATTGATTGTTAATAACTGATGTGACGCAGCGAACGATAATAACGAATACCGTAAAAAGCCCGTGCAGAAGAGGAGATGAGTCATGAGCGACGAATTAAGCACTGAGGAATTGATAAAAGAATTAGCCGCCCGCATGAAAGAAATTGAAGCCACCAAAGCGCAACTTTGGGATTCCGGCAAATACGAGCCGATGATGGAAGGGGAATACTGGGATTGTCAAATCGTGATGCGTCAGACCGAGCAAGGCGAAAATGCGGATCTCTCCGATTTGCTTCAGAAAAAACATGACGGCCTCATCGCGGCGCAGCAGCAGATTCATAAAGTCGCCGAAAAGGAATAATAGACGACCAATCCCCTCCAGGAAAGGGCAAGGGTAGGTAACACATCATGCTCGATTTTACCCTGCTGCAAAAACAGCTGAATGAGATGGTGTTCGAGCAGAAGTCGGCGCGGCGCAAATATGACGAAAAAGTCGCAATTGCGCGGGACACATTAGCGGCGTGGTCTCTCCGCTCTCAGGAATTGTTAGAGAAGTTGGATAGCTGCCGCACTTCCTGGCTTTTAGCGGATGACATCCGCGAGCCAGTGAATACGCGCCATGCCGCGCCCGCGCCTCCCAAAAGCCATACCGTCATCGCGACCGACGGCTCGCAGATTTTCCCGGATCGCCACGAACTCAGCGCGTGTCATCTCATCAATATCGGCATGATCGTCCTGCATTACGGCAGCGGCGAGCGCCCGATCCTGACCAATCATCCGCTGTTATTTTATCGCGATCAGGATACCTACCGGCAATGGAACGGCAACCGGATTCCGGTCAACGCCGACGTGATTTCCGCGTTGCGCGGCGCGTTCGAAATTCAGGAATTGACGCAATACGCCGACGATGCGGTGCAGCAGCGCCGCACGGTCGCCGCGTTGACGGACGGCACGTTGATTCTCTGGACGCTGGAAGGGAAACCGAAAGAGTTTCAGCGGGAAATCCTGAATTTCTATCTGACCAGTTTCGAGCAATGCCGTCAGCAGCATATCCCAATTATGGGCTATATCAGCCAGCCCACCAGCGCGGACGTCATTAATACGCTGCGCGTTGCAATTTGCCCCGAAGAGGTCACGAACTGCGATCAATGTCCGTATAAGAATACGGGCGAAGAACGCCCGTGCGAACCGATTGCGGGCGTGAACGACGCGATTTTGTTTTCATCCGTTTTACGCCATGGCGAGCGTTCGACCACCTTCAAAAGCCGTTCGGAGATTCTCTCGGATTACAAGCAGCATACCATTTATTTTTTTTATCTGAATGTCGGCGCGGAGATTGTCCGCATCGAAATCCCCAAATGGGTCGCGTACACGCCAGAGTTGCTGCATCTCGCTCACGCGGTTGCCTACGATCAGGCGCAGAAGGGACAGGGCTATCCGGTCAGCCTCGCCGAAGCGCATGAACAGGCCGTGATTCGCGGCAACGAGCGCGAGCAGTTCTATCGCCTGATTGAACATTTGTATGTGCGAGAAGGGCTGGAAGTCGCCATCTCCCGTAAATCGTTCAAAAAGCGCAATGTCGCGATCTGAACGGATGAAATATCATGAAATTGCCACAGACAGAGAAAAACACACGTTTGCCCGACGTGCCTTCAGAGGATATATCGCCTCAACTCCTGCTCCAATCGGTCAAAGACGCGCATGAGGAGATTCTTTTGCTGCGAGGGCGGCTTGCGGAGTATAAATGGCTTGAAGAAGCGTTGCGCGAACGGACGCATGAGTTAAACGAGCGGATGAAGGAGCTCGAATGCCTCTATGCCGTTTCTTCTTGCCTGATGAATCAGCGGCTCTCGCTTGAACAGAAGATCAATGCCATTATCAAAGAAATGCCGCGCGGCTGGCAATATCCGCAAGCGACCTGTGTCCGCATTATTGTGAATGATAAAGAATTTGCCTCTCGAAATTTTCGTCGCACTGAAGCAAAGCATCGCGTCAATATTCGCATTGATGACCGGATGGCGGGAGAAGTAGAGGTCTGTGTGCTGCCGGAATTGACGCAAGGCCAACCAGCGACGATTTTACACGAAGAACAAACGCTGTTGAACATCATTGCCTTGTGGCTTGGAGAAACCCTTCGCGATAACTCCAAAACAAAGAAAGAATAGGATGGCTTCGAAAATACCTTCTACACAGGTGTTTTTAATGTCATTACCCTTGCGTGATTATGGAAAAACGAACCATCTATATTACTGAATTCGATTTAGACCGTTTAGATTCGCTGATCAGCACAAGCAACTTAGGCAAATTGAATAAACAGCATTTGCTTGAATTGAAAGCAGAATTAGATCGCGCTGAAATCGTGTCTCCGCAAGAAATCCCCGCAGACGTGATTACCATGAATTCGCAAGTGCGCCTGCGCGATTTGGATTCCGGCGAGGAAATGATTTATACGATTGTCTTCCCGCACGAAGCCAATATTCAGAAAAACAAGGTCTCCATTCTTGCGCCTGTCGGCGTGGCCTTACTCGGTTATCGGCTCGGCGATGTGGTTGAATGGCCGATGCCCGGCGGCAAGATACGCCGGCTGGAGATTCAAGACATCTTGTATCAGCCCGAAGCCGCAGGCGATTATCACCGGTAACTGTTATGATTCTGTTAATCGCGTTGTTAATGATTGCGGCGGTCTTTTCGACCAAAATTACGAGTCGTTTTGGCATCCCGATTCTTCTGTTGTTTTTAGGATTGGGAATGCTTGTCGGCAGCGATATTCTGAATTTGATTTATTTTGACGATGCCGTCCTCGCGCAGCAAATTGCCAATATTGCGCTGATTTTTATTTTGTTTGAGGGTGGGTTCAAAACCCGGCGCAGTACTTTGCAATTGGTGTTTGGCCCGGCATTAACTCTGGCGACAGTCGGCATCGTCATTACCGCGTTGACGCTGGGAGGCTTAATCTATGGGCTGACCGACTTTAGTTTCATGTATTCTCTGATGATTGGCGCGATCATCTCGTCCACCGATGCCGCCGCCGTATTCATGATGCTCCGCCAACACTCGATTCGCCCCACGGTGGCGGCCACGTTAGAAGTCGAATCGGCAGCCAATGATCCCGCGGCGATTCTGCTCACGGTTTTATTCATTCAAATCTTGACCGGCGAAACGCAGCATTTCGGGGTGTTTCTCCTGAAATTTCTCTGGCAATTAGGCGGAGGGATCGGGATGGGCTACCTCGTAAGCAAAATCGGCGTATGGTTCTTTAATGCGTTAGATTCTGACAATCGCAGCGATTATCATGTGTTAAGCCTCGGCTTTAGCCTGTTTGCGTTTGGCCTGGCCGATGTCATCCACGCGAATGGCATGCTGGCCGTCTTTTTTGGCGGATACTGGCTGGGGAACGCCGAATTTAGTTATAAACGCGGAGCGAGCCATTTTATCGAAGGGATTGCCAGCGTTAGCAATGTGGCGCTCTTTTTGCTGTTGGGGTTATTGGTGTTCCCGAAAAACTTGCTGCCCGCATGGAAAGAAGGCAGCCTGATTGCGCTCTGCCTGATTTTTATTGCGCGTCCCGCAGCGGTACTTGTGTGTACCGGACTTTTTCGTTTTGATTTCAAGGAACGCTTGTTCATTATGTGGGGCGGAATCAAGGGCGCAGTCCCTATCGTTCTGGCTACTTATCCTGCGGTATCTGGCCTTGATCAGGGACACTTCATCTTTCATGTGGTCTTTTTTGCGGTCGTCATGTCCTGTCTTTTGCAAGGGACGACCCTGAGTTGGATGGCGAGTAAACTGCGTTTAACGATCCCGACACGCCCGCAATCGCTCTATTCGATTGAATTACTCACCAAACAACAAAGCGATGTTGATATGTTTGAAATCCAAATTGAAGAGACGGCGCAAAGTATCGGACGCCCCCTGAAAGAACTCAAACTGCCGAAGGATGTGTTGATCAGCGCCATTGTCCGCGAACATCATCTTTTTGCGCCAAAAGGAGA
>CAZMEO010000265.1:0-5303 GCA_964565315.1 uncultured Candidatus Moduliflexus sp. | reverse complement strand
TGTAACTTTTTTCTTGACGGTTTCATGGGAATCCAAAAGAAACGGCATTTTGGAACGACTGTCGTTTTCAGGGGGAAGACGATGGGAGTTCTGAAGTTGAGGTGTCGTCAATATTGGTTTCATATCTGCGCGTGTGGATATGAAAGCGAGTTCTTGTTCTATCATTACGCTGTGTCCATTCGCGAGAATGGAGACGCATGACATGATTCCGCATGAAGGGGGAGACTGCCGAAAACATTTTTTGGGCAGCGATGCGGCCTGTCAGCGCGTAATGACATCACATCGTTTATGCGAAACATGCCTGACGGAGACGCTGGTTTTTCCTGATGAGCAGGCGTAAGCCAATATTTTTTTGCGATGCGCTCCAAAAGAGTATTGACCTGCGGGCTTCTTCTGTCAGTCAGAGTTTGAGAGATGCGATGTTGCGCATAAACCTTTTCTGAGGAGGCTATAGTTGTGGAGGGTTTCACGATCAAACCTTTGAGTCAGAATGTTTCAAGTCTTACTACGCTGAAATATGTTCTTATTGCTTGTGTGAGTCTTCTTGGCGCATTCGGATGCAGCAGCGCGCCACGTGTGCAAATGCGCCAAAGTCTGGCGCCGTCGTTAAAAAAACAAGAGGAAGATGTGAATGTGATTTGGGAGGCGCAGACGGCGATCTTGCTCAATTACCGTCAAACGCTTTCCGCGCATGTGCCTGCCCCGCCGCCATCAGTCAAACCGATTGACATTGCGATGAATGGTTGCAATGACAATCTTCTGCAACATGAGGCGTCAGTCCTCGCATCAGAACCAACCCCCCAAAAATCTCTTTCCACATTCGCCGATTGTCACGAAGAAGAAGTCGCCGGAACATCGGTCTGTTTCATGCAAGAGCCGATTTTGTTGGAAGACCCGATGATTGAAGCGGATTGCGCGGATAGCGCGTCGTCGTGGTGTCTTCCGGCGCATGAGGAGAGTTTTCTCAGCTATTTAGCCGAACAAAAATCGCAATTAGCCGAACAAGAAGCGCTGAAATTCGCGGCGGCGATTGTGCCGAATTTTGTTCCGCCGGTCGAAGATGGGCTGATTCTCCGGGGAATGCAAAAAGCGACCAAAAAGAAAAAACGCGGCCATTACGGCGTAGATATTGTTCCATCCACATTCGAACGCCATGGCACGGAAATCAAGAGCATTGAAGACGGCGTCGTCGTGTTAGCGTCTCGCGGACGCGGGTACGGCTATTATACCGTCATTTATCATCAAAACGGCCTGTTTTCCCTGTATTCGCATATTCTGGAAAAAGGCCGCGCGAAAGCCGGAGAAACCGTCAAACGCGGCGAAGTGATCGGGTTGATGGGGAAAACCGGGAATGCCAGAGGGTATCATTTGCATTTTGAGTTGATCGATCTGCGTGAAACGTGGAATCTTCAGGATTCGCTTGATGAATTTGCGCGGAAAATTATTCTCGGTCAGGCGTTGCCGAAATGCGAATATGGTCAGTTCAGCAAATTGTTGTTCGCCAAAGCGTCTAAAATAGACCCGGTCGCGTATATTCCCAATATCGCGCAAGCGCAGCGCGTCAATGGAAAATGGGCGGCTGTGCCTCAGCAAGATACAAAGAAAAACGCTGCGCCGCTGGCAAAGACGAAAAAGAAAAAATAGCTGTTTTATGCGTGTCTTCTGAAAATCCCCCTGTCAGGCGCGTTACGCGCCTGACTTTTCTTCTGAAGGCGTTTCTTCGGAAATCCCCTGATAATACTCGATGCTGTCGTGCAAAAATTTCAGATGATTTTTATAGGTTTGATATTGTTTGCTGAGTAATTTTTCCTGCGCGTCTTCTGACAATGTGCCGGTCTTTTGCGCCTGTTTGATCATGCGCGTTTCTTTGGCGTGCAGCGAGAGAAATTGCGGCGACGGCTCTAAATTCACCAATAACCCCAAACTTTCGATGACCATTTCCGACAGATGCGATTTGGCCGCGCCTTCGTAGCTGAACTGCAAGGCGGGAACGGATTCAAGACGGTCGAAACTTGACGTGATGACCTGTCGGATGTAGGCTAAATTCAACACTTCCTCGCGATCATGTCGATAGCACCAGGGACACGATGTGCGAATATATGGCACCTTCGCGAGATACGTCGGGTTTTTCCACAATACATCTTCAATAATAGGCCGGAGTTTTTTCTGAGAAATTTCGGCAACCCGTCCTTTTAGTTCCTTTAACTCTTTTTCAAGCGAGACGCCGGGCTGTGGAAAATAAATATAGGCGCAGAGATCGAAGATGCGAGACAGCAGCACCGGCAGCCCCTCGTGCATTTTGATGATTTCCAGCAGCAGAATCAGCGCATACGCACATTGATTCCGGATCTGACTCAATTGTGGCTCATAGAGCGTGCGTTTTTCCAGCGTATTCAACACCTCTTCCAACATCGCCATATCGATATTCAACTGTCGAATCGGATATTCATACAAGAGTTGAATGATGCTGAGCACGCCTGATTTCTCGATAGAAATTCTGGAAATCGAAAAGGCGGTGTACCGTTGAATAATCGTCCAGGCAGGCTGCGGCACAAGATTGGTCGGAATGGGCGTCGTCACTTTCAGGGTCGGATCAATCGTCTGAAGAATCTGCGCCACGCGCTGTTCGACATCGGAGTACATCTGGCACATCGGGCTTTGCGGGTCGCGTTTGATGACATCATTTTTTAAGAGGCGCACTTGTTCGAGCAGCTTTTGCAGCCGAATCAGGCAGGTCTGCTGCAATTCTTCATCCTGAACAATAATGCCGACCAAATCTTCCAGCAGATCGAGGCAGGCAAATTGTTCTTGATTCTCGGATTCTTCGACGAGCAGCAGATAATGAAAATTGTCTAAAAATTTCCAGAGGTCAGCCCGCAAGTAGTAATAAATCGCGCGTTCCGATTCAGGATGGGTCGAGAGTTCCTGAATGGAATTGATCATGCGTTTCAGGTCGGATTTGGCTTGCAGCACTTTGATCGACATGACCATGTATTTCAAGCGGTCAGTCTGATTGAGATGGGCGTAATCATTGGAGCGGTTGCTCCATTGCGTTTTGAATTCCAGCAAGTCCATCTGATCAACGACTTGCTTGATTTTGATCACTTCTTCCAACGCGATTTTTTGTTCCATAGCAACCTGTGATAACAGAAGGCGATTCATCAATGATGCAATCTCCTCAGCAAGCGATTCTGGTTTAGTGATGGGATGTTTGTCAGTACAGACAGCGCTGAAGGAGAGAATGTTTAATGCACGCGGCGATCTTGTTTCTCTCCCATTTTATAGATCAGAACGCTCTTCTTGTCAACCGAAATTTATCAGAACCTCTATTTTACGTCGAAGGGCGATTTGACGAGTTGCGCCATGACATTTATGTCGAAGACGGGGACGAGAAAAATCGCAATTCCAGTAAGAGGCAGAGGAGATGATAGACGATGACATGCTGTTCCTGAACTTTATAGGTTTCCGATTCCGTGACTTTAAGCGGAATGTCAGCCTGTTGCGCCAGCCTCCCGCCTGCGCTGCCGGTCACGCCGATAACGGTCATGCCGAGCGCTTTGGCCGTTGAGACGGCATACAGGACGTTTTGCGCGTTTCCGCTCGTGCTGATTGCTATCAGCATATCGCCCGGCTTGCCTAAGCAATACAATTCCTGCGCATATTGCAAGCCTGGAATCTCGCTGTCATTCAGAATCGCGCTCGATAATGACGGATTGAGACCTAAGACAACGCATGGCAAGCCTTTTTGCAATCGCGCTGCCAGCAGGTCGCCATGTTCGATTCCGGCAAAGGCTTCCCGCTCCGCATCGTTCAGCGGGCGCGGCAGTTTAAACGTTTTGACCAACTCACCCGCAATATGAATGCAATCGCTGAAACTCCCGCCATTTCCGCATAAATACAGCGTCTTGCCTGCGCGGAATCCCTGCTCGAGCGCCTCGAAGACATGAAGGAATTCTCCGAGCAATGGGGTCAGAAATGGATGCTGCTCAAGCGCCTGATGCAGGTAACGGGCTTCTTCAGGAAACTGGTCGCATATCGTTTGATAGATCGGCCTGATGTGAATGGGTAATGTGTCGGTCAATGTTCGACTCCTCGCAGTTGATGTAAAGCCGTCCCGGCGGCGGGGCGTCTCTATTTATTTGGATATAGCAGATTCGCCGTCTCTCACGCGCTTTGCGGAACGGGCAGCGTGATGGTGAATATACTGCCCCGATGCAATGTGCTGCGGCAGGTCAGCGTGCCATGATGTTCTTCGACAATTCGTTTGCAAATGTCCAACCCTAAACCAGTTCCTTCCTCGCCTTTTGTCGTAAAAAACGGTTCCCAGATATTTTCGAGATCGGCTTCGGGAATACCGCATCCATTATCTTCGACCTCAACGCGAACATGCTCGGCGTTGGAGGAAACACGAACGACGATTTCGCCACTATGTTCTTGGGTGGCCTGCGCGGCGTTTCGCAGCAGGTTAATCATCACCTGCCCGAATTTTTCTTCATTCAGCGGCACAAGCGGAACATGTCCGAATTCTTTGATAATCTGGCGCGTTTTTAACAGATGGTCGAAGCGGATAAAATGGAGCAACCGTTCCAATGCGTCTGTCACGGATGCAAGCTTGATCTGGTATTGCGGATGCTCCTGCTTGGCAAACCGGCGCATTTCATCCACAAGATTGTAAATATTCGTTCCGGCGCGGAGAATGTAATCGGTATATTTTCGAATCGTCTCGTCCTCCGGGTGCGCCTCTCGAATCAGTTCCGCAAACCCGATCATATTCAACTGGTTTTTGACTTCATGCGCGATTCCGCTGGAAAGTTGCCCGATCAGCGACAATTTTTCTGCGCGAATCAATTGCTCCTGCGTCTCTTTCAACTGACAGTACGCTTCTGAGAGTTTATTATATGCCTCTTCCAGTTCGTGATACTTCTCGTGAAGCTGCTGGCTGAGTTCCTGATTTTTTCGAGCTAAACGGCTTTTTTCAATCAGGCTGCGCACGGAAAGGCGCAAATCTTCATATTCCCAGGGTTTGGTAAAATATTTATGCAATCCGGCATGATTGATCGCATACGCGACGGCATCCAATCCGGCTTGCCCGGTCAGCATGACGTTGACGATATGAGGCGATTGCTGGTACACGACTTCTAATAATTGCGAGCCTTTCATGCCCGGCATCACTTCATCGGAAATCACCATTTCCACGTATTCGCCATGCTGCTGAAGCGTGTCGAGCAATTCCAACGCTTCCGCCGCGCTCTCCGCCGCTTCGATGTGACACAAATCCCCCACCGCGCTTTCGAGTTGCAGCA
>CAZMEO010000264.1:0-5318 GCA_964565315.1 uncultured Candidatus Moduliflexus sp. | reverse complement strand
CGACATTCTGCTTGCGAAAGCCCGGCTGCTGGCGCAGGCTGATCATCGGTTGAATTGGCTGATAGGCTGGTATCATGCAGCGTCTGTTAGCAATCGTTCTGGAATTCGTCAAGCTTTTTATTACACCACGAAACACACGAAATACACGAAAATATGGGAAATTTCTTTATCGGACGAATGGCTTGTTTTTTTCGTGTATTTCGTGTGTTTCGTGGTAAATAATCACCATTTGTGCTTTCTCTCAAGAAACGCTTGACAGATTTTCCCACGTGTTGCATCTTTTGAAATTGGAAGTGCCATCACAACGTTCAGGCGTCAGCGGCAGGGGTTCTGCGTGCCCCGCTGGCGCGGAGATGCTGCGAATTGCGTGTTCGCGTGCCGATGTCGGAACGGACATTTCCCACCAGGCGAGAGGTCGCGGGTTCGAGTCCCGCTCCGCAGGCTCGGATAGTTCAGAGGTAGAACGCTCGCCACCAGGGTAGCTCAGTTGGTAGAGCAGAGCGCTCATAACGCTCGATTCACAGGTTCGATTCCTGTCCCAAACTCATTGCGCGGGGATCACTGAGCGTCTCTGCGGCGGGTCGGAAGGCCGGGCGCGTCCCGGTCAACCGGCTGCGCCGGACAGTGTTGACGCCTTGCGCTCCGGCGGATACCGGGCGGCGGTATGGCCTTGAACGGCGCGGCGTCGCGCATGTCGAACCGTTGCTGCGGCAGCGGGGACGCATGACCGATCCGCGCCGGTATAAAGGCGCATCCCGTCATCCTGAAGCCGGAGACCGTGTTCAGCGCTGTGAGGCGTTCAGTTTTCCTCTTTTTTTCGAAAACGACAACGAATTGAAGAAGGGAACGAATCATAAGAAATCGAATGGTTTCCGTTTTTCTCAACATTCGTTCCCTTCTCCAATTCGTTGTTGTCGTTGGGTCACATTATGATGAAATCATTGTATTCGCTTGTCAATAAACTGTTGATGCGGGAACAAATCACTGTGGCGGCGCATGAACGCGCGCTGATCTTCCGCCAGGGAAAGCTGCTTCAGGTGTTGCAGCCCGGCGTCCATTATTTCTCCAATCCGCTCGGCGACCTCACGTATGACGTGTATGATGTGAACTCGCTGGAATTTAACAGCCCGCTCGCCGACATGCTGCGCAAGCAATATCCCGACATTGTCGCGCAGCATTTTTTCGCGGCGGACGTGTCGGATCAGCAAGTCGGCTTGCTCTTCGAAGACGGCAATTTTTCGACGATTGTTCAGCCAGCCACGCGCAAGCTGTATTGGAAGGCGTTTCATGCGCTCTCGTTAGAATTGATTGATATTTCAGATTCGTATGAAATTCCAGCGGAAAAATTGCAGCAGTTCATGCGCATTAAAAACCCGACCTCATTCCTGTGCCAGATCGTTCCTGAAGCCTCCGTCGGGCTGTTGTTCGTGAATGGGAAATTCGAGCGGACGCTGTCGCCGGGCGTGTATGGCTTCTGGAAAATCGGGCGCGATATTCGCTGCGAAACGATTGACATGCGCTTGCAGCAGACCGATATTTCCGGCCAGGAATTGCTGACGAAAGACCGCATCAGCCTGCGTATTACGCTGACCTGCTGGTTCATCGTGACTGACCCGGTCAAAGCGCGGACGAGCGTCTCGAATTACGCCGAGCATCTGCATAAAGAATTGCAATTCGGCCTGCGGGAGGCCGTCGGCGGCAAGACGCTGGATGAATTGCTCGATAATAAAGAAGCGATCAATCCGGAAATTCTGAACGCGGCGCGTCCGAAGATGGCAGAGATCGGCATCGAGTTGCGCAGCCTCGGCGTCAAAGATTTGATTCTGCCGGGCGACATGCGGGAAATGGTCAACAAAGTGATCGAGGCAAAAAAGCTGGCGGAAGCGAATTTGATCAAGCGCCGCGAAGAAACCGCCGCGACCCGCTCGCTGCTGAACACGGCGAAATTGATGGAAGATAACCCGACGCTGCTACGCCTGAAAGAGCTTGAAACGCTGGAAAAGCTGACCGAGCAGATTCAAACGCTGCATGTCTATAGCGGCTTTAATCAATTGTTGACGGAATTGGTCAGCCTGAAAACCGCAGTTCCAGAAAAGAAAGAATAGGAGGCGGCGATGCTGCTGAATCATCGTTACGAACTTCAAGAGGTATTAGGACGCGGCGGGTTTGCAACAACCTACCGCGCCCTTGATACGCAAACGAATCAATATTGCGCGATCAAATGCCTCTCCTTCCGTAAGCTTGGCGAGTGGAAAGCCTACGAACTGTTTGAACGCGAGGCGAACATTCTTAACACGTTACATCATCCGCAGATTCCCAAACACCTCGATTTTTTCAGCGTGGAAAGCGGCGGCGATGTGCAGTTCTATCTTGTGCAGGAGTATGTTGACGGAAAAAGCCTTGCGCAGAAGTTGGCGGAAGGCGCACAATTTACCGAACGCGAAGTCGCTGAAATCGGCCTGGAAGTCCTCAATATTCTCAACTATTTGCACGGTTTTGCGCCGCCGATTATTCATCGCGACATTAAGCCGAGCAACATTATCGTCACGCCGGAAGGCCGCGTCGTGCTGATTGATTTTGGCGCAGTGCGGGAAAAAATCTGCGCCGATTATTCCACCATCGGCGGCGGTTCGACCATCGTCGGCACGTATGGCTACATGCCGTTCGAGCAGTTCGAAGGCCGCGCCGTCCCCGCCTCGGATATTTATTCGCTCGGCATGACGCTGATCACGCTGCTTTCCCGCAAAGAACCCGGCGAGATTGAGAAAAAAGGCGAGAAATTCGCTGTTCGCGCTCATGCCGATATTTCAAGCAGTTTCGCGACTCTGCTGGATAAGATGACTGATCGCGACCTCAAAAAGCGCTATCTGACAGCGCAACAGGCGACAGCAGAGATTCAACGCATTTTGAGCGGCAAACGTCTCTACCGGCATTCGTCGGTGGTTTTTTCACGCCTTGCCATGCTTTTGATCGCGCTTGTCCTGCTTCTCGCGTTTGCGATTCCGAAATTTTTATCAAAAGCCCCGATTCCTTCTGAAGAGCCGCCCTCTTCGACAACAAAAGAAACCGAGCAGACTACGCCGTCCCAGGACGTTTCAACGCTTACTTCTGAAAAATGGCTGCAAACATCACGCGCATTGTATTTTTCAAAGGAAGATGAATTTGGCGCATTATTGGCCGCAATCAAGGCGTTCAAAAGCGTTCGGCAGGAGAAGCGTTCTCTTGCTCTGAAATATAAACTCGTATTAAATCTTCAAGAAATTCTCTCCGGCGTTCATTTGAGAAATATGCTTCATGCTCATGCTGGCACAGCATTTTGCGTGGCATTCAGCCCAAACGGAGAACTGTTCGCCTCTGGAGGAATGGATGATCAGGCTGTCAAGATTTGGAATGTAAAAACTGGACAAGAAGTATTTACACTCACAGGCCATCCTCAAAGTATATGGGGAGTCGTTTTTCACCCTGATGGAAAGCGCCTGATTTCGGCCAGCAGTGATGGAACGATTGCTGTTTGGAATGTTGCCGATGGAACAAAAGTCTTGACGTTTCCCAAACAGCAAGATGTGCGCGAATTACTCACAATTGACATCAGTCCTGATGGAACAATGTTGGCAATCGGAGGCTCGAACGAAGACGGAACACTCAGCGTCGTAAAGCTGCTTAATTTTTCAGATGGGCAGGAATTGCATCGTTTTCAAGATGCGCCAGAAATCATTCGAAAAATACGTTTCAGTCCGAATGGATCGCTTTTGGCGGCTTCAGGTTCAGGCTTTCACCAAAATATGCTGGCCGGTGCGCTCTCGTTATGGAAAATACATGAGAAAGAAAAATTGACGACGTTTTATGGAAACGCGAAGAGCATTTCCGATATTGATTTCAGCCCGGATAGCGCTAACATCATTGGCGGCAGTAATGATGCCGTCGAAATATGGAGTGTTCAGGCGCAACAAAAAATATTTACCTTCCCAGAAGGAACTGCCGATCCTGTCGTCTTTGCGCCAGATGGAAAATCTGTGTTTACCACGCGCCATGGCATGATTACATCCTGGAATGTGGCAACCGGCAAGGCGACTGCTACGATCAGCGGTGTTTTTGCCTTTTACGATTTAGCGTGCAGTTCTGATGGACGCCTGATTATTTCAGGACAGGATAAGGGGAAAATCGGTATCTGGCAGACGCAAAATCAGGGAACGCGCTATGCGCTGTTCGGTCATACGGACAACGTAAACAGTGTGGCATTCAATCCGGACGGAACGCTTCTTGCTTCCGCCGGAAGAGACGCGACAATCAGACTTTGGAGTGGGACGGACTTCCGCCTCCTTGACATCTTAAGCAGGCATAAAAAAGAGATCAGGACGATTGATTTCAGCCATGATGGCCGCCTGTTGGCTTCTGGCAGCGATGATATGACAATTAAGCTATGGGATATCGAAAATAGAACAGAAATCGCCTCATTAACAGGACATCACGGCGCGTTGCATAATGTCGTTTTCAGTCCGACAAGATCAGAATTTGCCTCTTCCGGTCTCGATGGAAATATTTTCCTATGGGATGTTTCAACAAAACAGATACTTCGCACCTTAAATAGATATGGAATACATGCGATAAATTACCGCCAAGATGGGAATGTCATCGCTGCTATCGATGGCGGAGAGATTATCGTATGGAATTTGCTTGATCATACAGAACGAGCCATCACACATGCTATCGATGGATATTTTCATTCTACCGGAGGATACTTTTTTTCCAACTTCTCATTTAGTCCGGATGGGAAAATTCTCCCGATTCCCCGGCAAAATTGGTCATTAAGCCTTTGGAACATTGAAGAACCTCGTGAATTATACCGGCTGCCAGGGCATGAAAATTGGGTGCATAGCGTCATTTTCCATCCAGGCGATCCGGTCGTGATCACTGGTAGTCAAGATAAAAAAATCACCTTTTGGAATTCTCTGACTGGCGAAGACTTAGCGACGACAGATATTGGCTGTCCGGTGTCAAGTCTTGCGCTGCGTTCGGATGGAGAAATGTTAGCCGTTGGATGCAGGGTAGATAAAAAGACAGACACTGAAGCCGTCGTCAAGATTTTATCCCTCCAACCGGAAGAATTGCTGCGTTCAAGCTGCCAATGGTTAGAGGAATACCTTCATACGAATCCAGCCCTTCCTTCTGAAGATCGCACGATCTGCGATGACATTCTGACGCAGCAGTTTAAGTGGGCGCAATAAACGCAAATGGCGCGAACGTTTTTTCGTTCGCGCCATTGCCGCTCTCGCCTATTTTTCTTCTTCCTTCCGTTCTTCCTGTTTGAGGAGAACCAC
>CAZMEO010000263.1:0-5328 GCA_964565315.1 uncultured Candidatus Moduliflexus sp. | reverse complement strand
AAAAAATTTTAATATTTTTCTTGACAGATTATAGAGGATATTTTTTAATGCAACCGGTTGCCAAAAACAACGCGAAGATGATGGCTCGGTCGATATTAAATATATCAATAACCGTTCATCGAGATCATCGCAGAATGACTGGGAATGTCGGCGAACATGCCGCATAATGCGGTTCCCTCTTCCGGTTAAACCGGGATGATGAAGACTTCGCTCATTTTTTTTGCATTACACTGCAACCGATTGCATTCATCTACTGACAACAATTTGTCAGATATTTTTTACCACTGCAATGCAACCGGTTACAATTATATAAAGGAGAATATTTATGTTAACCGTAACCCCTATTACAATGATGATGCAAGCGGAAGAACAGGCCAAACATCTGGAACAGAATCACCGCATTTTGGCGGAAGAAATGCAACACGCATTCCCATCAGAGAAGCCAGCATCGCGTTGGTTCGCCGCGCTCAGTAATTTTGTCGCGTATTTGAGACGTAAAGCGCTGAATCAGCCGGACGGAACAACCTGTTACGTTGAAGGGCATTCTTGCGCGAATATTTAATGCCTGCAATAACAGACCTTCTCCCTGCCCGTAAGCGGATACTCATCTCCTTCGTTATCCGTGCCGGGCAGGGCAGAAGTTGTTCTCTGCCGCCAACGCGAGCGGCAACAATATGGTCATGCCATTCTTTCCTTCCGAGAAAACCTTGACAGCAAACTCCGCCTTCCCAATACCGTACCACAAGACAACATAAACCCCACTAAATGCATGTAGGGCGGAGACTGCGCCCTTACGCGCGTTCGGAACAACAGGAGCAAACGTATGAAAGTGATGTTATGTCTGCCGCCGGGCGGCTATTTCGCCGAGCGTTGGAGCCAGGGATCATTCATGCCGTCATTAGGCGTGTTATATCTCGCGGCAGTGTTAGAACAGCAGAAGATTGATGTGGAAGTCGTGCCAGCGGACGTGCTGCGCATGACGTGGGATGAATTGGGGCGAAAATTCGAGGCGGATAAGCCTGACCTCATCGGCATTACCGCCACGACGGAAAATAGATTTCAGAGTTTTCGATTGGCGCAAATCGCAAAACAGGCGCGCCCGCAGGCGTTTGTCGTGATGGGCGGGCCGCATTTCACCGGCACGGCGCGGGATACGTTGAGCCATCTTCCGTATGTGGACGGCGTGGTCAGCGGCGAGGGCGAAGTGACGATTGTCGAACTTGCGCAGGCGTTGCAAGCGCGAGATTCGCTGCGCAAAGTGGACGGCCTGTCGTTTTATGAAAACGGTCAGATTATTGAAAACGCCCCGCGTCAGCGCATCCCGGATTTGAACACACTGCCGCTCCCCGCTCGCCATTTGATTCCGTATGAAAAATATAATTTCAAACTCGACGTGCCAGGCAAAGGGTTGCAGCCCGCTGCGAATATCATGACAAGCCGGGGCTGCCCGTTTCATTGCACCTTCTGCGCCACGCCGAACAACTGGGGACGGCGCGTGCGCGGACTGTCGCCGGAAAACGTGCTGAAGGAGGTCGAACATGTCATCGAGCAGTACGGCGCAAAAGTCATCTGGTTCTACGACGACACGTTTAACTATAACCCCAAACGCGCCGCAGACATCTGCGACATGATCATCGAGCGCAATCTTGACATCAAATGGTATTGCGAAGTTCGCGTGGATTTAATGACGAAAGAGTTGACCGAAAAAATGGCGCAGGCCGGGATGTTCTACGCTGGATTCGGCATTGAGTCCGGCAATCACCGCGTGGCGCAAGAAATTGTGAAAAAGGTCGCCACCTTAGATCAGGCGCGACAATTCATCGCCTGGGCGCTTGAATACGGCGTGACGCCAAATCCATTTTTCATGTTTAGCCATCCGACCGAAACCTGGCCGGAAGCGCAGGAAACCATCGCGATTATTGACGAGATGAAAGGCCGCTGCGACATCAGCGTCGCGATTACCCACGTCTATCCCGGGACGGAGCTTGAGCGGCGGGCGCGGGAGGAAGGCAAAATTCCGGCGGATTTTTCCTGGACAAACCCAAACGACAGCCGCGTCGTGCTGCTTCCCGCCGCGCAAGGCCATGTGCCGCTCTATATGGACAAACTCACCTGGTGGCAGATCAGCGAATTGATGTTCCATTTTGCCGGAGCGAAAAAGAAATTCTCGCTGCTGCGCAAAATCCCGACCGTCCTGCAAAACATTAAATCCTTCGGCGATTTCCAACGCTATACGATCATGTTTATCGCGATGGTGACGTTTAAGCTAAAAAAGATGCTGCGCTAACCAGGCGGCAAAAACAAGCGTTCGCATTCCCATCAATTCGTAAAAAAACCTCACAGGTCTTTGAAATCTGTGAGGTTTTGTGTTCAATGTTGACGAAATGGCGTAAACGTTACTCACGGCGTGTACAACCCGGCGCTGACGGGAAGATAGAGGGATATCTGCGGCAGCAGCGAGATAATAATCAGTCCGACCGTTTCGATGACGACGAACCAGATCGCTTCTTTGGCGACGGAATCGAGGTTGCCATCTACAAGGTTCGCTGCGGTAAACAGATTCACGCCAACCGGCGGCGTGGCCTGACCGATGGCTAACGCGGTGATGAAAATCACGCCGAACCAGATCGGATCAATTTGAAACGTCACCAGCACCGGCAGCAAAATCGGCATGACGAGGTACAGAATCGAAATCGCGTCGAGAAACATGCCGAGAATCAGCAGCAATATATCCACTAAAATAATCATCACAATCGCGTTCGGCGAAATTTTAATAATCAGATTGGCGATCATATCCACGACGCCGATGACTGACGCCGTCCACGAAAAAATTCCCGCAAACACGACGATGAACATGATGACCGAACTGGTGACGCAGGAATCTACCAGCGTTTGCACGAGATCGCGCCAGGTCACGGAACGATAGATGAACACCGCGACAAACAGGCTGTAAAACACGGCCACCACCGCCGCTTCGGTCGGCGTAAACACGCCCGCGTAAATGCCACCGAGAATAATGACCGGCGACAGCAGCGCCCAAATCGCTTCTTTCGTCGCCACCAGAATCTCTTTCAGGCTTCCGCGTTCTTCAAGGCCGCGATAGCCGCGCTTGCGGGAAATCAGATACGCCATCAACGCGACGAGCAAGCCCATCACGATTCCGGGAATAATCCCGGCCACGAACAGCGTGCCGACTGACGTGCCGGTGATATTGCCGTAAATAATAAACGCGATGCTCGGCGGAATAATAATCGAGAGGTCGGATGAGGTGGCAACAATCGCGGCGGCGAAATATTTGCTGTACCCGTGCCGCACCATCGGCGCAATCAGAATCAAGCCGATGGCCGCTGTCGTCGCCGGGCCAGAACCGGAAATCGCGCCCCAGAACATGGCGGTCAGCACGGCCACCACCGCCAACCCGCCGACGCTTCTCCCCACGATCAATTCAAGCAGGCGGGCAATTTTTGCGGCGAGTTTGGCCTTTTCCATAATTGTTCCGGCCAGCACGAAAAACGGAATCGCCAACAGCGGAAACGACGCGATGCCAGACACGAAATTCACGCCCAGCATCCCAATCCCCTGATTGAAGGCGATGACCGTAATCACCGCCGAGACGCCTAACACCGTCCCAATCGGAACGCCAAGCAGCAGCAGCAACATAAACACGAACAAAATCAGCGCAGTTTCCATGTCATGCCTCAATCATTCCAGCGGTTGAAACCGCTGGCTATATTCCGTTGCCGCTTCGCGGCAGGCTGTTCGCCCTGAAAGGGCGGAGAAATACAGACAACGGTTTTAACCGCTGGGAACTAATGTTTCGCCTCAAGTTCTTTGAATTTCCGCGTTGTTTCGCGATAAATGCCAAGGAAGACAAACACCGATAAAATCGGCACGCCAACATAATACACCGTCATCGGAATGCCTAACGCGCCGGAGATGCTGTGAAAGATGGTCATTTCCTGATAAATCGTCTGAATCATGATAATATCCACTACGCAGAAGAGCGCGGCGCTCAGGAAGGCGCTCAACAGGATGACTGCCTGTTTCCAGCGTTTCGGAAACAAATCGTAGAGCGACACCATGCCGAGATGTCCGCCCTTTTCAAACGCGAGTCCCGTGCCGATAAGGGTCATCCAGACAAACAGGTTGATGGTCACTTCCTCAGTGGCGGCAAACGACTTATGCAGAAAATAGCGGCTGATCACGTTCAGAAAGGCGATCAAGGCCATAGCCAACATCAATATCGCGGCAATCCATTCATCAATTCGAAATCGTTTTTTCGATTCGCTCATCATGCCTTAACCCCACCCCCAACCCCTCCCCAGCAGGGAGGGGGCGTCTGTTTCTCCCCTCTCCTTCGGAGAGGGGTTGGGGGTGAGGTTTTCTTTATTGCCCCATATCAGCTAACGCTTTTTTATACAACTCTTCACCGATTTTCGGCACCCAGGTGTCGTAAATCGGTTTCACGGCCTCTTTGAAGGCTTGCACTTCGGCGTCGGAGAGGAACGTCACGGTCATCCCTTTTTCACCGAGAAATTTCACCGGATCAGGCACTTCCATCGTATAATTGAACTCATTTTTCAGGATATTCAACGAGAGATCACCGTCTAATCCGGCGCGGCTCAGGGCTTTTTCGAAACGCGCCGCCTGTTCCGCCGCTTCTTTGATCGCGGCTTTGATGTCATCCGGGAAGGCGTCCCAATCTTTTTTGTTCCAGTAAATCATCAGCGGATCGGCGAGGTAGTTCCAGAAGGTTGCATATTGGTGATATTGATGAATTTGCACCGGAATCAGCACGCCGACCGGGTTTTCCTGGCCGTCCACCGTGCCTTGCTGGAAAGCGGTAATGGCGTCGCCCCAATTCATGTTAATCGGGTCTGCGCCCAGCGCTTTAAACGTATCAATAAAAATCGGGCTGCCCACGACGCGGACGCGCAGCCCTTTCAAATCTTCCGGCGTCTTCACCTCTTTTTTGCTGTTCGTAATCTGGCGGAAGCCGTTTTCGCCCCATGCCAGCGGCATGACGCCTTTCTCTTCCATCGCCGCGAAAATCGCTTTGCCGGTTTCGCCTGCTTCTAACTTATCGAGGTTCTCGAACGAGTTGATAAAAAACGGCAGCGAAAAGATGTTTTTCTGCGGCAGAACCGTCGCAGAGTTGATCGTGGATTCGAACGCGACATCAATCACGCCCTGCGCGACCATCTGGAATGCGTTCAACTGCGCCCCTTTCAGCAGCGTACTGCCGAAATACGGCTTGACAACAATCTGGCCGTTGGTTTTTTCATTCACGAGATCGGCAAATTTCTGCGCTCCCATGCCCCAGTAAAA
>CAZMEO010000262.1:0-5333 GCA_964565315.1 uncultured Candidatus Moduliflexus sp. | reverse complement strand
TCATAATAAACAAACTCCGCCGTGTCCGTCACCAACCCGACCACCGTCAGTGTTCGCACAGGTGTTTCATTGGAGTGGCTCATCGGCTCAGACAACACGAACAGGCGATTTTCCCGCAAAAACATTGGGACTTCGTGCATCTCTGCGCTGACGTAATAATCGCCCGCCGGCATGACCGCCATAGCGCGGGTTTCGCAGCGCGACGCATTCCAATGCAGCCAGCGGCCTTTCGGCAGATGCACGAAGCGGCCACGCGCGTTCGGCGTATAGACCGGCGCAATCATCAGCGATTCGCCGTACATAAACTGATCTTCGACCTGCTGGGCGCGCTCGCCCGCAAATTCAAAAAAGAGCGGCGCGATGAACGGCCTGAGTTCCTGCGCGGCTCGCATGTATTCGGAATAGGCATACGGAATCAGCGCATAGCGCAGGCGCAGCACGTCGCGCAGAATTGCGGTCGTGTCAGGGTCGAAACTCCAGGGTTCCTGCTGGCGTGAGCCGTACCACGTGTGATTGCGATAGAGCGGCGAAAACAGGCCAAGCTGCATCCAGCGAATCATCAATTCCGGCGAGACTTCCGCGCCAAAGCCGCCAGTGTCCGCGCCCGTGTAGAAAAAGCCCGCGAAATTGAGCGACATCAGCATGTGCATATTGACTTCAAGATGTTCCCACCAACTCGAATTGTCGCCCGTCCAGATGCCGGAAAAGCGGTGCAGCCCGGCGTAGCTGCCGCGTGACAGCAGGAAATAGCGTTTGTCCGGCATCGCCTGTTGCAGTTGCTCCGCCGTGCCGCGCGTCATGTCAAAGGCGTAGAGATTATGTACGGCGTCGTGATTGACGACCTGGCCGTCATCCGTGCGCTGCGAAAACGCCTTAAAATATTCGCGGCGGTTGAAAATCTCCATCGCGTCGCCCAGTTCGGTCAATTCACGCCCGATGTCGTCCTTGCTCAAAATGGCGTGGATTTTGTCGCGCACCTGTTTCAATTTTTCCGGCACGTAAAAAATCGCCGGTTCGTCCATGTCGTTCCAGAAGCCTTCGATCCCCTGATCCGTAAAAAAGCGGTACTGCTTGCCCCACCATGCCCGTACCTCTTCGCGCAGAAAATCGGGGAAATGGCATAAGCCCGGCCAGACCGCCGCCACGAAATCCTCGCCGCGTTCATCTTTGCAGAAATAGTCGTTTGCTTTCCCTTCGTCGTAGATCGCATAGCCCGGCTCGACTTTCACGCCCGCGTCGAGAATCGGCACGAGGCGGAAACCGTTGGCTTTCATCTGCGCGACAAACTCGGCAAACTTCGGAAATTTCTCGTCGTCCAGCGTGAAGACTTTGTAATTCACCATATAATCAATGTCCATGCCGATAGCGTCGCACGGGATGTCAAGCTCCCGGAATTTTTTGGCGATGGCCTGCACGGTGTCGGCGTCGGGGTAGCTGTACCGGCATTGCTGGTAGCCGAACGCCCATCTCGGCGGAATGTAGGGCGAGCCGGTCAGTGTCAGGTATTCGCGGATGATCCGTTTCGGTTCGCTGACATCGAACAGATAGAGGTCGAAATCCTGCGACGGAATCGTGATTTCCAGCACGTCTTTATGCGCGTGGCCGATGTCGAAGGTCATTTCGGACGGGTAATCGAGAAAAAAGCCAAAACCTTGTTTGCCAGTGATAAACAGAAACGGATGCGAGCCGTAAAGCGTCTCGACATGCGGCTGATGCGGCGAAATGTCGGTGTTATACGTCCGATAGATTTTGCCGCGTTTATTGAGGCCGCCCAATTGCTCGCCTAATCCGTACACGGAATCATGTTTGGCTAACTCATAGCGCAAGACGGTTTTTCCATCGGCTTGCTCGATCTTGAAATATGGCAGCGCCGCAATAGGTTGAATCTCGAAAACGGCTTCAGGAAGCACGGCATTCGTGTGAAACGGAACGCCGCTGCGGTAACATGTTGTATAGTGAAGTAATGCGTGGGATTGCGTCATGATGTCAATATCGGAACGACAGCGAATGGGAGAAAAGAATGAATTTGAATTTATTCGTTTCCTTCTCCCATTCGCTGTCGTTTATAAGTAAGTAATTATGTAAAAAATAAGTTCGAGTGAGAAACCCCACAGGTCTCGAAGACCTGTGAGGTTTACCTTGCGTGAGCGAGGGAGAATCTGTCAAGAGAAATGAAACGATACAATTGAAATGTTTCAATCGTATAAATATTTCTTCTTCATTTATACGATAATTCAGGTATTTTAATAGGAATTATAGAAATGAATCAATTTAATTATATTTACATCCGATCAATTGGTGTCGTTCAAATTTCAAGCATCCTGAGAGAATTCGATATTTTCCTTGCCAAAAAAATAAGCGGATGGATCGAGATCAAGTGAGGCAGTTTATCATTACCTGAAATCGTGAAACTTTTCCGTACAGACGAACAGCCTTGTTCATCGAGCGGTGTCGGCGGGCAAGGCTGTCCGTCGGTACGGAAATAGACGCAAGGAGAATTGAAGCACATGAAACCACAGAACTTTCAACGACTGTTCGCTTTGCTTATGTTTGCCGGAATCGCGATCATTCTGCTGATCAGCGTGTTTGCGGGCTTTATCATTGACTGGCTCTGGTTCGACTCGCTGAATTACAGCGCGGTCTTCTGGAAAATGTTCACCGCAAAATTTTGGTATGTCGCGCTGTTCACCGCGCTTGGCGCGATTTTTCTCGGCGCGAATTTCTGGCAGGCGCGGCGCGTCAGCCAGACGCAAGGCCGCCCGCTGCAAATCAATCCCGACGCTTTTGAGCGCTATGATCTCGGCGAATATGCCGAACCGCTGCGTCAATTGACTTCCGGCGGCCTCGAACGCGCTCCGCTGCTCCTCTGGATCGCGACCATCGCGCTCGCCCTGTTTACCGGCATTTCAGCCGCGCCGCACTGGGAAACGCTGCTGAAATATTTTCACAGTGTGCCGTTTGGGAAAAATGATCCGCTCTTTGGCCGGAACATCGGCTTTTACGTCTTTGCGCTGCCGGTGCATCATCTGCTCAATAGCTGGCTGATGTCGCTGACTGTGCTGAGTTTTCTGGGCGCGGCGGTTATTTACGGACTGAACGGCCTGTTCGCCATTCAGGGACGGTCGCTGAACCTTGTCAAGCACGTCAAATATCATCTGTACGGATTGGTGATTTTCGGCCTGCTGCTGAAAGCGTGGAGCTATCGCCTGCAAATGTTCGACCTGCTCTATTCGCGGCAAGGCTTAGTGTTTGGCGCGGGCTATACCGATTATTACGCCGACCGTTTCGCGTTGTGGGGCTTGCTGATCTATGTGCTGGCATTAGCAGTCTGGACGCTCTCCGGACTGTTTTCGTCGAAAGACCGAGCGGTCTGGGTGATTCTCGGCGTCGCGCTGCTGATTCCGCTTGCGATTGTGATTCAAGGCGTCGTGCCGGGCATGGTGCAGCAGATGATTGTCAAGCCGAACGAATTCATCAAAGAAGAGCCGTTCATTACGCATAACATCAACATGACCAACGACGCTTACGGCCTGACGAATATCGCCGTCAAGCCTTTCCCGGCGGAAAGCACGCTGACGCTCGACGCCTTGAAACAGAACGAAGACACGCTCAACAATATTCGACTCTGGGATCAGAAACCGCTGCTCAGCACGTATCAGCAAATTCAATCGATCCGCACCTATTACACCTTTTACAACGTCGATGTGGATCGCTATGAAATTGACGGCAAAGTACGGCAAGTGATGCTCGCGCCGCGCGAATTGGAGCGTGAAAAACTCGCGACGCAGGCGCAAACCTGGGTCACGACGCGCCTGACCTACACGCATGGCTACGGCGTGGTGATGAACCCGGTCAACAGCGTCACGTCCGAAGGCTTGCCGGAATTGTTCATCAAAGACATTCCGCCGGTGTCGCCAGTCGGCCTCGACGCCCTCAATACCGCTATCTATTTCGGCGAGCAGCAAGCCGGACAGACACAGCCTCAGCAGGGACAGCAAGCCCCGCAATCCATCGTCAGAGACCGCGACGATTACGTCATCGTCAGAACAACGGGAAATGCCGGAAAAGACGCTGAATTTCATTATCCTTCCGGCGATGAAAATATCTACATCACGTATGACGGCATGGGCGGGATTCAAATGAAAACGATTTTTCACAGAATGCTGTTCGCATGGGGTTTCCGGGAGATGAACATTCTGCTGACCAGCTCGACCACCAGCGAAAGCCGCATCATGTTCCGCCGCAACATTCAGGCGCGGATTCGCCATATTGCGCCATTCCTCGAATTGGACAACGATCCGTATATCGTCCTGCACGAAGGACGGCTCTTCTGGCTTCAGGACGCCTACGTCATGACCGACCGCTATCCCTATTCCGAGCCGGTCTATTACAAGCGCAATCCGGTCAACTATATCCGCAATTCCGTCAAAATCGTCGTGGATGCGTATAACGGCAGCGTGGATTTTTATTTAGTTGATCCGAACGAGCCGCTCGGCAAAACGTATCAGAACATTTTCCCCGGCATGTTCAAGGATTTCGCTGCGATGCCGGACGGCCTGAAAGCGCATGTCCGCTATCCGTATGACCTGTTTTCCATTCAAATGCTGCAATACAACACCTATCACATGAAAGACCCGAAGGTGTTTTACAGCAAAGAGGATTTGTGGACGGTGCCGAAAGAAACCTACGGCGAAGAAACGGTGCAGATGGATCCGTATTACATGCAGATGCGTCTGCCGGGAGAAACGCAGCAGGAATTTATTCTGATGAATCCGGTGACGCCGAAAAACAAGGACAATATGATCGCCTGGTTCGCCGCTCGCTGCGATCAGGCGCATTACGGCGAATTGCTGGTCTATAAATTCCCGAAAGATAAATTGGTCTATGGCCCGGCGCAAATTGAGGCGCGCATCAATCAGGACACCACGATTTCGCAGCAATTCTCGCTCTGGGATCAGCGCGGGTCCGCCGTGATTCGCGGCAATCTGCTGGTCATTCCGATTGATGGTTCGATTCTCTATGTCGAGCCGGTCTATTTGAAAGCCGAGCAGCGCGATTTGCCGGAATTGAAGCGGGTGGTCGCCTCGTACAGCGGCGAAGTCGCGATGGAACTCACGATGCAGCAGGCGCTTGAGGCGGTCTTCGGCGGCAAGCTGCGCCCGGATGAACAGCGCCTTGTCGAGCGCATTCCGGCGGATCAGTTGCAAAACGCCGACCTCAGCAGCGTTGTCCAGCAGTTGAGCGACCATTTCAGCGCCGCCCGCCAGAGCCTCGCGCAAGGCGACTGGGTGAAATACGGCGAGGAAATGGCGAAAGCCGAAGCAATGATCAAC
>CAZMEO010000261.1:0-5339 GCA_964565315.1 uncultured Candidatus Moduliflexus sp. | reverse complement strand
CGTTTCGATCCATATCTGATAATGCAGACGTTGCGCGGGAGCATATTTCGCAAGAAATAATAGGAAATTCGGCTCTATCGCTCGCCCGTCATCAACGTGATACATTTTGACATGTGTTTCGTTCTGCATCAGATAGATTTCATCATAGTGGGCTTTCAGCGCATCATACACCTTTTCGATAGACATGATCAGCTGCTTTTCCTCTGACGTGCCGAAACAATCATTGAACACATACCAATCTTTTGCGCTCAAATTCAGGTAAAAGGCAGTTTCATGCGGATCATTCATTGATTGGCCTGCTTCGCTCTCTTCCCCCTCGTTGATCGTGAAATGCAGCGTTTTATCTTTCAGGTATTCTTTCAGACGATGCGGCTTAAATTCTTTCGTGCCTTTATGCTCGATGTGATCAGAAGTCATGACTTCCGCAATGCGTTCTAACACTTGAATGGCGGCGTCTAATTTTTCTGCTGGCTCAAGATGTGCGACTTGTTCGGGCAAACCGGAAACGTTGACCTTGATTGCGCCTAAATAATTTGGCGATGTCATGAACTCTGAAATCGACGTGAGATTCGGCAAATATTTTTTGAGATGGCAAAATTGATAAAACTCTAATGTGTTGATCGCTTTACGAAGCAGATGCTGGCCGAAATCACTCAAGACATATTCTTTCTGCGCACGTTCAAGCGTGAGCGCGTCGCGATGCGGCGCAAACACCGCGCTGGATTTCGTATAGCCTGTGTTGAGCGTGACGGTATGCGCATGTTGAATTACGGCTGAAGGCAGCCCGAACACATCCTCTCGATGATATTTCCGCCGTTCATTCAGAAAGAGAAGTCCGCTTTGATAAAAAGGCGTGGCTTTGAAGGTGTCTTTTACGCGCAGATGGCGTTCTTTGGTTTCTTTCGGTTTGATGCCGATCTCTTCTAACGCGGTATTCAATTCCTGAATATAACGCGGATTATATGCGCTATGATAATACAGTTCCTCGCAAATCCGCAATTCATGTTCGACATCATCATCGAATTTCCGGCAATATAGCGGTTGTTCAGGCGAGAGTTGAAACGGACAATATCGCGCTCCGCGCCCGATTAACTGCGCTTCTGACATGGTCGTTTTGCCGGGAACGCCTTGTTTGGCGTCTCTGGTATCATACAGGCGCACAATATCAAACAGGTTCAACACGTCCCAGCCTTCATTCAGTTTATCGACCGCAAAAATGGCGCGATATTCGTTCGCTTCGTCTTCCAATGAATTGACTGCGATCTGCTTCTGCTCGCTTTCGTCTTTGCTGTTGACGGACAGGCATTTCGTTTCCGAAAAATCCTCTTTGAGTTCAGTTACCAGATTTTCTAATGTCATTCCGTGCCGCGCAAAATATTCGAATGCTTTACGTAACACGCGCCCTGAATCCGAAACGCTCACGGTGGGGTGGAGCGGTTCATGCCGAAAGGCATTCTGCTGAATTTTTTCAAGATCAGCGCGCGTCAGCGATTTGATGCGCTGCGTAAACTCTTCGAACATCGCCTGGCTTTCTTTGATGGTTTTGGATTTGAAAAGAATGACCGGCTTGATATGGAGATGATGGCGTTCGAATATTTTGCGCCGGTATTGGCTTAAAATCACCCCTTGCAGCGCCCGTTCGACAGGCGCAAGGTCTGCTTGCAGCACGTTGACTTCTTTGGAATAGCCGTCTTTCCTGAATTGTTTCAGCGGATAATCGAAAAGAATTTTATCCTGATACTTTTGCGCGATTTCCGGGGTGTTCAAATCCGCTGTTGCGGTAAATTCTAACAGCACATTGTCTCGATTGGCCTGAAATATCCTGTTGACCGTGCGCTCCCAACTGACGATCTCGAAGAGTTCTTCATGATTGATCTGTTTGCCTTGCTTCGTTTCGGCGTTCAGATGATGGGCTTCATCGGAGATGAACACGATTGTTCGATCTTCGAAATCATCATAGGTCAAGCTTGTCTCTTTCGGCGTATTGAGGCGGCTATGCAAGCCCTGAATCGTCGAAAACACGATATTGATGTCCTCCTGATTCGCCGCCTGAAAATTCTCGACTTCTTTGATTCGAATCCGTTTGTTGCCGATCTCAATCGTTTCCGCGAAGAGATATTTCGACGACGCCGGGTTGAGGAAATTCTCCCGCGTTTTTTCGATAATATTCGTGCTATTGACAAAAAACAAAAAATTTCGGTACCCTTGTTCATGCAGATACACGATCAGCCCCGCCATGATCAGCGTTTTGCCGCTGCCGGTCGCCATGTGAAACAGCAATTGCGTAGGAAGATTGTTCAGGCGATTCCGATATTTCGTCCAATAATAGACAAACCGCCCAAACGCTTCTTGCTGATAACTTCGCGCATCAATGCCCGGTTTCAGGTTGTGGTAAATGCAATCAGGCAGATGGCTGCTGTACAATTCAGTCCCGCCGGATTGCAGCACCGCTTTGAATATGTGGTGAGATGTCGGCATGGTTCATCAAAAGCGTTGGAGAATTTCAAGCATTCTCTGCACGGTCATGACCTCTTTACTTTTATAGCGAAGTCCCTTTTGAGGCTCAGGGTCTTCCGGGTAAATAATCTCTTCAACCAATTTTAATTTTACCACGTGTTCTTTCTCTGACCATACGATAATCAAGAGAGGCAAGCCGCTTTGTTTTCTGATAATGTCAAGCGCGCGCCATCGATTCACATCCCCTTTTCTGCGTTGCGTCGGCAAAAACCAGGTATTATTGCAATGCGCTCTGACGCTTGTATTGGTCGTGCGTTGAAATTCGATCAGGGCGGTCGGAGTCTGGTTTTTTAATAACACATCATCTAAATTTCCAGGCCAGGGAATCTTCAGCTTGCGTAATTCACGGTCTATTTGGGGAAGCCCTTGTTCTTCATAACGAGATGTCATCACAAGCTCTCTGTATGGTAATGTCCATTGCGCAAAGTCGTGATACGATGAAAACGAGGCGACGCGCTGCATGGAATGGTGAGCAATCTCATATACCGAACAATGTTGATTGATGTAAGAGTAACAAAAAAATAGAAACGGGCATCGCAGTTGCTGCGCAAATTGAATCTTGGCCGAAAGCTGAAAGTCGGGCATGGCCTGTAACGTGTCCAGAAGTTCCTGTGAATTGATAGAAGAGCAATCGATCTCGAATAAACCTCGTTCTAACAGAAGCGAGACGTGTGAGTGTTTGACCGTATAACCTTCGAATGAAAGTAACGCAAAATGCTGTTGCACAATCGCCTCTTTTACGAAATTGACGCTATCGGCTCTCTCTGCTGTCTGAAAGGTGATAGAAAGCATGATTTAATTCCTTTTCATGCGCGGTAAACTCAAAATCAGCATCATCAATTTCTGACAATGGAACGTACAGCCAATTTTTATCAAGCATCGACATCAGCAGTTTCTGTTGTTCTTCAAGTGAAAAGGTGGCGAATTCTTGCGCATCAAAAGGCCAATGATCTATTTTATAATCACGCAGCCCTTTTTTAGCGAGGAACTCACACGCTTCCATGAGAGATTCATGATCGCGCGCCTGTTGGATCTTATCAATACACAATTGGTTGAATTTGGCAAGCTCACAGGAGATAAACGAACCGCCCCCCTTCCAATTCACCTCCGCTGAAATCCCGCCTTGTTCACCGGCAATGACTTTCCGAAGCCGTTCCTTTGTCACGGTTTCACAATACTCCATCTGCTCGCAGGCGATAAATGTTCTCTTCATTTTCAAGGCGACTGCGGCGGTTGTTCCGCTTCCTGCAAAAAAATCCATGACATAATCGCCTTCGTTTGATCCGAGTTCGATGATTCTTTTGATCAGTTTCTCAGGCTTCGGCGTTTTAAAAACATGCGTATCAACCAGCGCAAATAACTCTCGTCTGGCGTCTTGATTATGCCCGACTTCTTGATACGGCCAAATGGTGCATGGAGTCGTGCCTTCTTTGACTTCGCATAAAAAGCGTTTCAATCGCGGGACATTTTTGCCATCTTCACCGAACCAGATGCGATTGTCACGGAGCAATTCTTCAAAGCGATTTTTCGAAACACGCCAGCAACTCCCGTTTGGCGGATGAATTGCTCGCCCCGCCGGATTGACAATCGGATAATCATATTCAGCCGCATACGTCTTGACAAGGAGATTATCGGAAGACCAGAGCCCTCGTGGATCATTGTCCGGGTTTTTATAGCGTTTATCCATCATCTCCGTGCGCGGGAGTAAATTTAATTGAAAATGCGCGATATTTTTGGCATACACCAGGATATGGTCATGCGTATCTGAAAAAAATTTGGCATCATTTTGAGGCGCGTATTTCTTTTGCCAGATGATATTGGCGATAAAGTTTTCTCTGCCAAACAACTCATCACACAAGACTTTTGCATAATGCACCTCGCTATCATCCAAATTGATCCATATTGAACCATCAATGCGCAGAAAATCTTTTGCTGCGAGCATGCGATTTTTGAAAAACGTGAGCCACGAGCTATGACGAAAATTATCATTATACCCAAAACTATCATTTCCCGTGTTATAAGGCGGGTCTATATAAATCAGTTTGACCGCGTTCGCAAAAGATGTTTTTAAAGAATACAGCGATAACAGGTTATTCCCCTTCAAGAACAGATTAAATCTGCCCTTGAAGTCTCCGATTGAACTGCTCCCTTCCTGTGAATGCCATGTAAAATTCTTCAGCGCTTTTGGTGAGGTCAGCCGATCAATTTCATTCGGAGCAAGCGTCTCATTCCAAAAGAGTTCTTCTTTTTTTTCATTCTCTTGAGTTTGTCCGCCTTCTAACATGCAGTCTTTATACGGCCAGGCCAGCACGACGTTTTTCCCTTCGCTGATAAACTCATCATCAGTTGTCAGGCCGATCTTGTTTTTGAATGCGGTATAACTATCAGGCAAAAAGGCTTTCTGACTGATAAACTGCTGAAATTTGATCTTATCAAAGACCCAAATGCCTTCGACCTCTTGAAAGAAATGCTTTTTGATCGCCGCATCGGACAACAGCATGCTGAGCAAGCCCGGATCAAGGCGCAACGCGAACTCAATGACGGTATTCTTCAGTAATTTCCCATTGGCAACCAAACGCTCGTCCTGCTGTAAAAGGGTCGTCAGGTTATTCAATAAATTTTGCATGTAATAAATGTATTCCCTGAGTAATGACGTTACGCACCTCACCCCTGCCCCTCGCCGAAGGGGAAGGGCTGTGACGTTCTCCTGAAAAGACCCACCCCCAACCCTTTACAGGTGTGTTTGCCCTGAAAGGGCGATGAGGTACAGACAGCGGTTTCAACCGCTGGTTGATTTCTGCGCCCCTTCAGGGCGCAGAGGC
>CAZMEO010000260.1:2177-5355 GCA_964565315.1 uncultured Candidatus Moduliflexus sp. | reverse complement strand
ATTTCTCCTGAATAGAATCACACCTCACAGGTTTCAAAAACCTGTGAGGTGTTCGTGCTGTTGTCAAGGCTGTTTTTCAATGGTACGATACGGGCGGCCAGTTAATTCATAGACACGCACATAGTCAATTTCCATAATGCCGGGAAATGGTGTCGCAGCGTCTGGGTTGCCGTCAAAATTGCCGCCGACCGCCAAATTGAACATCAAATAAAACGGTTGATCAAACGGCGCGGGATAGGGATTCGGCTCGGATTGCCCTGCGCCCTGGCTGAACCATTTCTGCTGCGTGGCGTATAATTGACCGTCCACATACCAGCGGATTTCGCCGGGTTCCCACTCAATGCCGTACAGATGAAACGCATCAATCGCGCTTTCAGCAGGAAACATATACTTGTTGGTTGTCAATTTATTGTCCGGCCATTGTCCGCCATAATGCAGCGTACCGCAGATTTCTTGCGGCTTGCTGCCCCAGCTTTCCATAATATCAATCTCGCCGGAAGCCGCCCATCCGCCATATTCACCGGTCGCATGCGCCGATCCCTGCGGCAGCATCCAGAACGCAGGCCAGAAGCCCTTGCCGACCGGCAGCTTGATGCGGGCTTCGAATTTGCCATATTTTTTGCTAAACAGTCCGCGTGTTTTTAATTTGGCCGACGTGTACTGCAAGGTTTGCGGCTTGCCCGCAACATCGCCTGTGTATGCCTCAGACCGGGCGATAATGCGTAACGTTCCATCTTTCAAAGACGCATTTTCAACGCGGTCGGTGTAATATTGCAATTCGTTGTTGCCCCAGCCCTGCACCCAGTCTTTCTGCTCGGCGGGATTCGCCCAGAAGCCGTTGCCGATGTCAAAATCCCATTTGCTGCGATCAATATTGACGCCATCAAATTCATCCTGCCAGACGAGTGTCCAACCTTCTTGCGCGTTTGCGCCGCCAGTTAAAGAGGCAAGCGCGAACATGATTCCGATAATTATTCTTAATTTGTTCATGATTATTTTTCCTTGTAGATTTTTGTAGAGACGCCAGTCCGGGACTGTTAAGTTCTCGTTCCACGCTCTGCGTGGAACGCCCACACCCGCCGCTCTGCGGCGAGACGGGACGCGGATCGTCCAAATCGAATCATTCCACGCAGAGCGTGGAACGAGAGGCCATCTTTGCCCCTCGCAACATTTAGGACTTAACAGCCATGCCGTCAGGACGGCTCTACAAATATTTTTATCCCTTTAACCCGGCGGCGACAGCGCCTTCGATGATATATTTCTGAAAGATGAGGAAGACCAGAATGACCGGCATGGCGACAATAAAGACTGCTGCCGCCAACGGAGGCCAGTCATTTCCATATTGCCCGACGAACATGAACAACACGCGGATCACCGGATAATATTTCGGGCTGGTCAGAAAGATGGTTGTTCCGATCAAGTCGTTCCAGACGCCGACAGAATACAGAATTGTCGCCGTCGCAAACACCGGTTTGCTCATCGGGAGCAGGAATTGCAAGATATATCTGAGCGTGCCGCAGCCATCGAGCGCCGCCGCTTCGTCGAATTCGCGCGGAATGGTTTTGTAATATCCGACCATCAACAGCATGATCATGCCGGGGTTAATTCGCAGCAGCAGGTAGCCGAGCGGCTTGCCATACAGCCCAAGCATATCAATCAAACGGAATTGCGGAATCAACGGGTTCGGCAGAAAAATCCCGGCCATAAACAGCATGTAGAAGAAGCCGCTGTATTTGACATATTTCCGCGAAATCACGAACGCCGCGAGGGCGGTCACGAATAATGTCAGCACATTGGAAACCACCGTGTACCAGACGCTATTGAAAAACGACCGGGCAAAGCCGCTTTGCCGCAGGACGTTTCGATAATTTTCGATATGAAACGATTGCGTCAAGCTGACCGGATTTGCGGTAAACTCGGTCGATGTTTTTAAGCTGACATTCAACAGCATGGCGATTGGGAAAATATAGAAGATTGAAACCACCACGATGAATAACCCAATCCCGATATATGAAAGTTTCAAGAATTTTTGCGTGAATTTTGGTTGATCGGTCATAGTTCCACCTCCCGTCGGCGCAGATACACCTGCATCACAGCGGCAACGCTGAAAATCATCACAAAGAGCAGCACGGCGACGCTTGACGCGAATCCCATTCGTCCGCCGACGCCTCCGGCAGTTTGCTGAAAAGCTAACGAGAACATATAAAACGCCATCGTCTGCGTATCGAATTGACCATTTGTGGCGAGATAGATCGTATCAAAGGTGGACAACGCGCCGATAATCGCTAACAGCACATTCACCGTGACCGACTGCGCAATCAGCGGGAACGTGACATGCTTAAATTGCGCCCACCGATTTGCGCCATCCACTGTGGCGGCTTCATACAAGTCGCCGGGGATGCTCTGAAGCCCGGCCAAGTAAATCACGCATGAATAGCCGAGATACGACCAGATTTGAATAAAAATAATCAACGGAAACGCTAAATGCGGATCAGAAAGAAACTTATAGACCACCCCTGTTTCCGCGTACTGCACAAGTTGCGCTTGATATTGCTGCGCCGCGCTTGCGCCAGCGTTCTTTTCGACCGCTTGAAGAAAGAGATTCTTGCTGTCAAAATTCTTATTTTTTAATGGCTCCAGGCTTTTGACAAATTCCTGAGGCAAGCCATCTTTTTTCATTTTCATAAACGTTGAATATGTCAGTTTATACTCTGCCGGTTGAAACACGGCCTGCGCGACTTTTTGAACCGGCCCGTCGAAGGGATGAAACATCAGCCGCCAGGTTAAGACGTTAACCGTCATCCCTAAAAGCACAGGGAGGAACAACAGCGCGCGAAAGATCGCACGAGTGCGCCATTTTTGATTCAGAATCAGCGCCACAGCCAGCGCCAGCGCATTTTGAACGAGCGTCACAACAACCGTAAACACAATCGAATTTTTTAACGCCACCCCTTTATCGCGAAACGTCCCCGGCTGAAAAAATTCGCGATAATTGTCTAACCCGACAAAATGGACAGGTTGATAACTGGTGCGCTGCATGTCTGTAAAAGAAATAATGAACGTGGCAATCGAGGGAAATACATGAAAAATCAGAAAGAACAACAATGCCGGCGACAGTACAAGATAAGGAATAACCCAACGGAATTTGCCATTCCCCTGTTGAAAAGGATACATCATA
>CAZMEO010000260.1:0-2077 GCA_964565315.1 uncultured Candidatus Moduliflexus sp. | reverse complement strand
AGAAAACCGAACATGCTCATATTAACCGGCCAGACTGCCGCGCCCGCCGTCGTGAATGGCGTCACGCCGTTTTCTTTTAAGGTTTCGGCGACATTTACCAACTCTTCATACGTCGTCGGCATCGCTAAGTTATATTTGGCGAAGAGGTCTTTATTATAGAAAATCCCGGAGAAGACGACGCTTCCCATGCAGACGCCATAGACTTTGCCTTTATAGGTCATCGCGTCTTTCACGGCTTCAGGCTTGTAATTCCCAAGAAATGCCTGCCCGTCTAACGGCTCGACCAATCCCGCTTCAATATTCTGATAGCGCAACGGGAGCGCCGCGCCTTTATGATAGTCCTGAATGTGGTTGGAGAAACCGAAATCCGCCCAGATATCCACATCCCCGGCAGCAACGCGCATCGGGTTTTCCTGGTTAAACTGATCTCTTGGGGCGAAGGTAAATTCGACTTTAATATCTGGATTTTCCTTCATAAACCGCAGATTGATTTCTTCAACTGCCTTGTTTGTCGCCGGGTTATCCCAGGCGTTAATGCGCAGCACCGTTTCTGCCTGAGCAAACGTCGCCAATCCGAATGCACACACGAACAATAGAATACAGATCTTTTTCATTAGGCAAGCTCCTTGTTCTAAAATAGATGTATTTGTTTTTCTCCTGTTTTCATTACCAAACATTTCTGCGATATTTCGATAGCCAAATCATTATTTATCCATTCTACAACGGCCCTACCACCTCCTTCAAAATAACTCTTATTCTTTTTGTCTTCGATTTTCACTTAACTTGTTTAATCTTGTACTTAATATAAATATAAATATGAACATGTCAATAGAAATTTTAAATAATTATATGACATATTTATATATTCTTTTTTTATAAATAGTTACGATGATAATTTTTTTATTATATCTATATATTCATAAAAAAACGCTGGCTGATACGAAAATTTCTTGACGATATAACCATAATGCAGCACAATTGATATGAAGTTGTACTAAACAATAGAAACATTCTTGATATGAACGGAGATGAGAAGACATGACGATTGACGCGGAGAAGGCGCTGCCCAAATATCGGCAGGTGAAAGAAACGATTATTCAATACTTTACAGAGGAACACTATAAGCCGGATCAGAAAATTCCTTCGGAAAGTGAATTCGTGGAACGGTTTCAAGTCAGCCGGAACACGGTGCGGCAGGCATTGGCAGAATTAAGTGATGAAGGTTTGATCTATAAAAAACAGGGGTTAGGCACATTCTTTTCCGGCAATTTTACCGCGCCCCGACAATTGAGCCATTTAGTCGGCGTGTTGTCGCCGCGCATTTCCTATTATATTTATCCGCAAATCATGGAGGCAATTGATAAAGTCGCCCATCAGAACCGCTATAATATTGTGTTGGGCAACTCGTATGCGGATTATGCAAAAGAATTAGCCTGTTTAGAACAACTGCTTGAGCGCCAGATTGACGGCTTGCTTTTCGAGCCGGTCGGCGGGTTTCAGAAATTCGAAGAAACGCAGATCTTTCACGCCCTGAATGCGTTAACGATCCCGTTCGTGCTGATGAACTGGTGGTTTCCAAACCCTGATATTTCCTGCGTCGCCGTAGATGATGTCGAAGGCGGCCTGCGTGCGACGCAATACCTGATTGACGCCGGACATCGCCGGATCGCCTGCCTTTATCCGTATGATAAATTGCCGGGCTTGCACCGCTATCAGGGGTATCGCAAGGCGTTAGAACAGGCCGGCATCCTGCCTGAACCGCGTTTGGAAAAAGCCGTCACCTCGCTCCAGTTGGATGAACCGGAGACGATTCCGCGTGTCGTGCGGGAGATGCTTGTACTGAACAACTCCGAACGCCCAACCGCGATCTTTTGTTTTAACGATGACAGCGCGCTGCGAGCAATGGCGACGCTGCGCGATGCCAACGTCGCCGTGCCGTCCGACATCTCGCTGATCGGCTTTGATAACGCCGAACAGAGCGCAACAGCAGACGTGCCGCTGACGACGCTGCATCATCCCAAACATTTAGTTGGCAAATGGGCGGCGGAAATCCTCTTCGACCAGATCGCCGAGACGA
>CAZMEO010000259.1:3690-5356 GCA_964565315.1 uncultured Candidatus Moduliflexus sp. | reverse complement strand
ACTTTCCACTCTTCCCGCTGGCCTTGCGACAGGATTTCGGTCAGTTCCATCGAGCTTTTTTCCATTTTCAGAATCAGGCGGTCGGCGCGTTCGGAAAAAACATTATGAAACACTAAGGTCGGGATGGCAATCGCTAACCCGGCGGCAGTGGTAATCAGCGCTTCGCCGATGCCGCCCGCGAGTTGTTCGGCCTGCCCGATGCCGCCCGCAGACAGCACGTTAAAGACTTTGATCATGCCGGTGACAGTGCCGAGCAAGCCGAGCAGCGGCTCAACAGCGGCAATCATGCCGAGCAGGTTCAGATATTTTTCGAGAAACGCGATTTCATGCCGCCCGGCGTCTTCAATCGCTTCCTTGATTTCGTCGCGCCCGAAATAATATTTCATGATGCCAGCTTCGATGATTTTTGCAATCGGCTTATTGCTTTTGGAACAGATCGACAGCGCCTCGTTGATATGCCCTTCCAGCAGCAGCCCCTTAATTCGGGCAAAAAAATCTTTCGGAATGACTTTTGCTTCCCGCAAATTGACAAAGCGTTCGATAATTACCGCTAACGCTACGATAGAGCCGAGCATGATCGGATACATCACATACCCGCCCTTGATAAACAAATCCAACATCGCCGATCTCCTTGATTTACAAAGCTATATGGGAAATTTCTATCGAATCTTCCGCATTCCTAATGTTCCCACTTTTATCTTGTCAAGAAAATTGATGAATTCAGCCGCGTTGATTACGTCAATAAAAATTTTTCGATTCGGGCATTTTTTTCTTGCATTTATGCGGCGGGAACATATTTTAATTCTGGCAACGTTGGAACGTGGTGAATGACTTATGAACGAGAAAAAAAGTATTTGTGTCAATAAAGAAGCAACACATCTGTATTTTATCGAAGAACGCTTCGAAGCCGGGATTGTGCTGCGCGGCACGGAAGTCAAATCGCTGCGGGAAGGCCGGGCGAATTTGAAAGAAAGCTACGCGAGAGTCAGCGGCGATGAAATTTTTCTTGTGAATTGCCATATCAGCCCGTATTCGCATGGCAATCAGTTAAATCACGATCCATTGCGCTCTCGGAAACTCCTGCTGCACCGGCGAGAAATTCGCAAGTTGATCGGAAAGGTTTCTGAAAAAGGGTTTACGCTTGTGCCGATCAGCATGTATTTCTCCGATGGCAAGGCTAAATTGGAGCTTGGATTAGGCAAAGGGAAAAAGCTTCACGATAAACGTGAAAGCATGAAAGAGCGCGTCGCGAACCGGGAAATGGAACGCGCGTTTAAAAATAAGCAGTTTGATTGAAATGTTCTTTGAAAGACCTCAAGCTTGGGGGCGATATGGTTTCGACGGGGTTAATTGAGGCGTCAGTTGCGTGCCGAGGCGTCGGGCCCTCGTAAAAACGACACAAACACAAATGCAGATGAATACTATACTGCACCTCTCGCAATGGCTGCGTAAGCCAACGCAGAGGACTATCGGCTGCCTATAAACCAGCCGACGTTCAAACTGTTTCTGCCTGTGGGGCAGGGCGAACGTCATTTACACAGGATAGTCGCCGATTACGCGCAGGAATAGGCGGCGAACTCTCAACTGCGCTAACGCGGGTATGATCTTGTCTATGGGAGCATACCCGCGTGACACCAACACATAGACTACGCATGTAGACGCTGGC